>JBEINZ010000187.1:0-6408 GCA_040377825.1 Hyphomicrobiales bacterium | reverse complement strand
TGTCGCAGTTCTGCGCGCCTATTTCTGGGACGATCTGGCCGACCGCG
This sequence comes from Hyphomicrobiales bacterium, assembly GCA_040377825.1. Classification (GTDB taxonomy): domain Bacteria; phylum Pseudomonadota; class Alphaproteobacteria; order Rhizobiales; family Ancalomicrobiaceae; genus JBEINZ01. Next base: position 6,361 of record JBEINZ010000187.1, on the reverse strand, counting down.
CCGCGCCCGAGTTCATCGAGCAGGAAGCCGACGAGGGCAAGACGCCCAAGACCCGCCTCGACTGGCCGTCCGACTTCAAGGACGAAGTCCTCGCCCGCCTCCTCGCTCTCAACGCCCCCCGCGCCGCCGAAGAGCGCGCCGCCGGGCTGGTGGCGGCGGATGAAGGGGATGATGAAGAGATCGAGAACGGGGAAGAATAAGGAGACAGTGAATGGGTGCTATTCCCGCGACAGATGCTGACTGGGCCGTGGTTTATCGCATGGCGCAGATGCTGGAAGGTGACCGGCATCAGATCTTCAACATCACGCAGTCCTACGCGCTGTTCACGCATATCCTGTGCTGGACGATGCAGCGCATGCGGAAGGGCGATGGCAGGGGAAGGAGGTTTCAGCGCTTTCTTCAAAGGCAAATCGTGTCCGATGAGCCTTGGCTGATGCCGCTTGGAGAGCATCACGGTCATGCACGGCATTTGAACGTCGTCCGGCCAGTTGATGCCGAAGACGTTGCCAGCTGGCCAATTGAGCCGTTTTTGATCGCGTTACGAAATGCGGTCGCCCATGCGGATGACCGCTGCGTGGTTGCCGAAAATGACGGTCAGAGGCTCATCGGCTATCGCTTCAAAGTGGAGGTGGTGCGCCGATCGCCACAGCGATCAATCCTCGTGGAGGGCCGCGAGCAGGCACTCTCGCTCTTGGCTTGGAAGGGCGAAATTATTCTCACAGAACAGGATATGCGCCGCATTGGCGTCCATCTCGCGCGGACGTTCTGTGAGCACATGACGGACCAAACCGACGACCAACGCCAGCAGACCAACAATGGGATCGGAGAGGCTGCATAGCCCAACCGGCCTCTTAAGCCGTTTGCAAGATTTTCTTGCAATAATCGATTTGCAAGATTACATCGGCCTTCCGGAGGTTCCCCATGTCGGCCAATTTCATCGGACCGCGGATCAAGGCGCTGCGCGAAGAGCGAAAGCTCAGCCAGGACGATCTCGCGCGTCTGTTCGGCTTCAAGGACCGCCAGACGGTTTCGGCCATCGAGACCGGCGAGCGCCGCGTCACCGCCGAGGAATTGGTGATCGCGGTAGAAAAGCTCGGCGCGACGCTCGACTATTTCACCGATCCCTTCCTGCTGGTTGGCGAGGGGCGGTTTTCTTGGCGGCAGACCAATGTCGGGCCTCTGAAACTCAACGCTTATGAGCGCAGCGCCGGGCGCTGGATCGCCGCGTTCCGGGCCATCGCCCCGCAGGTGGGCCGCGCCTCGCCCCTGCTGCGCCGCGCGCTCAGCCTGCACAAGAATTCGCGCTTCGAGGACGCCATGGAAGCGGGCGAGCGCTTCGTTACGGAATTCAAGCTCGGCGACGTGCCCGCCGCTCGCCTCGCCGAAGTGATGGAGCGTGAGCTTGGCATCCTCGTCTTGCACGTCGATGCCTTCGACGGGATTTCCGGCGCGGCCTGCCGCTTGCCGGAACTCGATGTGGTGCTGATCAATCGCCACGAGGTCGTCGGTCGCCGTCATTTCGACTTGGCGCATGAACTGTTCCATATCCTCACCTGGGACGCGATGCCGCCCGAACATTCGGAAGAGGCGCGCGAAACCGGCGGCAACCGTGTGGAGCAGCTGGCGAACAATTTCGCCTCGGCCGTGCTGATGCCTGCTGCTGTTCTCGATGGCTTCGGCGATTGGGCAGCGATCCCCGCGGGTGAGCTTCCGGCTCGGCTGAACGCGGCAGCCGATGCGCTGTTGGTGACGGCTTCCGCACTGAAGTGGCGGCTCGTGGCGCTCGACCGTCTGAAGCCGGCGGCGGCACGCGCGCTGCCCGACGCGGCGTTACGAAACAATGGCCGTGATGCGGCACAGGTGCTGATGCCGCCGCTGTTTTCGAAGCCGTTCATGGAGGTGATCGCGCTCGCCGTCGACCAGGGCCGCGTTTCGGCAAGGCGAGCGGCGGGTCTGGTCGATCTTACGGTCGATGACCTTGGCGACCTCTTCGCAATGCACGGGGTTCCTTCCCCGCTCGAATTGTGAGGGGCTATGGCGCGCCATCGCGGCCCTGTTCTGGTCGATACCAACGCCATTCTGGAAAGCTTCCGGGTGGGTTCGTGGCGCGCGCTCAGCGGAGGCTATGCCGTGGAGACCGTTGAGGATTGCATCATCGAGACGCAGACCGGCTATCAGCGCCGCAGCCCTGAAATGCAAATCGATGCCGCGGAGCTTCGGGCAAGCCTCAAGGCGATCCATCCGGTGATCGACGCCCAGCGTGCTGTCGTCGCGGTGCGTGCGCCTGATATCGCGCTGGACGTGGGCGAGCGATCCCTGTGGGCGCATGCGCTCACGCGCAGCGATGCGTGGGTTCTGTGCGGCCCGGACAAGGCCAGCATGCGCTTCGGCGTGCGGCTGGGATTGAAGGATCGGCTGATAGCACTGGAAACCTTGCTGTCGGACGCCGGCCATCGCCCGAAGGAGGCGCTCAAGCCCGCCTACACCGCCAAGTGGCTCGACAAGCTGCTGGGCGAACTTTTCATGTCGGAAGGATTCGGGCGGTCATGAAAACGTCAGAGGAAGTGCGCGCCCAGATCGTCAACGTTTTCCGCCGCGACCTGATCGGTCCCGGCCCGCAGGATGCCGATCTAGCAGCCGAGCGCTTGAACGAAAATCCGTCACGCTGGTATCTCGCCGGCTTCATCGCTCCTGCCGAAGACCCGCTCGGCCTGGATGGTGACGACGATGACGTCGATCCCTCCGCGCAGGAGGAAATGGAACTTGATGTCGAGGAGCCCGATGCAGACGGCTCGAACGGCGCCGCTGCCGACAATGAAGAACCGGAAGCGCCCGTAACGCGAAGGCGCTTCTTGCCATCGTCGATCGGTCTAACGGTGCTGCTTGATCCCGGTGTCACCGAGATCGCGGCGCGGGTGTCATGGGGCGACTATCGTACCGAACCGCGTCTGCCCGAGGAGGTGCTTCTTCCCGAACCTAAGGCCGAAGAAGTTGACGGAGACGGCAAGAAAAAGCGCGTCGAGCGGCCGATTGTCGATTGGGTGCGCAGCGCAAAGGAACGTTTCGTTACGCTGCCGGTGAAGGACGGTCGCGGCAACCGGATCGTCGTGCCCGAAAGCGCTGCCGAGCAAAGGCGCGGCGGTGGCCTCGTCCTCGAAACGCATTCGCGCCTGTTCAGCTACGAAACGCCGGATGGGCAGATCGAGCGCGTGCGCGCACTGACGGTGTTTCTCGTCAATCGTCGCGCGACGGTGCACCGCTTCTATACCGACATCAGTTATGCCTTTCAGGCGCGGCTGGAACTCGTTTCGGAAGGCGGATTTCGGCCTCGTCGCGATCTGTCCGGCTATCGTGCCCAGGATTGGGATTTACGGATCGCCGATCTGCACTATCGCGATCTCAATGAATGGGCTGTAGGTCGCAACGCCGCTGCGGGGTGGGAGGCGGCGGAAGGCATCGGCCAACTCGTTAAATGCGTTTGGACGGACCCTCTGCCATCGGCCGAAGTCGAACGTGTCGCGCCCAATGAAGATGCCGATTTGAAGGCGCGCGTCACGTTCGGAATGGAATCGCTGGCGCAACAAGCCGAAGGCGATGGCAGGGGGCTGAGGGCCGCGCTTGCCGATCTGCCGGCCCTCTATGGCGCATGGATCAATGCCGAGCGGGGAAAGCTCGGCGGTTTGCCCGCAAGGCGCAAGGAAACCGCCGAGCGCCTGATCGCCGACATGGAAAAGGCGAAAGACCGGATCACAACAGGCATCGAGCTGCTCGCCAAAGATTCAAAGGCGCGGACAGCCTTTCGCTTCATGAACCTCGCGGTGGCAATGGCGGCTCGTCGCCGTGTGGCGGGAGCAACAGGCGATCCTGCCTCCCTAACTGAGCCGCAGTGGCGCCCATTCCAGCTCGCCTTCGTGCTGCTCAATCTAGCTGGTCTGGTTGATCGTCGCCATGTCGATCGTGAGACGGCGGATCTCCTGTTCTTCCCCACCGGTGGCGGCAAGACCGAGGCGTATCTCGGTCTTGCGGCGCTCGTCATCTCCTATCGACGGCTTGGCGGCTCTGGCGTGCTTGGCGCCGGTGTCGCCGTGATTATGCGTTACACCCTGCGCCTTCTTACCTTGGATCAGCTCGCCCGCGCGGCCGGCGTTGTTTGCGCGCTCGAACTCATGCGCACCGACGCCAAGAACGTCGATGATAAAGGCCGGCGGTTGCTTGGTGACTGGCCGATCGAAATCGGCTTGTGGGTCGGCTCGGACGCCTCGCCTAATAAGCTCGGCGGCAAAGGCAATTCAGATGAAACGACCGCGGTCGGGCGCGTGCGACGTTATCAGAGTGGCCGTGACAAGCGTGCGCCCGCACCATTGAAGGCTTGCCCGTGGTGCGGGACGGAATTCAAACCGTCTTCGTTTTCATGCACCCCGAACATGCACGCGCCGACCAATCTCGAGATCCGTTGCGTCAACACGGGTTGTGACTTCAGCCGTAACAGGCCGTTGCCCGTCCTGACCGTCGATGAGCCGATCTATCGCCGCCTGCCAGCGTTTTTGATCGCCACAGTCGATAAGTTCGCGGCGCTCCCGTGGGTCGGGGAAACCGGCGCATTTTTCGGGCACGTCGGCAGATTTCAGACTGATGTGGGCTTTTTTGGAGCCGCGGAGCCTGGCCTTGGAAGCCCGCTAGGCAATGGTTGGTCGCTCGATCCGCCTGATCTCATCATTCAGGACGAATTGCATCTCATCGCAGGCCCGCTTGGCACAGTCGCCGGTCTTTATGAGGCGGCAATCGATCAGCTTGCCTCCCGCGGTTCTGGCGAAACGCGCATTCGTCCCAAGATTGTGGCTTCGACCGCAACAGTCAGGCGCGCAGCCGATCAAATCTCAGCGTTGTTTGATCGCAACAATACAAGCATCTTCCCGCCACCTGGAGTTGATCGCATCGACAGTTTCTTTGCGCACACGGTTCCGTCCAGCACCAATGCAGCCAGACTCTATCTCGGTATTGCTGCCCAAGGGCGCGGTCCAAAACTTGTCTTCCTGCGTTCCTTGACGACCCTCGTTGCGGCGGCTCAGGCGGCATATGACGCAAATGTTCCTTCCGATGTGAAGGGCATGAACCCAGCCGATCCCTTCATGACAGCACTTTGCTATTTCAACGCATTGCGCGAGTTGGGCGGCGCGCGCCGAATTGTCGAGGATGAAGTTCGTGATCGCGCAGCTCGCTACGGCTCCCAACGCCAAAGGGTGGACCCGGTCGATAGCCCTTTTGCTGACCGCCGTATCAAGGAACCGATGGAGCTTACCTCTCGCGTTTCAACTGACGAGGTGGCGAAGGCGAAGCAGCGTCTCGAGGCTGTCTTCGGTCGGGACGCAGAGACGGTCGACATCGCCCTTGCCACCAACATGATATCGGTTGGTCTCGACATCACCCGTCTCGGACTTATGGTCGTGCAAGGCCAGCCAAAGACCGCTGCGGAATACATCCAGGCAACTAGCCGTGTCGGTCGAGACCACACCCGGCCCGGTATCGTTCTAGCGGTGCTGAACCTGCATAAGCCACGCGATCGCATGCATTTCGAACAATTCGGGCAATTCCATCGTACTTTCTACCGTGCTGTTGAAGCGACGAGCGTAACGCCTTGGGCGGCGCGGGCACTTGATCGTGCGTTGGCTGCGGTTGTTGTCGCTGCGGCACGCCATATCGACGCAACGCTGACACCTGACGCCGCGGTCAATGAACTCAAGAACAATCTCGGGATTCGCGGCCTTGTTCGCGACACGATCGTAAGCCGAGCACCAGAGAAGATGATTGCTGGCGGGCGAGCAGCACTAGCGAAGTTGATCGACGACATTCTCGACGCCTGGATCGACACTGCGGATGAGCAAGCCGCCGGCGGGAATTCATTTGCGTATGCGAAGAAGAAAAGCCCGCATCGGCTTCTTCACATGCCTCTTGAGCCAGAGATCGGAAACCTGGCCGCCCCGCATCGCCAGTTTATCGCAGGGCGTTCAATGCGGGACGTGGAAGCGAACGTCGCTTTGAAGGTCAAGGACCCTCATGGGAACACAATCGCGAATGCGGATGACTTGTCATGACAAAGAACGCCCAGCGGCTCAGCCAACTGATATCTACCTTCGGCCCCGGCGCGATGATCGACTTGCCAACCCGATCCGTTGTCGTTGGTGGGTTGGAGCAATGGGACATGAAGGGCAATGCCTTCACCACCCTCGCCGAGCCACGCTTGACGATGCGCCTTGAGCAGATACTGAAAGAGCAAGGCCGCCTCGACCCGGCAGCCAACTTATCGCTCCGCACTCCACCGATTTCAGCAAACGCACGAGACGGAATTCCGAATGGGGTTGCG
>JBEINZ010000062.1:0-12878 GCA_040377825.1 Hyphomicrobiales bacterium | reverse complement strand
CGCCAGACTCCGCGAGCACCTTCGTGATCGCCGCCGTCAAAGACGTCTTCCCATGGTCGACGTGACCAATCGTCCCGATGTTGCAGTGCGGCTTGTCGCGGTTGAATTTCTCTTTGGCCATCTTGGTCCAATCCTCGCAGGAGTCCGGCCCAGGCCGGGAACAAACAGGGCGTCCGGATAGTGGGTTTCGCGAAAAGGTTCAAGTCCCTTTCGCAGACTTGGTCAGGCGGCAGCGAGCGCGCCCTTTAGATGGCGGCTTCGACCATGATTTCAACATCGAGGCCGGGAGCCGCGAGTTTTGCTTCGACCGTGGCACGGGCAGGGGTCTGACCTGGAACGACCCAAGCATCCCAGATCTCGTTCATCTGCGACCAAGTCGAGATGTCCGTCAGCCAGATATTCGCCTTCAGAATGCGCGTCTTGTCGCTTCCTGCCTCGGCCAGGATCGCGTCGATCATGCCGAGGATTTCGGCGGTCTGAGCCTTGACCGATCCGCCGGCCACCGCGTCCGCGGTGAGGCCCGCGAGATAGACCTTATCGCCGTGGATGACGGCCTTGCTCATGCGGTTGCCCGCGCCGACTCTGCTGATCGTCATTGAATTCGACCCCCACCGCCAAAGCCGGCGACGGTGCAAGCATCGGTCGGCCATTAATCATGATTTTCACTGCAATTCCGAGCGGGTAGCGGGAATCGAACCCGCGTATTCAGCTTGGAAGGCTGCTGCTCTACCATTGAGCTATACCCGCGTGAGCGGAGATATGCCCTGCCCCGCCCGAATGCGCAAGACCCGCGCGCGATCCGTTCGCGTCGGACCAGACGTCGCTCTATTCACAGGTCCGATGATCGACCAGAAATGTTCAAAATGCGGGTAGTGATGAGGGCTGGTAGATACATTCAAAACCAGTCAGGCTTGCCGAGCCGAGGCTCGCAGAGCGAAGGCTGGTGGGGGAAGTAGGACTCGAACCTACGAAGGCTTAGCCAGCGGATTTACAGTCCGCCCCCTTTGCCACTCGGGACATTCCCCCGCCTGGACCGCGAAGGCCCGAACTCCACCGAGATTGACGCTGACCGCGTCATCCCGGTGCGGGCGCTCTTATGGCGACCGCGCCCCACCCTGTCAATGCCTTGTCCGGGTTGAGGACAAATGATGCTGGGCGCGGCTTGATGCGCCAAGGCGCTGAAACAATCGTAGACCCTCCGTCCAGGATCGACCTGTGATGAGCATCGGTTATTGCGTCGAACCGCATTGCGAAGCCGGGTCTTCGTCGCATGCCGCCACCGTTCCTTCCGCCGGACGCCCGTGCTCGGCCGACGGCGCGACCGTGCCGGGTAGCCACCCGTTCGGCTGAGCGGGGTCCAGCATCAAGATCACCTGATCGTCCACCCGTACCGGCCGCGCCATCGCCTTGGCATGCGTTATCTGCGTCTGCGAGGCGATTTCACCTTGCGGCAGCCCGACGATGCTGAAAATCCCCGGGTGAAACGTCATCACGTAGTCTGGCGATAGAGCAAGCGTCCCCTGCAGGATCTCATAAGTTCCAAACCCTTCGCCGGGCTCCCGCTGAACCGCGCCCGTCAATGTATCCCCGTTTACGAGGCCGACTCCGGCGAAGCGCGTGGTCAATTGCGGGTCGACGTCACCAAATTGCTTGCGGGCGTGAGCCGCAATCACATCGGCGTTGCGCCGGTCGATCGTAGCTGTCGTGGTTGTCGACGTCCCCGTAAGGCTATAGTTCGCGGCATCGCCCCCCGACATTTGGAGCCCGAGGACCGCAATCGGCTTGATCTGCCCGGCATGCTGATCATTAAAGGTTGCCGAGGTGGCACTGAAAGACACCGCATCCCCCGAAATCACGCCCGAGCCGGACAGCGTGACGGTCGCCGCGAGGCCGCCGTCGTAGATCTTGTTCTGGCCGGTCGCCGTCACCGTGATCGCCTTCGGCGTGATGGTTGCGATGGCTGACGCGGTGGTGTTTGCGAGTGTGTAATTGCCAAAATCAGCGCCCCCGGCCGTGATCCTCGATACCGAGATCGTTTTGCCGGAGCCTGCCGCAGCACTTGCGAAAATGGCGGTTGTGTATCCCATGGTCAGGACATCGCCGGTCGGGCGATCGTTCGAGAGGGTGACCAAGGCCGTCGTTGCGCGATCGTAGGTCTTGTTTTGGCCAGTGGCCGAAACCGTTAGGGCGCGTTTGGATATTGTTAGCGTGCCCGGCACGACGATGGTCCGGTAACTTTGCCCGAGGGTACTCGTCACCGTCGATGCCTGGGCGCCGACCGTGTAGGTCCCAACCTTGCGATAGCCGCCGGTGCTCGTTCCGAGGCTAAACGTATCGGTTATGGTATGAGTTGCCAGTGTCGGTGGGCTGACCGCGTCGCCCGATGGGCCGAAAACATAAGCGGGAACACTTCCTGTCAAGACACCCCCTAAGACCGCGAGCGAGGACTGTGCCGACGGTCCGAACGTCACCGTGGAGGTGCCTTTCAAGGCGATCACGGGAGAGGTCGCGTAGAGTTGGGGATAAAATGCGGTTCCGCCTTGGGCTGCGGTATTGGGCGGGGCCCACGTATTGACGAAATCCCAGCCCGAAAAGATCGTGGAGTACGTCGTAATGTCTTGCATCTGAGTGGTGGTGCGGCCGGTCCCGCCGCCGGGGGACGTCGCCCTGCCGGATGTGGTCGTGTTCCAATAAGAGTTTGATACGGTCCCACTGGGTCTAATTCCGATGAGGCCGCCGACATTCGTCGTTCCAGTGACGGCGCCACGCGAATAGGTATTGCTAACGGTGCCTGTGCTCTCACCAATGAGCCCGCCGATCCGACTGGTACCGCTGACCGAACCTTCGGCATAGGCGTTGGTAATAGAACCAGTATTACGACCTGCGAGCCCGCCCGTGTAATTTGGGCCGGTTACCATACCCTTGGCGTAAGCATTCGCGATGGTGCCCGCATTGTATCCGACCAATCCACCGACTGCCGAGGTGCCGGAAACTGAACCCGATGCGAAAGTGTTCGTCAGCGTTGAAAAATTATATCCAATCAAGCCGCCGACGTTGCTCGTTCCAGTAACGGCAGCTGTTGAGTAGACGTTTGAAACCACGGCACCATTATTGTGGCCGATTAGGGCACCGGTAAAGTTGTTACCGGTGATGGAGCCGCCCACGAGGCCAAGATTCTTTATTTTAATCGGCGAACTTATGGAGGAGCTCACGGCAACGAGGCCTACGAATGCCGATAGAGGCGTGTTAATTGTAAGGCCGCTGATGGTATGGTTTAACCCGTCTAAAATGGCATTGTCTACCAGTAGCAACGGTGCGAAGCCGGCGCCGGCGTTCCAAGTCGACGTCAAGCTTGCATCGATTGATTTTCCAAGGGCGAATTGCCCGTCACTGGCATTCAGAATGTTTTGCAGATCGTAGACCGTGTTGACGAGCATCGAGGCCGTCAACGTGCCGCCAGTAACTTTTGCCGAGTAGTTGGTCGGGTTGAGGTAGCTCACGGCGTTGACGCTCGCCGAATCCTGGGCGCCGCCGCCGGCTAAGGTCGGATTGTAATAGATCGACGCACCGCCACCATTGAGATTTAAGCTGCCCGCGCCGCCGAATGCGACCGTGCCTGTCCCGGAGCCGTTGGAATCGGCACGCAGAGAAATTCCGCCCGTTCCGCTCGTGGCTATCGCCGCATTGACGTTGATAGTCCGATGCGCGCTAAGCTTCAGGTTATTGTTGGCGCTCCAGGAAACCGGATCTGAAACTGTTATGTCGCCATTGCCGGTTCCCGATGCCGACGTCTGAATCGTGACGCTGGCGGCCGCGAGTTGGCTCTGAAGCGTCGCGGTAGACACAAAGGATGCAGAACCACCAGGGTTCGCCGCCGCGATCACGATGTCCTCGGGATCAAGCAAGAGGCGGCCGGCCGGGCCGTTCGATCCTCTTAGATCCGCAAATCCGGTAAAGTCGAGAATTCCCTTGGACGAAACCTCCGCCTCGCCACCTCCGCTAAATCCTCGAGCAGAAATCGTTCCGGCGAATCTTGTCGAAGAGTTCGACCAGATCACCACGTCGCCGCCGAAACCGGTACGAGCGGCATCCGCGACGATGCGACTATTCTGATCGACAGCGACGGCTTCGGCCGTTTGAAGCGTGCCCCTGCCCTGCCAGTCGCCGCCAACCCGGATGGAGCCGCCACGCGTGGCGCCAGATGCGTTCAACTCAGCGCCCTTAAGTTCGATCACGCGTCCGGTGACGGTGATCGCGCCACCTTTGCCGCTGTTTGACGCCAATCGGCCAGAGTTGGAAACCGCCGCGTTGAGGCGGCCGGAAACGCCAACGGCGCCTTCGCCGCCACCGATCACGATCACGCCAGGCCCGGAGGAAATGGTTCGCGCCTCGACGCTGCCGGAAAGATTGATGGCCTCGCGCGCCAGCGAACGCGCCGCGGCAGCCTTGATCTCGACGCGGCCACCATCGGCGCGGATTCTGCCGGAATGCTCAACGAGGGCTTTCCGGGACGATCCGATCGTCGGGATGGCGACCTGCAGAAAACCGTCGCCCGTGGGATCAAGAGTGATCGCTTCGCCCGACGCAAGCCCTACCCGTCCGGCCGGCACCGAAATTGTTCCGGAATTGTCGACGGCGCCCGCGAGCAAGGCCGCGTAACCGCCCTGGCGGATCTCGATCGTTCCGGCATTGGTGATCGCGGCTGACTGCCCCTTACCGGTGAAGCTTAATCGACCTGCAGCTAAATCTCGGTCGGTAATGTCGAGCGTCGAAGCGACGAAGGCGCCGGTATCGATGATCCCGGTTTTGGTAATCACGATGCCATTTGGATTGACGAGATAGACGTGGCCATTCGCCGAGAGTTGGCCCGCGATCGTCGACGTCGCCGAGCCGTTAACGCGGTTGAGCAAGATCGATTGCGCGGATGGTTGATCGACAACCACACGCGCATCGGCCGCAATCGAGAAATCCCGCCAGTTGACGACCGCATTGGCGCTCGACTGATGGATGGTCAACGCGTTCGTCCCGGTGCGCTGGATCGAGACGGACCCGGCTGCGACCGATGGCCCGCTGGGTAAAGGATCGGCGCGAGCCTCGGGAAAACCGGTGAGGGCAGTGGTTGCAAGCAAAGCTAACGATAGACGACGAAGATTGGACATAAGCAACTCACTGAGGTCGTTAACGCATCTCGATAAGCTTCTCAAAGGCACCGAATAGGTCGGTACAACGAGTTATATCTCAGGATTTCAATGACTTAAGTAATTTTCTTTAATTCATTTATCTAGAAGCGGGTGGCCGCCGTAAAGGTAATCCGATGCGATGACATCGCCCGATCAGAGCGATGTTGCCGCCCGAACTCGATCGCAAAGGTGGTGCTCGGATCCATTTGATTACCGGAGGCCATCAACCTCACACCGACGCCAAAAGACGTCCCGGCGGTATGCGATCTCTCCAGGCTTGTTGGCCGAGCAACGTAAACCGCGCCGACCGCGGCAAAGGCGTAGGGAAGCAGCTGCGAGAAGATCTCACCGTTCATGAAGACTTGAGGCGCGGAAATCTCGCCACGCAAGACCCATCCGGCGTCGCCGCTCATCGAGCCGGCATCGAATGTCGAAAGCCCGCTCGATGAGGTGATACCGATTTGCTCGGATCGCAGAAGTGGATCGCCAAAGGCATGCTGCACCCGAGCCCTTAGATCGATGGCTAAGTTTTCGGCCACCGATCGGGCATAGTCGGCCGTTGCTTCGACCTTCTGAAAGACAGAATCAGCCCCCTCGCGCGACAGTGGGAGGCTCGGCAAGGCATCCACGGCCGATCGCGCGCCGAGACCTGGCAAGCCGAAGGAGGCCGTCGCGCGCCATGTGAAAACGCCTCCCCAACTCGGTATGAGAGATCCATCGAGAGATAACCTCGCCACGCGTGTCCGATCGAGCGAGAGCGGATCGCGGCCGCCACCGTCCGGCAGGAGCCATTGCTCCTCACGCGCGATGTCGAACGACGCCTCGACATCGAGCGTCCCCGCCCGCGTGAGGGCGAGGGCCTGACGAAGGCGCAGTGACAGTCTCTCGAACTCGCTTTGTGTTTGGACAAACCCATTTTCCGGTGTGACGCGGGAATTGGCGATTTCGATATTCAAAGAAAGTCCATCGTCATTGAGTGGCACAACGACGCCGGCCGCGAGCGACCGGCTGCGCGGCCTGTCCGCGAAGAAGGCCTCGAAACGGTCGCCGGCAAAACCGGACGCCCTGAGATAAGTCAGATCGCCGATGCCGAAGATGGCATTCGCGTCGATCCCAAAGCCGAAATCGAGCCGACCCATCGCCTGCGAAGGCGTATTGTCGACGCGGGCAAAGCCGCCGAGCGGCCGATGGGAGCCCTCGAGTACCAGCGTCGTCGCGCCATGGGCGCCTCCGGGTGCGAGCGTCGATCGCAGGATGAGCCCCGGGGTCTGTCCGGCCAAGAGAAGGCGGCGTTCGATATCGACCTTCGTCAACCCGCGTCGCCCCTTGAGTGACGCGACAACTGCCTCCACTCGAGCGCGAACAGCGACGGGAACTTTTTCAAGGTCAATCTGGTCAATAAACCCGTCGACCACTTCGAATCGAAGCGTGGCGCCGTCGGTGAGGGTTTGCGGGGGAAGAATGACGCGGACGAAGACGAACCCGTCGGCGCTATAGCTGCGTTCGAGTGCTCGTGCTGCTCGAACGATATCGGCTCCCGACACGGGGCCAGCCAGAAGCCGCTCTCGAATGCTATCGACTTGCGTTGCCGGCGTCGGCGGGGCGCCATCAAGAACCATCCCCGCCAGTCTGATCAAGGTTTGCGGCCCGTTCGGGGTGGCCTCATAGGACTCCGGGGCCTCGATAGCAATCGCCTCACTCGCCTGCAACGAGTCTGGCTTAAATGTACGTGACGTCAGTTGTCCAGCCGTCTGCGCCGTTCCTGATTTTGGAATTACCGCTAAACAACAAGCAAAAACCATAAACATGTACCGCATTTCGTTAGTCACCAGGATTCTCAATCACATCTTTGCGTATGAGATGTTTAAAATATTGTCAAATAATCGAGATATGTATACTATCCTAGGTTACTTCAACGTATGATGTCGTAAGTATTATTTGATATCCTTGGATGCACTTTCGAATTGCTGAGGTCGGTAGTGTTGACCAATTGGTCTTTCTTTTCAGAACTTAGGGTGAACTACTCCAACGTGTAGTCACGTCTTTACAAGCAAGAATTGAGAAATCGTTCTCGCGAAAGATGTCGAGGGTGCTGAAAATTTTGAATTTCGGCCTCGTCAAAACGAAGGTTCACGCCAAACGAAAGATCCGTTTTGTGTCCTTTATCGTTTGCGTCATGAGTTCGCGCCGAATTCAGCCGCGCATGGCTTGGCCGACCGGACTTGCGGTTGGAGACGCCGCCGTCGTGAACCGTCAGTTCAAATGGTGGGCGGTGAGGGGATCGAACCCCCGACCAACGGCGTGTAAAACCGTCGCTCTACCGCTGAGCTAACCGCCCTGCCGAATGAAGAGCAATGATCGCCCGCGTTATCCGCATAGATGACCAATCGCTTGATACGGTTGAACAAATCGCAATTGCTTGAGCGACCGCACGTCTCGATCGCTGCTCTAATCCGCGATCGACGCTCGCTTTTGCCTCAGTTCCCCATTCGCCGCAAGTCCATCTTCTCGACACCGAGGAACGTGCGGTCAAGCTTTCAGGCCGTGACCGTGGCAAGGGAACCAATTGGAAATGGAAGCTTAAGCTCTCTGATCTGGGTCTATCCAACACAATGGAGCTACTTTGAAGTTTCCAATTGCATTCATTTTATTATATACTTTGATCGGCAAATTGTTTAAAGGTGCTTGCAAATATTTGAACTCACACATGACCGCTTAACATATTTTTCAGTTTTATATATATAGTAAAAATCCAATCATAATGTTCATCATGAGTTCCGACAGGATGCCAAAATACATTCATTTTGTGTGCGCATCATGCGACGGCGTCCAACGGGTCGATATGCGTGACCGCAATCGAGAGCCCCGCTGCAGCACCTGTCGCCGTGTAATCTTTGAAGGCCGCTGCACCGAAATCAACGAAGAACAGTTCTGGAGACAAATGGAGCGATCGGACGTTCCGCTGCTCGTTGGACTTTCGCGGTGTGACCCCGATCAGAAAGGGCTATCCGAGATTTTGAACAAAGCCGCGCCATTCGTTGAGCCGATGGGACGGATTTTCATGATCGATGTCGAAACCCATTCGGCGATTGCGCGCCGGTTCGAGATCGACAAATTGCCGGCAACCGTCGTCTTCCATCGCGGGCGTGCTGTTACCAGGATCGCCGACGGCGCCGACGCAGCCGCCATGATCCAAGCCGTACTCGCGATTACTGCCGAGGAAAAGGTCTGATCCGATATCGCCACGCCCGCGTAAAGTCCTCAGGTTCGGTCAATATCGGTACAAGATCAGATGGTGGCGATGTCTACAGGTGGATCAAACGACAATCCGATCGTCGTTTGGCTGCGCTCTGATCTGCGACTGGCGGACAATCCCGCGATCACGCATGCTGTTCAGTCTGGGCGCCCCTTGGTGGTGCTCTACATTCTCGACGACGGATCGTCAGGGCTTCGATCTCTTGGCTCCGCCAGTCGCTGGTGGCTGGAGAATTCGCTCCGCGGCCTTGACCAGGACCTGAAGACAATCGGCGGCTCCTTGGTCCTGAGGCGGGGCCCGAGCGCCCGGGTCTTGGATGAAGTCGTAACCGCGACATCGGCCGGGGCTGTCTGCTGGAATCGGCGGTATGATGCAGCCGGGATCGCCATCGATGCGGCGCTGAAGCTTTCCCTACGCGCACGCGGACTCTCCGTTTCGAGCTTCCAGGCGAATCTTCTGTTCGAGCCTTGGACGGTCCGTTCACGAGCCGGCGAACCTTTTCGCGTCTATAGCCCGTTTTGGCGAGCGGCGATCGCGACGGGTGCGCCCCGAGCTCCGCTTGCCGCGCCCAAAAGGCTGACGGCTCCCGCTGTGCCGGTCGCGAGCGACAAGCTCGAGGACTGGTCGCTTTCGCCGACGAGCCCGAACTGGGCGGCGGCTTTTTTTCAAAGCTGGACGCCCGGCGAGGCGGGCGGGCGCGCGAAGATTGAAACATTTCTCGCCGACGGGATCGGGCACTATGCCGAGGACCGTGATCGTCCGGGCCACCAGTCGACATCTCGTTTGTCGCCGCATCTGGCTTTCGGCGAGATCTCGCCATTCCAGATCTGGCACGCGACCCGAATGGTCGCGGACCAAGAGCCCAACCATCATCGCCATGCCGAAAAGTTTCTCTCCGAAATCGGTTGGCGCGAATTCTCCTATCATCTGCTTCATCACTGGCCAGATCTCGCGACGAACAATTTCCAATCTCGCTTCGATAGTTTCCCATGGAGCGAGGACGACGCGGCCGTGGCCGCCTGGCGACGCGGCAAAACGGGGATTCCGCTCGTCGACGCCGGCATGCGCGAGCTTTGGTCGACCGGCTGGATGCATAATCGCGTCCGAATGATCGTCGGGTCGTTCCTGGTGAAGCATCTGCTGCAGGATTGGCGGATCGGCGAGCGCTGGTTCTGGGATACGTTGCTTGACGCGGATCCGGCGAATAATGCGGCAAGCTGGCAATGGGTGGCGGGATCGGGAGCGGACGCCGCCCCTTACTTTCGGGTGTTCAATCCGGTGCTTCAGGGCGAAAAATTCGATACAGACGGTGGCTATGTCCGTCGGTTCGTGCCCGAATTGGCGCGTCTACCCGCCGCCTATATTCATCGCCCCTGGGAGGCACCGAGCAACATCCTTGTTGCCGCCGGTGTTACTCTCGGGCAGGACTATCCATATCCGATCGTTGACCTAGCCCACGGTCGAGATCGGGCCCTCGCCGCATTCGAAAGTCTGAAATCGCCCACCAATACCGCGAACTCCGCTTAAGGGCGACGCGGCTTACGTAACCTGACAGAAGGGTCTATCGGCATGCGTATTGCCGTTATCGGTACCGGTATTGCCGGAAATGCAGCGGCCTGGGCGCTCAGCGGTCAGCATGATCTGGTTGTCTATGAGAAGGAGCCCCGCATCGGCGGCCATGCCCAAACGGTCGATATCGACTATGACGGCCGGCCGGTGTCGGTCGATACGGGGTTCATTGTCTACAACGAACTGAACTATCCAAACCTGACCGCGCTGTTCGCCCACCTTGGGATAGAAACGACCCTGAGCGATATGAGTTTCGCGGTTTCGGTCGATGGCGGGCGGCGGGAATGGAAAGGCGGCGAGCCGCTGCTGTCTGGACTGTTCGCGATGAAGCGCAGCATCTTTTCGCCTTCTCATCTGTGGATGCTGCGCGAGATCATGCGCTTCAATCGCATTGCGATCGCGGAACATGCGGCAGGCGGGCTCGTCGAGCAGCCCTTTGGAGACTGGCTCGAAAAGCGCGGCTTTCGAGGGCGGTTCGTGTCCGACTATATCGTTCCCATGGGCGCGGCGATCTGGTCGACCCCGCTTGACCAGATGCTTCGCTTCCCGGCTCATTCCTTTGTCGCGTTTTTTGCAAATCATCGCCTTATCCATCGCAAGCGTCCCGCTTGGCGCACCGTGAAGGGCGGAAGCCGCAACTATGTTGATCGACTGGTTGCGCCGTTTCGCGACAAGATTAGGCTCGGATGCGAAGTGGTCCATATCGAGCGAACCGGCGGCCACGTCAACGTGACGGACCGAAATGGCGCGAGCGAAAGTTTCGACCATGTGATCCTGGCCTCCCACACTGATGAAACGCTCGCGATGCTGGGTGACGCTTCCGCCGAGGAGCGCGCCGTGCTCGACGCCGTTCGCTATCGGCCCAACGTCGCCGTGCTCCACCGCGACCAGACTCTGATGCCCAAACGCAAGGGCGCCTGGGCAGCCTGGAATGTGTTGACTTATCCCTCCCGCCCCGACACCTCGGCGGAAATCGCCGTGACCTATTGGATGAATGCGCTGCAGGGCATCGACAATTCGATGCCGCTGTTTGTGTCGCTGAACCCGCCGTTCGAGCCCCGGCCGGAGACCGTCTTCGCGCGCTTTGCTTACGATCATCCACAATATGATCGCGCGGCAATCTCCGCGCATGCAAGGCTTGCCGCCATCCAAGGCCACCGCAACACGTGGTTCTGCGGTGCCTGGACAGGCTACGGCTTCCATGAGGACGGTGCCGCCTCGGGCTTCGCCGTCGCGGAAAAGCTTGGCGGCGTCATACCATGGCGGGCCTCTCGGCCGATGCTCGCGGAAGCCGCGGAATGATGCATGCCCGCGTGGCCACGAGCGTCGCTGAAAACGGATCTCCGCCGGAGGCGGCGGTGAGCCTGTGCCGCGCGGAGGTCATGCACGCGCGGCTGAAGCCGGTCGGACACCGCTTCGCTTATCGGATCTTTTCGCTTCTTGTCGACATAGACCGCTTGGATGAGGTCGATCGGGCGTCGCCGTTTCTGTCGGTCGGCCGCATAAATCTCGCCTGTCTGCGCTTGGCCGACCATGGACCTGCTGACGGCCAGCCTCTTCGGCCGTGGATAGACAAGTGTCTGGCCGAAGCCGGACTGCCGGAGCCACCCAGACGTGTGCTGCTGCTTGCCGCGCCTCGGATGCTCGGCTTCGGTTTCAACCCGATCTCGGTCTATTTCTGCTTCGACGACGCCGGCCGCACGGTGGCGATGATCTACGAGGTGCGCAATACGTTCGGTGAACGACATTGTTACGTTGCGCCGGTTGCCGATGGTGAAAGCGGGCCCGAGGGCATCCGACAGGAGCGCGACAAGCTTTTCTACGTGTCGCCCTTCGTACCGATGCACATGCGCTATGCGTTCCGCGTGCTGCCGCCTGGCCGCTCGGTGCGACTTCGCATTCTGGAAACTGATACTGATGGGCCCCTTCTCTCGGCAACCTACGTCGCGAGCGTTGAGACCTTGACGAGCGCGCGCCTTTTAATGTCAATTTTGTCCTTGCCAACGGTGGCGCTGAAGATCGTGGGCGGGATCCATTACGAGGCCATGAGATTGTGGCTGAAGGGGGCGCCCTTCTTTCACCGGCCGTCTCCGCCTCCGGTTGTGAGCCATACCGCCGGACTGCCGCCCCGCGCTGTGGTATCAGATCACGTGGCGTCCGGATCGGCGAGATAACGCTCGATGCCCGGGCCACTCGAACCTAAGGATTGATTTCTTTTCCATGAGCCAGCAGATCCAAGCCACCGTCCTCACGACGGCCAATTTGTCCGGCGCTACACGCGGGCTGCCTCATATTGGCAAGGCCGGCCTTGCTTTGGCGCTCAACCTACGCCGCGGCTCGCTGATCGTGCATACGCCGGATGGACGGGTCTTTCGGATTGACGGATCCGAGCCGGGACCGAACGCCGAGGTCCACTTGCGGACCTGGGGGCTCGTCGGGCGCGCCCTGCGCTCTGGCGATCTCGGCGTGCACGAAAGCTACCTTGCCAAGGAGTGGTCGAGCCCAGACATCACCACGTTTTTAGAGCTCTTTTGCGTTAATCACAGCATTATCAATCACGACCTGTCAGCGGCGCCTTTTGTGCGCTTCGTCCTGAAGGTTCGCCATTGGCTGAACCAGAACACGCGGCTCGGATCTCGCCGCAATATCGCGGCCCATTACGATCTTGGAAACCGCTTCTACGAGATGTGGCTCGACCCTTCGATGACGTATTCCTCCGCTGTCTTCGACGAGCCCGAGACCGATCTGACGCGCGCGCAAATCGCCAAGTACCGTCGGCTGGCCGAGGCCTCGCGCATCGGTACGGACGATCATGTGTTAGAGATCGGATGCGGCTGGGGCGGCTTTGCCGAATTTGCGGCACGCGAGATTGG
>JBEINZ010000346.1:0-1786 GCA_040377825.1 Hyphomicrobiales bacterium | reverse complement strand
CATCACGCTCGACGCCGACGAACTCCTGAAGCGCGACACCGACAAACCCGAGCCGACGCTCGAAGAGTCGTTGTCATCCTTCGATTTTCCGATCAATCCCGAGCGCGTCGCGCCGGTTCTGCGGCGGCTTGTCTCGCCGACCCGGACCCGTGCCCGCATCTACGATCGCGACGGCTTTATCGTGATTGACTCGCGAACGCTTTATCGACGCGGCGATTTCCTAACTTCCTTTGCCCCGACCGAAGCCGAGGCGCCGCGTTGGTTCGATCGCACGGTCGAACATGTGTCGGGTTGGTTCGCCGGAGGCGGCTTGCCGGTCTATGCGGAGCTCGGGCATGGCAACGGCAAGGGTTACCCGGAAGTCGCGCAGGCCCTGACGGGTGCTTCGGCTTCGGTCGTCAGACGCACCGAAAAGGGCGAATTGATCGTTTCGGTCGCCGTTCCCGTCCAGCGCGCCCGAACCTTGCTCGGCTCGCTGATGCTGTCGACGCAAGGTGGCGACATCGACGCGATCGTACGCGCCGAGCGGCTTGCCATTATTCGGGTGTTCTTGGTCGCCGCGGGCGTGACCGTGCTTTTGTCGATACTCCTCGCCGGAACAATCGCCGGCCCCATGCGGCGCCTCGCATCCGCGGCCGACCGCGTACGCCGGTCGGTAAAAGCGCGCCAGGAAATTCCCGATTTCTCGGCTCGCGAGGATGAGATCGGCCATTTGTCGCGTGCGCTTCGCGACATGACCAACGCCCTTTACACGCGCATGGACGCCATCGAAAGTTTCGCGGCCGATGTGGCGCACGAGCTAAAAAACCCGCTCACGTCGCTGCGCAGTGCTGTCGAGACCTTGCCGCTCGCGCGCAACGAAAATGCGCGCGGTCGACTTATGGAGATCATTCAACATGACGTGCGCCGTCTCGATCGGTTGATCTCGGACATTTCCGATGCGTCGCGGCTGGACGCCGAACTTGCACGCGAAGACGCCACGCCGCTTGATCTACAGCGGCTGCTTTCGGCCGTGATCGCGGTGCAACGCGAACTGGCTCAAAAGCGCGGCCAGAGTCTTCAATTGATCGTGACCTATGAAGCGCGGCAGTTATCCAGCGCCTTCGTCGTGAATGGACATGACAGCCGGCTTGGCCAAGTGATTACAAACCTGCTCGATAATGCGCGTTCGTTTTCGCCCGATGCCGGGGACATCAGGGTTGAACTCGGGCGCATTGCGGATGACGTCGAGATCATCGTGGACGACGACGGTCCGGGGATTCGAGCGGAGGTGATTGAACGGATCTTCGAGCGCTTCTATACGGATCGCCCAGATCAGGAGGCCTTCGGAAACAATTCCGGGCTGGGCCTCGCGATTTCCCGACAGATCGTGGCCGCCCATGGTGGAACCATCGTGGCGGAGAACCGTGTCGCCGACGATGGCGAAACCATCCTCGGCGCGCGCTTTACCGTCAGGCTTCCCGCGGCATGAGCGACGATTATGCCCAACCCACGATCCACGGCACGGCTTTGCTGATTGGGACCTGCGGCGTGCTGATCCTTGGGGCGTCGGGGTCCGGCAAATCGACCCTGGCACTCGACCTGATCGACCGCGCGGCCGCCCATGGCCGTTTTGCGCGGCTGGTGGGGGACGACCGCATCGCTCTCACCCACCGGGGTGGACGGATCGTGGCCGAGGCTCCGCCGACCCTGCGGGGCTTGATAGAGCTGCGTGGCCGCGGACTTATGCGCGTGCCCTTCGAGCAGGCCGCGGTGATACGCTTTGTCATCGATCTTGTGGAGGTGT
>JBEINZ010000065.1:0-12517 GCA_040377825.1 Hyphomicrobiales bacterium | reverse complement strand
TCTATGATGTCTGGTTGACCGACTGCAAGGCAGTCTCATCGGAAGTGTCGCAGCAACCCCAGCAGCAACCGCAGGCGCCGCCAGCGGGCGCCCCGCCGCCGGCACCGGTTCCCGCACCGGCTGCGCAACCTGCTCCGGCCCCGCCGCCGCCCCCAGGGTCCATCATGAAATTGCCGGCGGCGCCGAGGCCTTGAAGGGGCGCACAACTGCTCCGGTAAATCATGTGGAAGATTTGGTCTCAAATTCCCTAAGGACATCGATTACTCGCGCGCCGGAAACGCGGTTGCCGAATGCCTTGAAATTGCCGTTCAGGGTGAGGGCGCGGTCGAGTAAGCCCCTATACTCGCGCCGGGGAATTTCTTTCGCGCCGAAGCCGGAAAGGTGCTCGGTGACGAACTGCGTATCGAGCAAACTGTAGCCGCCGTGCTTCAAGCGCGCCACGAGATGCACCAGCGCAACTTTCGAGGCGTCGGTTTCGAGTGAGAACATGCTCTCCCCGAAAAACGCACCGCCGATACTGACCCCGTAAAGTCCGCCGACGAGTCGATCCTCAAGCCATGTTTCGACAGTGTGCACGTGGCCAAGACGAAAGAGATCGCCGTAAAGCACGCGGATGCGGCCATTGATCCAGGTTTTACGCCGGCCGGGTCCGGGGGCGGCACATCCGGCGATCACGGCCTCGAAATCGGTGTCGATACGAATTTCGAACCGGTCGGATCGTATGGTGCGTGCAAGCCGGCGTGGCACGTGGAAGGTTTCGAGGGGAAGTACGCCGCGCCGTTCTGGCTCCACCCAGAATAATTCTGGATCTTCCGCCGACTCGGCCATTGGAAAGATCCCGACGGCGTAGGCCTTCAATAGAACCTCGGCCGTGATCCGCGGACCACGCTCCCGGGTTGCCATGCCCTCGCTCCTAGGTTCGGGCGTCGAACGGGTCCGTCGCCAGATAGCGTTCGAGCCAATGGATGTCGTACCGCCCTTCGGCAATGTCCTGATTGTCCACCAGATTTCGGAACAGCGGAATCGTCGTCTGGATTCCGTCAACGACGAATTCGTCGAGGCAGCGGCGCAATCGTTTCATGCACTCCGCGCGCGTACGACCGTGAACGATCAGTTTCCCAATCAAGCTATCGTAATAGGGCGGTATCGAATAGCCTTGGTAGACGCCGGAGTCCACACGGACGCCGAGGCCACCCGGCGGATGAAAATATGAAATCCTCCCTGGTGACGGCGCAAATGTTGCCGGGTTCTCCGCGTTGATCCGGCATTCGATCGCATGACCGTTGAAGGTCACGTCTTCCTGCCGCAAAGACAATCCAGCGCCGGCCGCGACGCGGATCTGTTCGTTGACAAGGTCGATCCCGGTCACGGCTTCGGTGACCGGATGCTCGACCTGTAGTCGGGTATTCATCTCGATGAAATAGAACTCGCCATTTTCGAAGAGGAATTCGATCGTCCCCGCTCCGGCGTATCCGAGCGTTTGCATCGCCCTTGCGACAACGCCGCCGATTCGGTCGCGCGTTACGGCGTCGATTGCTGGCGATCCTGCCTCTTCCCAAACCTTCTGATGGCGCCGCTGCAGTGAGCAATCGCGTTCGCCGAGGTGTATTGCGCCGCCGCGCCCGTCGCCGAGAACCTGGATCTCGATATGGCGAGGCTTTTCAAGATACTTTTCGATATAGACCGCATCATCGCCGAATGCATTACGCGCTTCCGCCCGCGCGGTGGAAAACGCTTCGACGATATCATCCGCCGTCCGCGCGACCTTCATGCCGCGCCCACCGCCGCCCGCGGCAGCCTTGATCAGCACCGGATAGCCGATTTCGCCGGCAATCCTTACAGCTTCCGATTCGTTTGCAACCCCGCCAGCAGAACCGGGTACGACCGGGATGCCGAGCCGTTCGGCTGTACGCTTTGCCTCGATCTTGTCGCCCATGATGCGGATATGTTCCGCCGACGGGCCGATGAACCGAACGTTATGAGCCGAAAGAATCTCCGCAAAACGCGCATTCTCTGACAGGAAGCCATAGCCAGGATGCACAGCATCCGCGCCCGTGATCTCGCAGGCGGCGACCAGCTGGGGAATATTCAGGTAGCTTTCTCGGGCGGACGGCGGTCCAATACAGACGCTCTCATCAGCAAGGCGAACATGCATGGCGTCGGCATCAGCCGTGGAATGCACGGCTACCGTCTTGATGCCGAGCTCCTTGCAGGCACGGAGCACCCGGAGCGCAATCTCTCCGCGATTAGCGATAAGGATCTTGTTGAACACGGCGACCTCGCTCCGCTCACTCGATGATGACGAGCGGCTCGCCAAACTCCACCGGCGTCGCATCCTCAAAGAGGATAGCAGTCACCGTTCCCGCGCGCGGCGCGGGGATCTGGTTCATCGTCTTCATCGCTTCCACAATGAGCAATGTCTGCCCTTCGCGGACCCGCGTACCGACCTCGACGAAGGCTGCGGCGCTCGGATCCGAGGACCGGTAAGCCGTTCCCACCATTGGCGATTTCACGACACCTGGGTGATTAGCGTAGTCGGACGTGACGGGGGCATGACCTGGCCCGGGACTAGCTGCCGGCGCGATCGCCGGTGCAGTGTGGGCCGCGACGGGCGCCGCAACGTTTACGGGCGCCATAACCGTTACATTGCGGGCGACGCGGATGCGCAAGTCACCCTGGGCAACCTCAATCTCGGTTAGGTCCGTTTCAGCGATCATCATCGCCAAATCGCGGATCAGTTCGGTGTCGAACGGTTTCTTCGTGTTCGCCATGCCTGAGGTCTTAGCCTTCATAGTGATCGGGCGTTGGCCCGAGGGAATTGGGCGAACCGTCGCAAGGTCCGTCGAGGTCTCGATCGACATTTGCCGGCTATGCCCCACGCATATGACCCAAGCCCAGGCTCCGGTTCAAGTGCGCATCTGGCGTTTGCCGGATAGACGAAGGTCGACCACCGATCCATGAAGGACAGTCAGTCTTCCCCACCTGCAAGCCGAGCGTTATAGGCGGTCGCCTGGAGAAGCGAAAGCCTATAGTCCGATTGGCGTTGACCATGTTGCGGAGACTTTCAGCAGCGCGTCGACCCGCAATTGCGCATATCCGCGATCTGCGCCTTCAGTCGATCAAGTCCAATAGCCCCGGGTATCACCGACTCTCCAAGGATATAAGACGGTGTGCCAGTAAGGCCCAAGCCATTGGCGAGGCTATAGGTTTCTTCGAGGGTGGCGCTGACCTCGGCATTCTTCAGCTCCGCTTCCAGGGCCGCACCATCGACGCCAACCGCAGCCGCGACTTCAATCGCCCGGGCACGATTTGCTTCCCCGCGCGATCCAAGCAGACGGGTGTGGAAATCGAGGTACTTTGTCGGTGCGATCCGATGGACGGCAATCGCAATTTGCGCGGCCTCCACCGAGCCCTGACCCAGAACTGGAAACTCCTTCAGAACAAAACGAACATTTTTATCCTGTTGCAACAGGGCAACCATATCGCCGACTGATCGTTTGCAGTATGTACAGTTATAATCGAAGAATTCCACAATCGTCACGTCACCTTTGGGATTGCCTAAAACAACTTGCCGTTTTGAGTTGAACAGAATTTCAGCATTTTCCTTGATCGCCGACTTGCTGGCTGCTTGGGCCGCCTCGGACTTTTTGCGCTCTAGCGCGCCCATTGCCTCCTCAATGATTTCGGGATGGCTGAGAATATAGGACCGAACGATCTCCTCGATCTCCGCCTTATTCGATGGGGGGGCGCTGTCGGCCGCGCCGATAACCGTTGCCGTTGCGAAGACGCCAGCGATGAGGCCTGCGAGGACGAGCACAAGGTAACGAATATTCATCAATCGCAATCTCCGGCGCGAGGGAAAGCTCGCTGTGTACCTCGCTTATAGGCGAACCGTCGGCGCGTACGAAGCGAGCTTAATCCGCAAAGCTTCAACTTTCCTTGAAAATCTAAAATCATTCGGCCGACAACGGCCGTTGCGAGCCATCCGACTTGCGATTTTTTCACAAATCGGGACGTCTTCGTTTAGTGATGCGAACCCGATTGATCCACCCGAATTCAGGAAGCGTCCTCATGTCCTTTCTACCCTCGGCCCGTAGCAGGGTGGAGCC
The DNA here is from genome assembly GCA_040377825.1 of Hyphomicrobiales bacterium. GTDB lineage: Bacteria > Pseudomonadota > Alphaproteobacteria > Rhizobiales > Ancalomicrobiaceae > JBEINZ01. The sequence goes on along the minus strand of JBEINZ010000065.1, from coordinate 8,408 downwards.
GTTCATCGCCATGGAGGTTTTGGCGGCTGCGGTCGCCCATGAGCGGCAAGGGCACCGCGTGATCAGAATGGAAGTCGGGCAACCCGGGGCGCCGGCGCCATCCCCCGTGGTTGCGGCGGCCCACGCCGCCATCGAACACGGCCGATTGGGTTACACCGAGGCAATGGGAATTAGGCCGCTGCGCGATGCAATCGCAACGCACTATGGACGAACGTATGGGATCGAGGTTCCCGCGGATCGAATCGCTGTTACGCTTGGCTCGTCCGGCGCTTTCAATTTGGTTTTCCTTGCCGCGTTCGACCCAGGCGCGCGCGTGGCCATGCCGACGCCGGGCTACCCCGCCTATCGCAATCTTCTCGGCGCGGTCGGTATCGAGGCCGTGGAGATCGAAACCTGTGCCGACACGCGCTGGTGCCTGACGCCGGAAATGCTGGAACGCGCGCATGCCGAAAAGCCGCTTTCCGGTGTGCTCGTGGCAAGCCCGGCCAATCCCACGGGCACGATGTACTCACCCGCCGCCCTGAAGGCCCTTGTGGAGGCCGCGGACCGCCTGGGCATTTGGTTCATCTCAGATGAGATTTACCATGGTTTGGTATTTACTGGCGAACAGGCGACCGCTGCGGCATTTTCCCAGCGTGCCATCGTCGTGAACAGTTTCTCGAAATACTACTGCATGACCGGGTGGCGTATCGGTTGGGCCCTTTTGCCTGAGATGCTCGTGAACCCAGTCGATCGACTGGCGCAGAACCTTTTCTTGTCCAATAACGAGATCTCCCAGCGGGCCGCTATTGCCGCCTTTGATCCGAAGTCCACCGAGGAACTTGAAGCCGTAAAGTCCTCCTATGCCTTGAACCGAACCCACCTGCTTGACGGGCTCCCTGCAATCGGCTTCGACGATCTTCTGCCCGTTGACGGCGCCTTTTATGTCTATGCGTCGTGTAAACGATTTTCCAATCATAGCCTGGACTTCAGCCGACGCATGTTAATCGAGGCGGGCGTCGCTGCGACGCCTGGGGCCGATTTCGACGCGGCCCGCGGCCACGGGTTCATCCGCTTTTCTTTCGCGGGCACGAACAACGATATCATTGAAGCCGTCGATCGCCTCGGTCGCTGGCTTCGTTGAGTTGGAGAATAAGATTAATGATCGTCGGCAACGCGAGCCAACTCGTATGACCACATTGACCAGTGAACCGCGCATTACGATCGTCGTGGCTGCCGGTCGAAATTGGGTGATCGGACGCGACAACGCGCTGCCATGGAAACTTCCAACGGACCTCAAGCACTTCCGCCGGCTCACCTTGGGCAAGCCGATTATCATGGGACGGCGAACGTTCCAGTCGATCGGCCGGCCGCTCGATGGGCGTACCAACATTGTTATTTCACGCGATGCTGAGTTTTCGCCGATTGGCGCGGTAGTCGTTCATTCGCTTGATGAAGCGCTCGCAACAGGGCGCGCCGTCGCCAAGCGCGACGGCGTCGACGCTGTGATGGTAACCGGTGGTGCGCAGATTTATGCCGAGGCTCTCGCACTTGCCGATCGGGTCGAACTGACAGAGGTTGACCTTGCTCCCTCGGGCGATGCGCTGTTTCCGCCGCTTTCGATTAGGCAATGGCGCGAGGTCTCACGGACACTTGGCGAACGCGGACCGCCCGACGAAGCGAATTTCAGTTTCGTGACCTATGAGAAGATAACAAGAAGCTGACAAAGAATTGTCCTAACAGTTGACACTTGGCATTTGGCGCCCCACCTCCACGTCAGCGTTTTTTGAACCGTACGGCTGAAGGTTCGCACCTTCTCGCCGTTATCGTTGAAAGGCGCGGATCCGCCCCTTATAAGCCTCATGGCGGCTGGGGAGGCGGACATACATAGTTACTCTCCTCTGGCGGCGCATTCTGCGTCGTCCATGACCTCCGCGAAACATCTGGACAAGGATCCGACATGCCTTGGAGCAATCAGAGCGGTGGCGGTAATCGCCGAGGCGGCAACGGTGGTGGCGGCCCTTGGGGTGCACCTCCGCGCGGCCCGAGCGGCCAGCCGCCGGACCTCGAAGAACTGCTGCGCCGTAGCCAAGATCGGCTGAAAAGCATCATCCCCGGTGGAGGTGGCAGTCTTGGCGCTAAAGGTATCGCCCTGGCGGTAGGCGCCGTGGTGGTACTGTGGTTTGCCACGGGCTTCTATCGCGTTGAGCCGGACGAGATTGGTGTCGAATTGGTAATGGGCAAGATCACGGCGCGCACGCAGCCGGGTCTCAACTATAACTTCCCCTTCCCAATCGGCTCGGTTTACACCCCGAAGGTTCTGAGTGTCCGGGAGACGACCGTGGGCGTTCGCGAAAGCGACACCGGTCGTGGTATCCAGTCCCGGGATGTTCCCGAAGAAAGCTTGATGGTCACGGGTGACGAAAACCTCGTGGACGTGGATTTCAAGGTCCAGTGGAGCATCAAAGACGCCGCCTCGTTCTTGTTCTCCATCCAGAATCCGGAATCGACGGTAAAGGCGGTGGCCGAAAGCGCGATGCGCGAGGCGATCGGCAAAACGAACATACAGCTGATCTTGACCGAAGACCGGCGCCGCATCGAAACCTCGGTGCGCGAGCTGATGCAAAAGACGCTCGACGATTACCAGTCCGGCATCGAAATTCGCCTTGTGCAAATGCAGAAGGTTGACCCGCCGACGCAGGTCATTGACGCGTTCCGGGACGTTCAGGCCGCGCGAATCGACGCAGAGCGCCTTCAAAACGAAGCTCAGTCCTATGCCAACCGGATCATACCCGAAGCACGCGGCCAAGCGGCTTCGATCATTGCCCAGGCGCAGGCTTATCAGCGGCAAACTGTCGAAGAGGCGCGCGGTCAGGCTGATCGCTTCGTGAAGGTCTATGACGAATATGCAAAGGCGCCCGCCATCACCCGCGAACGCCTCTACATTGAAACGATGGAGCGGGTGTTCGGCGGCATGGATAAAGTCATCGTGGACAGCAACAACGGGGGCGTGGTGCCCTATCTTCCGATCGATCGACTGAACCGCGCCGCGGCTCCGACGCCGCCCAAGGGAGGCCAGTGATGAAATCCGGTCTTCTCGGTATTGCCGGCGTTGTCGCCGTCCTCCTCCTCATCGTCGCCTATGGCTCGGCCTTCGTGGTCAATCCGACCTCGCAGGCGTTGGTGATTCAACTCGGTCAGGTTACCCGGGCGATCACTGAGCCAGGCCTCTATTTCAAGATCCCGTTCATCCAAAACGTCGAATACATCGATCGGCGGATACTCGATCTTGATCTGGAGAGCCAAGAAGTTATCGCCTCAGACCAAAAGCGGCTGATTGTCGATGCCTTCGCTCGTTACCGCATTGCAGATCCGGTACTGTTCTATCAGGCGGTTCGGACCGTACAGGGTGGTAACATGCGTCTCAACACGTTCCTCTCCTCGGCGCTGCGCGCCGTTCTCGCCGACGCGACCTTCTCGGCGGTGGTGCGGGATGAGCGGGCAAGCTTGATGGAAAAGATCAAGACCGCCGTGGACCGGCAGGCCAAGCAGATCGGCGTCGACATCGTCGACGTAAAGATCCGCCGCGCTGATTTGCCGCAGCAGAACTCCGCCGCCATTTTCCAGCGCATGCAGACGGAGCGTCAGCGAGAAGCGACCGAACTTCGCGCGCGCGGTGCCGAGGAAAGCCAGCGCATTCGTTCCAAGGCGGATGCCGAGCGTGAGATCATCGTTGCCGAGGCACGCCGCGACTCTGAACGAGCTCGAGGTGAAGGCGACGCGTTACGAAATCGTATCTTCGCCGAGGCCTACGGTAAGGATCCGGAGTTCTTCACATTCTATCGCTCGATGATCGCTTATGAGCAGGGGATGAAGGCGGCCGATACGCGTATGGTGATCTCGCCAACGTCTGACTTCTTCCGGTACTTCTCCAATCCAAACGGGGCGGTGAAGCCGGCACCCGCCGCTCCAGCGAATTGATCACGTGAATGTTGAAGGCCTGCATCAAATCGATTCGGGCCTTCGACCAGAAAACGGAAGGCTAGAGGCCGATCGTGCACGAGCTTTTTGTTGCAGTCGGCCTTTTGCTTGCCATTGAGGGAACGCTTTACGCAGCGTTTCCGGGTGCAATGAAGGGCGTGATCCGTTGGGTTCTGGATCTGCCGGACGCTACGTTGAGATCGGTCGGTGTCGGTTCGTTGGCTCTTGGCGTTGTTGTCGTATGGATGGCTAGGTTTTTTTAAACGGGACCGACATTAAGGTCGGCGATCAGCCATTGATATTTGAAGCTGCGGTGTAAAGTTACCGTGGTCGATTTTCTGCCGCATTTGCGATTTGATGGTGTCGAGGTTAACGCGCTGTGGTGTACCTGACACGCAGAGGCAAGAGCGCGGCGAATGAAGCGGCGTGGTTCCCGTCTTCGCGTGAATGCAAATGACGAGCAGTTCAAACGATATGCTAAGGTCTTCGCGCAAAGGTTGAATGCGACGGCCTTTAACGAAGAAGCGAATATGAAGCGTTTCGACGGAAACCAATCGTGTTCTAGGATATTGTGAAGCCGTCGGTTGTTTTCGTTCGGAAGATGCCGTCCTTTGCGAACAGGCTCTAGGGAGACAAGGCCGATGGCCATTCATGTGACAAGTGCTCAGTCGACCGCTCGCGGTCGCATCCTGGCGGTCGCCGCCGTGCTTGGGCTTGCCGTGATGACGTTCGCCGGGCCCGCTCGGATTGCGATGGCGGCGCCGGGCAAGGGACCCGACTCGGTTGCCGATCTCGCCGAGGTGCTGTCGGATGCCGTGGTCAACATCTCGACTTCGCAAAATGCTCAGTCGGAGCGTCAAGCGCCGGCGATCCCGACACCGAGGGCGCCCGAAGGCTCGCCGTTCCAAGAGTTTTTCGACGAGTTCTTCAATCGTCAGCAACGCAACAACAGCAATCAGCCGCCCCGCCGCGTTCAATCGCTCGGCTCCGGCTTCGTGGTCGACGCCGAGGGCATCATCGTAACCAACAATCACGTTATCGATGGCGCGGATGAGATCACTGCCAATTTCACCGACGGTACGAAGTTGAAGGCGGAATTGATCGGCAAGGACCCCAAGCTCGATCTCGCGGTGCTGCGCGTTAAGCCGATCAAGCCGCTGAAGGCCGTCAAGTTCGGTGACTCGGATCGGGCACGAGTCGGCGACTGGGTGATGGCGATCGGCAATCCGTTCGGTCTCGGCGGGACCGTAACAGTCGGGATAGTCTCCGCGCGCAATCGCGACATCAGCGCCGGACCTTACGACAACTTCATCCAAACGGATGCGGCCATCAACCGAGGCAATTCCGGCGGACCGCTGTTCAACATGAATGGCGAGGTCATCGGGATCAACACAGCGATCATTTCCCCAAGTGGCGGATCGATCGGCATCGGTTTTTCGATCCCGTCGAACACTGCCACGCCCGTCGTCGAGCAGTTGCGCAGCTTCGGCGAAACGCGTCGCGGCTGGCTCGGCGTGCGCATTCAAGGCGTGACCGATGACATCGCCGAGAGCCTCGGGCTGAAGGAAGTCAAAGGTGCATTGGTTGCCGGCGTTACCGAAAAAGGTCCGGCGGAAGCCGCCGGTATCCAAGCCGGCGACGTTATTCTTCGGTTCGACGGTCGAGTTGTTCCGAGCGTGCGCGAACTGCCTCGAATGGTAGCCGATACCTCAATCTCCAAGGAGGTCGAGGTTATCGTGCTCCGCAAGGGCAAGGAAGAAACGCTGAAAGTGAAGCTCGGCCGCCTGGAAGAAAGCGAGAAGGTCGCGGAGAAAGCCCAGCCGACGCCTAAAATCGAGGCCCAACCAGTCATCACGAAGGCCCTTGGCCTTACTCTCGCTGATCTCGATACCAGCTCACGTGAGAGGTTCAAAATTAAGGACAAGGTTGCTAAGGGCGTCGTCGTGACGGACGTCGAGGCTGCAAGTGTTAGTGCCGAAAAGCGTATTGTTGCTGGCGACATTATTCTCGAAGTCGGCCAAGAAGAGGTGAAAACGCCTGCCGAGGTGCTCGCTCGCCTCGCATCATTGAAGAAAGATGGCCGAAAGCGCGCGCTTTTGCTTCTCGCCAATGCCGAGGGTGAAATGCGCTTCGTCACGGTGCAGATTGAGTGAGGCTGATTAGGGCGTCTTTCGGTTTGTCCGGCCGGCTGAGATGGCGGGTTGCGGCGGTTATGGTCTGGTTTGTCTTGGGCGGTTGCCTAGCTAAACCCGTGACCGCCGCCTCGTCCAATCCAGCCGTGCTCAGTTGCCAACAGCTATGGTTCGAGCGGAACTCGATTTTGAAGTCCGACGGCTATTGCTTTGTCGGCAAACGCGAAATCGATGCGTTCAGTAACGAAGGTTGCGTCATTCGTCGCGAAAGCGACGTGCCGATGTCGAGCGACCAGCGCCGCCGGATGGCGTTGATTTTGATCGCGGAACGGCAGAAATTGTGCCGCTGAAACCTGTGCCGTTCGGAACGAAGCGGTCTCAATGAAACGGATAAGCCCAACCTTAAGCTCAAGCTAGGTTGCGGCTTTAACCGGTAAGACTGCCGGTGAAGCCGCCGTAGCGCGCACCAGTATAGCCGCAAGGATTATCCCGCCGCCGATCATGGTTGCGACGCGCGGCACTTCGTTCAGCAATAGGTAGACCCAAAGCGGAGCGAATATCATCTCCGACTGCACAAGCACTGTCAGTCCAACTGCGGGCACGACACGTGCGGCATAATTGAATAACATCGTGCCTATTCCGATCAGCACAGCGCCGTGAACGAGCGCCAAGCTCAAATCCAGCGGCGGGAGCATCAGATTTCGCCCATTCACGCTCGTCATGACGGCGGAAATCACGATACCCAACAAAGCGTAAGCGACGAGCGCCGGCATCCAATTCCGATCCGGCCGAAGTCGAATGAGAACAGAGTACGTGGCGAACGAAAAGGCGCAGAATAGCGCGGCAAGATTTCCAATGAGATTGCCCGCGCCGAAGTCGCCCCAGCCCATCACGGCGATGCCGATCAATGCAAGGACGACTGCGGCGGTTCCCGCCGGACCAATTCTTTCGCCAAGGACGATGCGCCCCAAGATCGCCGCATGAAGCGGGGCCGTGGAGGAATAGAAGACCGCATTAGCCACCGTTGTCGTTTTCACAGCGAAGATATACATGATCGACGCCGTGAGTATTGACACTGCCACCGCGATATCGAGTCGATCGAGCTTGAGCAGGTGCGGCAAAATCAGCCGGCCGCTCATCATGAGCGCGATGATTTCCATGGCGACCACAAGACCTGCGCATCGCCAGAGCAGGTACTGAAACACATCGGCCTCGGTCGCGAAGCGCACCGTCACCGACCCGAAGCTCCACATGATACCCGCTGATAGCGCCAGCAGCGGACCTGCAAACGTTCGCTTCGCCATTCCGGTAGATCTCCCGTGGCGGTCGATCGACCGCCAATTTCAATGTTTCTGGGCCAGCCTCCCCAATGGCAGGCGCTGGAGCCTGTCCCCGTTCGGATCGAAGCAATCTGGACGAAGAGGGCCGGCTCAAGGTCTAGACTCTGGAGCAATTCCTATCGCTAGGATGTACCCATCCGATTGGGAAATGCTTTAGGTTGCTCGGACATGTGGCGTTTCTTCGATCCGCACTGTCGGCGCTCCTTTGGAGAGCATTCGCCAAAGGACATAGACCGCCAGCAGACCATGCACGGCCGCATTGTGAAAGAAGAGTGCGCCGTTACCAAATCGGGCCATGGCTTCCGCAGCGGTGACAGGTCCAATGATACCGCCGACGCAGAAAACGAAGAGCAGCACCGCCGCAACGCCAACCGCATTCTCCCGGCCGGTCCGATCATTCACATGCGCCGCCAGCACATAATACGGCGTCGCCATCACAGATCCGAGCGCAAAACCTATAATCAACAAGCCGGTTAGACCTAGACCCGACCCGCTAACGACGAGAATCGACTGGATCGCTATAGAAGCAAACAGGAGCCCGAGCAGCACGGATCGGCGGTTAAATCGGTCAGAAAGACGACCGATCGGGATCTGAAGCGCGGCCGCTCCCAATAACAAGACGGTCATGAATGTTCCGACCATGGCGGCGCTAAGTCCCATCGATGATGCGTAGACCGGACTGAGCGACCAGAATGCACCGTTCGCCATTCCGATCAGAAACATGCCCACAATCGCGATTGGACTGGTTCTGAGCAGCCACAGGATCGGGAGTTTTGGTGATGTCGGGCGCTCCGGGGGATCTGAGGTCGTTACCATGAGTGGAACGATCCCCAAGGCGAGGAGGCTTGCCGACAGCGAAAAAAGCACAAATGACGTTGGCGATTCCAGATGAAGCAGCTGATTGCCCAAGGCCCAACCGGCGTATTGAACGACTGAATAAACCGCGAGAACGCTGGCGCGCGATGCATTCTCGGTC
>JBEINZ010000005.1:0-36915 GCA_040377825.1 Hyphomicrobiales bacterium | reverse complement strand
GTGATCGCCGGCTTCGGCACGCAGGGCTATCCGCTTGCCATCGAGCGGATAGCCCGGCTGATCGGTCCATCGTAAGCTGGCGCGGCAGGCCCCTGAAAAGAGGGCAGCGATGGAGGAAACGATGAAGACGATCCTGGCCTATGGCGATTCCAATACCTGGGGTGCGGTGCCCTTGCGGGATTTGGCCGTGGTCGAGCGCTATCCGGCGGCGAAACGCTGGACCGGTGTCGCGGAGGCGCGCCTTGGCGGACGCTACCGGCTGATCGCGGAAGGCTTGAACGGCCGCACGACCTGCCTCGACGATCCGGTGGAGGGCAAGCACAGGAACGGCGAGACCTACCTTTTGCCGTGCCTATTGTCGCATATGCCTGTGGATCTCGTCGTGATCATGCTCGGCACGAACGATTTGAAGGCGCGTTTTTCTCTTCCCGCGAGCGATATTGTCGCCGGCATGGGGCGGCTCATCCGTTTGGTCGGCCAGTCCGGCGCGGGGCCGAAATGGGGCGCGCCGGAAGTCTTGCTGGTCTGCCCAGCGCCGCTGGCCACGTTGAGCTTGCTCACGGAGATGTTCGAGGGCGGGGCGGCGAAGTCGAAGCGGCTTGCCCCGCTCGCGGCCGTCATGGCGGAAAAATTCGGCGCGCATTTTCTCGACGCGGGCTCGGTCATTCGTTCCAGCGAGGTCGACGGAATCCATCTCGACGAGGATGCGCAAGGCGCGCTCGGCGAGGCCATCGCGACCCGGATCGCCGGCATTCTCGCCCGGTAGCTCACCCGCCCAACCGAGACGCGCCTACTTCAGCGAGCCCGCCGTCAGGCCCTTGATGATGTAGCGCTCCAGGAAAATCCCGATCAGCGCGAGCGGCGCGATGGCCGCGGTCGATAGCGCCGCCATGGACCACCAATTGATCCCCTGCGACCCCGTCTGGCTCGCCACCATGACCGGCAGCGTCTTGGCATTGGAACTGGTCAGGAGGGCTGCGAAGAAATACTCATTCCAGCACAAAATGACCGACAGGATGAAGGCCGCGACCATGCCCGGCAGGGCAAGCGGCAGCACGATGCGGAAAAACGCGCCCCAGACGGTTGCGCCGTCGATATAGGCGGCCTCTTCCAGTTCGATCGGCACCGTCGCGAACTGGTCGCGCATGATCCAAATGACGATCGGCAGGACCATCAGCGTATAGACCAGGATCAGGCCGATGTCGGTGTCGAGCATGGCGAGTTCCTTGTAGAGCACGAGGAACGGCATTGCGAGCACGACGGGCGGCAGGATCAGCTGCGACAGGAACCAGAAGGCGATGTCCTTGTTGCGCCACGGCCCCCAGCGATACTCGAAGCGGCTGAGCCCATAGGCCGCGAGCGAGCCGATCAGCACCGCGAGCAGCGATGCGCCGATCGAGGAGACCACCGAGTTCTGGAAGCGCTTCAGAAACTCTTCGCGCACCGTGGAGGTGTTGAAAATCGTGTCCGGCGAGAGCCCTAGGGAACGCCAGCCTTTCCAGTCGGGCTGGAAGTCGATCCAGGGGATGAGATGGCCCTGGGTGACGTTGACCGCGACCTTGAACGAGGTCGTGATCGTCCAATAGATCGGAAAGAGCGAGACGAAGGCCCAGAAGATCAGCGCGGCGTAGATCAACACCCGGCCGGTCGCGTCTGTAGCACGACGCGCCGTATCGAGGCGGGCAGGCATGGCGCGGCTTTCGGTATAGTCGGTCATCGTCAAACCCTTGTTAGACCTTGCGCATGCGTCGGCTGACGAAGCCGAGCAGCAACGTGATGAAGACGACGATGATGACGAAGTAGAACTGCGCGAGCATCGTGCCGTAGCCGACATTTGAGCGGTCGCGATACTCGCGGTAGATGAAGCTCGATACGGTATCCGTCGCGCCGCCTGGGCCGCCCGACGTCACGTTGATCACGATATCGGCGAGTTTCAACTCGAAAATGATGCGCAGCACGATCGCGGTCAGGCTGACCGGAAGCATCAGCGGGAAGGTGATTTTCCAGAAGGTCTGCCACTTCGTTGCGCCGTCGACTTCGGCGGCTTCCATGATTTCCTTCGGCATTGCCTGCAGGCCGGCAAGCAGCAGAACCATGATGAACGGGATCGAGACCCAGGCGTCCATCGCCATGATGCTGAGCCGCGCGCTCCACGGCGTGGCGAAGAAGGCCGGGTTCTCCCAGCCGAGAAAGCGTGCCAATGTCGCGGCCGGGCCGAACCGATACTCCATGATCGACTTGCCGATCATCCAGCTGACCGCCACCGGGCTCAGCATGAACGGCAGAAGAAACACGACGCGGAAAAACTTGCGGGCCCGGATGTCCGCGTTCAACAGCAAGGCAAGGCCGAAGGCGATGGCATATTGCACCAGCACGGCCAACACGTAGTAGACCATGTTGAGCAGAGCGTTCCAGAAATAGGCGTCCTGGATCAGCGCATGTAAGTTGTCGAGGCCGTTGAACCTGCGGCCAGTCGACGAACTGAGGTTCCAATCGGTAAAGGCGATGTAGAAGCCGAACGCAGTCGGAAACACCACAAGAGAGATCGAAAACAGCACGGCCGGAAGCACGAACAGCGCTCGCTGGCCCGCCTCGCCGCGGCGGATGAGTTGATCGGCCGAGAGCGCCACCGCCCAGAAAACATAGACGTAAAGAACCGGCCGCCACGTTTCGAAACCGAAGCCGATCATGTCGGCGACATAAAGCGATTGCATGAGAATGGCGGCGACCAGCGCGGCGGTCGACACCGCGAAAATCGCGCGGCCGATCATCCGGCGCGTCGAAGAAACGTCGCTTGCCATTCCAGACGTCTCAGCCATCGGTATTTCGTCCTGCCTAAAGCGTCTCGCCCTTGGCGAATGCCAATCGAAAGATCGGCCGGCGACGTTTCCGCCGCCAGCCGAATGTCAGCGCGTTGAGTTCGTGCCCCGCTTCAGGCTCAGAGCCCGAGCGATGCCCGGTAGAGCGCGATCTGGCTCTTGCGGCCGATCTGGTCGGTTAGCTTCTCCCAGGCGGCGGCGATGTTGTCGGCGCCGGCCTGCGCGCCGATCTTGCCGGCGAAGATCTTCGCCAACTCGTCCTCGGCCGCGCTGTAGTACTGGAAGATGCCCGGAATGCGCGGCTCTATCGCAGCGTTCGGATGATTGTAGCTGTCGGATTCGGACTTCAGGTAGGACGAGATGAAGGCCTTGTCGTAGCCCGCGGCCACCCACTCGTCGATCATGAAGTGGCTGTTGCGATAGGGCTGGAAGCCCGAGGGATAGGCCGCCGTCCATAGCGAGATGTCCTTGCCGCCAAGGTGCGCCGCCGCGCTCCAGGCCGCCTTCTGCTTCTTGGCGTCGGCGTCGACGCGAGCCATGACGTAAACGCCCCAGCCGAGATAGGCCATGTTCGGCGCATAGTTCGGGCCGCTGGCGAGGGTGTCCCATTTGCCGGTCTTGGCGTTGTAGACGTCGTCCGAGCCCGGCAGGATCGAGAAGCCGCAGACGTCGCCGATGACCGAGGAGTCGCTCGTCTTCGCGCTGGAGCCGATATCGCCCCACCAGGACAGCATCGAGCCCGTACCGGCGAGGAACTGCTGGAAGCCCGTCGTGCCGGGATCGGCGTTGATCTGGTCCGCCGGCTGGGACGGCAGGGCGTCGATCACGTCCTGGATCGCGCGGACCCAAGCCGGATTGTTGATGCGCGGCTTCATCGTGTCGGCGTCGAACAGCCAAGCTTTATCGTCCGGATGCTTCGCATAGGCCGTCGCGCGGCTGCCGAGGAAGTAGAAGCCGAACCCGCCCCAAGCCTTCGGCGCGTCGAGATAGCCGTAGACGTCCTTGCCGCCGAGCTTCTTGCCCTTGAGGAACTTCGTGACAGCCTGAACCTGCTGCCAGGTCTTCGGAACGCCCCACGGCGTCGTGTTTCCGGCATCCTTCCAGGCCTTGGCGAGGCCAGCATCGGAGAAAACGTCGGTGCGGTAGTTGAAGTTGTGGCAGTCGCCGTCAATGGTCACGCGGTAGGTCTTGCCGTTCCACGTGCCGACCGGGGCCTTCAGATAGTTGACGTAGTCATCCATCTCGATCTGCTTCTTGACCCAGTCGGGCATTTCCGACGCTAGGCCCTTGCCGCAGACGTCGCCTTCGAAGGGCGCGCCCATTTCGAGCAGGTCGAAATCGACCGTGCCGGTGGCGATCGCCTGCTGAAGGCGCGGGTTATAGTCGGCCTGCGCGAGGTCGATCCAGGTAATCTTGGCGCCGGTATACTCTTCCCAAGGCTTCAGGAAGCCGCGGAACAGGAGATTGTGCAGGTTCTGGTTGTTCAAGCCCATGAAGCTGAGTTGGACGCCCTTGAACTCGCCTTCCTTAACGTTGGCCTTGGTCGCGCCGAGGGTCAGCGCGCCGACTTTCTGCCAGTCAGCGTCCGTCGGCGAACCCTTGCCAACGCCGGGGATCTGGAGCAATTGCGCCCGCAGGCTGCCTTGAGCGGCGGCTGGCGCGGTGGAGGGTAGCATGCCGGCCGAGGCAAGCGATGCGGCGGCTCCGGCTCCGGCGGCGCCCTTCAAAAGCGTGCGACGGCTCGCCTGCATTTCCATCATGCGACTGTATTCGTTGAGCTTCATGGTGCGTTCCTCCCGAGGCGGACGCGCTCGATGCCGGCCGCCCTCATCTTTTTGCTGTGATTGGCTAGTCTTGGTATTCATCGACCTCGGTGCCCGGTGGTTTGGAACCGCTGGCGCGGACCGCTCCATTCTTCGCCGGCGAAAACAGTCCAATGCCGTCGCCGTTGAGGAATCTCCGTTCAAGGCCAATTTCGACAGACACGTAAAGCACTTGTACTATGGTATAGAGGCTAGGGTGACGCAAGTCGAAGTCGGTTTATTCCAACCTTTCGCAAGGCTTGCCCGGTGCCGGACGTTTCCCAGCGAGGAACCATGATGAAGGATCGCCTGCGTGCGCTGACGACCGAACTGATGCTCATTCCGGGCCTCAGCGGTCACGAGGGCCGAGTTCGCCGCCGGCTCGCCCGCGCGCTGTCCGCCCTCGGCATTTCCTCGCGCTCCGACCGTCTCGGCAACCTGATCGCCACGCTTGAGGGCACCGCGGACGGGCCGACCGTGATGCTCTTCGCGCATATGGATCAGTTGGGACTGATCGTGCGCAAGATCGAGCTGAACGGGCTCATCCGGGTCGAACGCCTCGGTGGGGTGCCGGAAAAGGCACTACCGTCTCAGTCGGTTTTGTTTTCGATTGGCGAGGGACGGGATGTCCCGGGCGTGATCGCCAACAAGAGCCACCATGCGACGGGACAGGACGAAAAGGTCCGCGTAACGCCCTATCAGGAGCTTTACATCGACGCCGGCTTTCACAGCCAGGACGAGGCGCTCGCGGCCGGCATCGATGTCGGCACGCCGGTCGTCTACACGCCGAACGTCGTCGAACTCGCCGGCGACCGTATTGCCGGTACCTCGATCGACGATCGCGCGGCCTGCGCGGTGATGATCGAGGTGGCGCGGCTTTTGCGGGAAGAGCCGCAAATCCCGACGGTGCACCTCGTCTTTTCCGTCCAGGAGGAATTCAACTTGCGCGGCGCGGTGACCGCGGCCCAGGCGCTGATGCCCGATGTCGCAATCCAGCTCGATCTCGTGCTGGCGACCGATACGCCGGACATGGGGCATCGCGGCGATGTTCGCCTCGGCGCCGGCCCGGCCATGAGCCTCTACAGCTTCCACGGGCGCGGCACGTTGAACGGCACGATCCCGCACCCGGCGCTCGTCGCGCTGTTCGACGAGGCCGCCCGGGCGGAAGGGCTAACGCTTCAGCGTAGCGCCCATGTCGGCGCGTTGACTGACAATTCCTATGTCCAACTCGTCGGCTCGGGCGTGGCGGCGATCGATCTTGGCTTTCCTTGTCGATATACCCACTCCTCGCTTGAGGTCTGCGATCTCGGCGATCTCGAGGGCTTGACCCGGCTGATCGTCGCCGGGCTCACCCGTATCGACGACACTTTCACTCTCGACCGCGACGAGTTCGAACAATGAAGCACTATCTCGGCATCGATATCGGCACATTTGAATCGAAGGGCGTGCTCGTCGACGGCGAAGGCCGGATCGTCGCTTCGGCCGCCAAGCCGCACAAGATGCTGGTGCCGAAGCCGGGCCATGCCGAGCATCGTGCGCGCGAGGACTGGTGGGACGATCTGACTTTCATAACGCGCAAGCTACTTGCCGATAGCGGCGTCGCGCCGGCATCGATCCGCGCGGTCGGCACTAGCGCGATCGGCCCCTGCATGCTGCCGGTCGATGCCGAGGGCGAGGCGCTGATGAACGCCGTCCTCTACGGTGTCGATGCCCGCGCCCATGCCGAGATCGCCGAACTCACGGCGGCGATCGGCGAGGACGTGCTGGTCGCGGAGACCGGCAACGCGCTGACGACGCAGTCGGTCGGGCCCAAGATCCTCTGGCTGAAGCGCAATCGCCCCGATCTCTTCGACGCGACCGCGAAGATCCTGACCTCGACATCCTATCTCGTCCATCGCCTGACCGGTCGCTTCGCGATCGATCACTACACGGCCGCCGGCTTCGGGCCGCTTTATCTGCCCGACCAGGGGACCTGGAGCGACCGGCTCGCCGACGACATTGTGCCGCTTGAGAGATTGCCCGATCTCGCCTGGACGACCGATGTCATCGGCGGCGTGACGGCGCGCGCGGCGGATGAAACCGGCCTTGCGGTCGGCACGCCGGTCATTGCGGGGACCATCGACGCGGCCGCCGAGGCGCTCAGCGTTGGCGTCGCCGCGCCCGGCGACATGATGCTGATGTATGGATCGACCATTTTCATTATCCAGATCACCGACACCCGTATCCGCGATCCGCGCCTATGGTACGCGCCGTGGCTCTTGCCGGGCCGCCATGCGGCCATGGCGGGGCTTGCGACCAGTGGCACGCTGACCCACTGGTTCCGCGATCAACTCGCCCGCGACCTCGATCCGGCCGAGGCGATCAAGATCCTCGCCGCGGAAGCCGAGGCCTCGCCGGCCGGCGCGAACGGGCTCGTCTTGCTGCCCTATTTCTCCGGCGAGCGTACGCCGATCCACGACCCGCACGCCAAGGGCGTGCTCTTCGGCCTGAACTTAACCCACACGCGGGCCGACATGGTGCGCGCGCTGTTCGAGGGCATCGCGCTCGGCACCGAGCACATCATCGATACCTATGGCGAGGTTGGGCAGGAGCCGCGCGCAATCTACTCGGTCGGCGGCGGCACGAAGAACCGGCTTTGGCGGCAGGCGACCTCCGACGTCTCCGGCCGAGCCCAGATCGTTCGCGAAAAGACCGTCGGCGCGTCCTATGGCGATGCCTTCCTGGCCGCGCTTGCGGTCGGCGATGTCCGCGAAGGCGATATCGCCACATGGAACCCGATCGATTTCGAGATCGTCCCGGATCCTGCGACCCGCGCGGTCTACGATCGAAGAAAGTCCGTGTTTCGCGGGCTCTATCCCCGCACGCGCGACCTCATGCGGGCGCTGGACGAGGGCTGACACGCCGGGCGAGCCTTCAATGCCCAGGCCGTGAGCCCGCCTCTAACTCGCCGGCCGCCGATACGAAATTGGCGGCGGCGCGGTTTGCGATTTCCCCGGCGGTGGGGAGGCTGAACCCTTGGGCGAGGGCTGCGGCGAGCGTGCCGACGAAGCAGTCGCCGGCGCCGTGGGTCGAGACCACCGTCACCTGATGCGCATTGATGATCCAAGGTTCGCGGCCGGGCGACGCCACGACCGCGCCCTCGCCGCCGAGGGTGACGATGACATCGCGCGCGCCCGAGCCGAGCCGAGGCAGCGCCGCGATTGCCGCAGAGGCGTCGGTCACCGGAACTCCGGCCATCATCTCCGCCTCCACGCGGTTGACGACGAGCACGTCGATGAGATCGAGCAAGTCCGGTCCAAGAGGCCGCGCCGGCGCCGCGTTGAGGATCGTCCGGGCTCCCGCTATACGTGCGGCCGCCGCCACCGCGACGTTCACCGCTTCCGGCACCTCGTTCTGCAGCACCAGGATGGCCGCGCCGCCCATCCGGCGCCAAGCCTCGGCTGCGTCTGCCGGCGGGATCGCCAGATTGGCTCCGGATACGATCACCGCGCCATAGCCGCCGGTGTCATTGACGATGGCCACGCTCATGCCCGATCCAGCGGTCGCATCGGTTAAGACGCCTTTGCGATCGACCTCCGCCTCGTCCAGATTGGCACGCAGGCGGCGGCCAAAATCATCGGCGCTAACACGTCCGATCATCGCCGTCCGTGCCCCCGCGCGCGAGGCCATGACCGCCTGATTGCCGCCCTTTCCGCCGCATTTCATGCCCCAGGCGGACCCGACCGCCGTTTCGTCAAGGCGCGGCAGCCCGGGCGCTCGCACCATGACGTCGAGGTGCAGGCTGCCGCAAACGATGACGTCGAAGTCGGCCACGCTCATGCTCCAAATAGCGCCCGCTGTACGATCGCCTGGCTCGCAACCGCGTCCTGTCGGGCGATAGCCGTGCCGAGCACCGGGTCTGCCTTCAACCGATCGACCACGCGGCGCATGGCCGTGACCGCGCTGATATTGACCGCGCATTCGGCCGCCGGATCGAGCCCGGTCGTGTCGGGGAACGTGTCGAAATAAATCGCGCCGCGATAGCCGAGGCTGTCGAGCGCATAAAGAAGCTCGATGGTTTGCACAATGTGTACCGAACCAACCGTCAGGCCGTCGTCGCGCTTGCCGTAGCCATCGTTCAGATGAATGCCGAGAAGGCGGCTGTGTCGGGCGGTCAGCGTCGCGGCATAGGCGGGCATCTCGTCGGCATAGAGCACGTGGGCGAAGTCAAGCGTCACGCCGAGGTTCGGCAGGCCGACATCCTTGATCGCCAGCAGCGTCGTGGCGACATCGGGCATCACGCTGAAGGCGCGCGGCTCGTTCGGCTTATACTCCAACGCGATATCGATCGAAGGATCGTGCTCCGCCACCTCCCGGATCGACTCCAGGCTCATCTCCCAGAGCGCGCCGTAGTTCGCCTGGAACGAGTAGTCGAACCCGTCCTGCCCGAGCCAAAGCGTCATGAGGCTCCCGCCGGCCTCCTTCAATGAATCGAGGCCGCGCTTCGTCAAATCGATCGCCTTGCGGCGGATCACTGGATCGGGATGCGTGAAGGCGCCGAGCTTGAAGCCGGGATCGGTGTAGTAGCGCATCGCGTAGCCGTTGAGCCGAATGCTTCTTTCGGCGAGATGCTCGGCCACCTCGCGTTCGCCGAGGCCCTCCAGATGGTCGGGATAGTTGAAATCGACCGCGTTCAGTCCGGGAACGGTTGCCGCGCGGTCGAGCAGATCGAGCGTGGTGACCCTGTTGCGGCCCGGCCAATAATCCTTTGCGCCGACGCGAAACGAATTGAGCCGAGCGGCGAACTCGTAGGCATGCATGGACGCGATCTCCAGGTCGGCCTAAAGCACGCCCTTCTTGAAAATGAAGCAGCCATAGGGCCCCGTATCGCTCGTCTGCACGATCGCGAAGGAGCGCCCGGCGGCGGCGTAGAATTCGAACCGTTCGAGCGCGCCCATGCCGATCGGTCGGCCCTCGGCCGCGTCGACCACGGCTTGCATGGTCGTATGCGACGGCACGATCCGGTCGGGATCGCCGACTACCTTCATGCGCGTCACCGGTTCTTCCACGAACGTATCGATCGGAAAGAGCGATAGCATCGCTGAAGCCGCGCGCGGCAGATCCGCACCGAAGAGTGTCAGCAGACGGCGATGCGTCGTGGTCGCCGCCAGCGTGGTCGCGGGGAAATTCCGGTCGCACAGCACGATGTCGTCGCCATGGCCCATGGATTTCAGGACGAACAGAAGATCGGCCGTGAGGATCGGATCAAGGCCCTTGAGCATGGAGATTACCGAGCGGCCAGTGGGAAGACGACACATTGCACCCACCTGTGTTCGTCTTGTCAATCGCGGAGGTGGCGGATATGAAACGAGCGGTCGTGGCGCGCGGCTGACGTCGGCGTCGCGAGACCAAAAAAAGGCGCGGCCATGAAACATCGCGCCCGCGTCGCCTGCATCCGACGGATGGTCATCGCATCCGGGAATGCGGACGACGACACCAAGAGCTTGGGAGAAACGCCGATGCTGATCAATATCGATCCGATCCTGAACGCCGACGTGCTTTATGCCCTTCGCTCGATGGGCCATGGCGACGAAGTCGTTATCTGCGATACGAACTTCCCAGCCGATTCCGTCGCCCGTCAGACCATGTTTGGCGAGTTGCTGCGCATCGACAATGTCTCGGCCGCCCGAGCCGTCAAGGCGATCTTGTCGGTCCTGCCGCTCGATACGTTCATCGATAAGCCGGCCGAGCGGATGGAAGTCGTCGGCAACCCGAGCGAGATGCCGGTCGTCCAGGCCGAGGTGGAAGCTGAGGTCGCGCGCGTCGGCGGCCCGGTGCCCATGGGCTCGATCGAGCGGTTCGCCTTTTACGAGCGCGCCAAGAAGGCCTATTGCGTGATCGCAACGGGCGAGACGCGCTTCTACGGCTGCTTCATCCTGACCAAGGGCGTCATCCCGCCGGCCTGATCGCGGGCCGCGCGGACCACATTCCCTATCGCCCTCGGGAGACGATCCATGGCCGGCTCACAACATAGCGTCGCCATTCTCGGTATCTTTGTTGCCGATCTCGCGTTCCGCTCGGGACGCATGCCCCATGTCGGCGAGACGATTGCCGGATCGGGCTTCGCCATGGGCCCCGGCGGCAAGGGCTCGAACCAAGCCGTCGCGGCCGCGCGCGCAGGGGCGGACGTCACCTTCATCTCGCGGCTCGGCGCGGACTCCTTCGGCGAGATCGCGCTTGAAACATGGGCGCGCGAGGGCATCGCGGCCCGGGTGGCGCGCTCGGCGAGCGAGCCGACAGGGGCCGCGTTCATCTACGTCAACGATGTCAGCGGCGAGAACGCGATCATCGTGGTGCCCGGCGCGGCCGGAGCGATCTCGATCGACGATGTCGAGGCTGCCGCCGACGAGATCCGCGCCTGAAAGGTCTTCGTCACGAACATAGAGCAACCGGTCGAGGACGCCTTGAGGGGGCTTCAGCTTGCCCGCGCGGCCGGTGTCACGACCGTATTCAATCCGGCCCCGGCGACCGCGTTCGACGAGGCGCTTTATCGGCTGAGCGACTACATCACGCCGAACGAAAGCGAGGCCGCGGCGTTAACCGGGCTACCGGTCCAAAGCCTCGACGAGGCGCGGGCGGCCGGTGACGTGCTGCTTGCCAAGGGCGTCGGCACCGCGCTGATCACGCTCGGCGAGAAGGGCGCGTTGTTTCACACGCGCGGCCACTCGGTGCTTGTGCCGGCGTTCCATGTCGGCCCGGTCGCGGAGACCGCCGGAGCGGGCGATGCTTTCAATGGTGGCTTCGCCGCCGCGCTTGCCGCCGGCATGGTGCCGCTTGAAGCCGCTCGCTTCGGCTCGGCGGTCGCGGGCATCTCAGTCACGCGGCCGGGGACAGCGCCGTCCATGCCGACGCTTGCCGAGGTCCAGGCGCTGCTTCTGGCCGCGCCGGTTGCTTGAGAATTACACCACGGTAATGTCGATCGTGCCGACGCCTTCCACGCCGCCCTTGAGCCGCTCGCCGCGCGAGACCGGGCCGACGCCGGCCGGCGTTCCCGTTAAAATGATGTCGCCCGGCTGAAGCGTGAAAAGCCGCGACAGGATGGTGATCGTCTCGGGCACCGTCCAGATCATCTGCGCGAGGTCGCCGTTCTGGCGCATTACGCCGTCGACGTTCAGCCAGATGCGGCCCGACGTCGGATGGCCGATGCGGCTTGCCGCGACAAGGGCCGAGGCTGGCGCCGAGGCCTCGAAGGCCTTGCCGACTTCCCAGGGACGGCCGAGCTTTTTCGCCTCGCCCTGCAGATCGCGGCGCGTCATGTCGAGTGCCACGCCATAGCCGAAGACATGGTCGAGCGCGTCCGCTTCCGGGATATTCGCCCCGCCCACGCCGAGTGCCACCATCAACTCGATCTCGTGATGCACGTCGCTTGACGCGCAAGGGTAGGGAAAGACGCCGTCTGAGACCAGATTGTCCGGGTTCTTCTGGAAAAAGAACGGCGGCTCGCGGCTTGGATCGTGCCCCATCTCGATCGCGTGGTCGGCATAGTTCCGCCCGACACAATAGATACGGCGCACCGGAAACCGCGCGTCGGCGCCATCGACGGCAAGCGAGACGATGGGCGCCGGCGGGATGACAAAGCGTGGGGACGAGGCGGCATCCGATTTGGTCATGGCGGTTTCCGACCGTTCAAGTCGCGACTGAACGGCGCGCCCATTATGGAAACGAGTTATCCCTCAGCCGCACGCCGATCAAGGCGCGATCCGACAAGCCAGGATAACGGAGGTCTTCGCGTCACGGCGCGATGGAACCGTGCCTCGGTGCATAACTCGCTTTCGTTCCGCGCTCGGATCGATTACACGGAAATCATGACTCAGAACATCGCGCGTCTCGACGAGATCATGGGCCTTGCGCCCGTCATACCGGTGCTCACGCTGGAACATCCGGCGCAAGCAGCCGCCCTTGCCCGCGCGCTCGTCGCCGGTGGGCTACCAGTACTCGAAATCACCTTGCGGACGCCAGCGGCCTTGGCGTGTCTGAAGGCCTGCAAGAGTGTCGAGGGATCGATTGTCGGCGCGGGTACCGTGCTTGACATCGATCAAATGAACGCCGCGATTGCCGCCGGCGCGGAGTTCCTGGTGTCGCCCGGCAGTCCGCCGAAATTGATCGAGGCTGCCCTCGACGCTCCCGTGCCGCTCTTGCCGGGCATCGCGACAGCGACCGAGGCCATGGCGCTCATGGAACATGGCTATCGTCGAATGAAGTTCTTCCCCGCCGCCCCGGCCGGTGGACCGGCCTATATCCGCGCGCTTGCCGCGCCGCTGCCGTTGGTGCGCTTCTGCCCAACGGGCAACATCACGCTTGAGACGGCGCCATCGTATCTGGGACTGCCGAATGTTGCCTGTATTGGCGGGTCCTGGGTCGCTCCGTCCGACGCGCTAGCGTCCGGCGATTGGGGGCGGGTCGAGGCCCTCGCGCGCGAGGCCGCGGCCTTGCCTCGACGTCCCTAACGACCTCCGGAACACTTCGCTCGCCTCCGAGTTTCGTCCAGGGCTGCACGACTTTAGTCGTGTGAGCGTTGCGTTTCGAGCGGAGGCTCTCCCATGTTAGATGCAAAGAAAACGAACGACCAAACCATTGGCCAACAGAGCGGCGAAGCCGTTGATAGCTTTGTTCAGGCCGGAACTCATGCACTTGAGCAGGGCGCCGCGAAGGCGACCCGCATGGCGAATAAAGTCATGGGTGATAGCCGACTGCAGGAAGCCCGAGACTATTTCGGCGAGCATGCCAGCGCCCTTGGGATGGGCGCGGCGGCGGGCGGGCTGTTAACGTTGATGCTTGGCACGCGCGCCGGCCGATCGGTTGGCGCGTCAGTCATGCAGCTCGGCGCGCTCGCCGCGCTCGGAACCTTGGCTTATCGCGCCTACCATGATTCGCAGGAACCGCGGGAGGCCCGGAGCAAAGACCGGTTCGGAGCAAAGACCGGCGAACGCGTCGGCGGAACCATGGGCGAACGCATCGCCGAGCGTGTCAGTGAAACCGCCAGCGAATTAGCCAGGGGCCGTGGTCACGGACGCGGCCAGGGATCCGATGCGGCGTTCATGCCGCGTTTCACGTCCAGGGATGAACCCGGTCTCGCGACCTCTCTCCTTGTCGCCATGGTTAATGCCGCCAAGGCTGATGGCGTAATCGATGCCAAAGAACACAAGATCATCATGGAAAAGCAGGAAGAAGCTGGCCTTGATGGCGAGGCACGCCGTATGGTCGAGCGTGAGATGGCCGGACCGCCTGATATCGAGAAGGTCGTAAAGCTCGCAAAGACGCCCGAGATCGCCAACCAGATCTACGCGGCGTCCGCCTTGGCGATCCAGCCCGACAAGGCGTCGGAAAAGGCGTACCTTGCGCAATTGGCCCAGCGGCTATCGCTGACGCCAAGCTTGGTCTCCGAAATCGATCGTCGGGTACAGGAAGCCCGGGTCGCGTAAGGGTTATCGGCGAAAAAATCCGAACCACCCGCAATTTGCCAAACTCGTCCGCCGGCATGCGCAAATGCCGGCGGGGGACACTTTCGATGCTCAATGATCGACGCCGCTAGGTTTCCATAGACGCGCGGCATCGAATGCGTGGACGTCCGCGAGAAGGTCGACCATGGCGCGCGCCGCATGCGCTAGGGAGGCCTCGCCCTTCTCGCGCGTCGCGATTGATGCGTTGCCGACCGTGCCGTCCGGGTTTAAATCCTGCGCCTTCCAGCCGAACTGGCTCTGACCGTGGGCACGCAGATGCCTGAAATCGCGCTCGAAACCTTCCTGCGCCGAGCGGAAATCCTTGGCTTCGCTCATGCGGACGAGATCCGGGCGCAGCGCGAGCATGATCGACGTTTCGATGTCGCCGCCGTGGATGCCGAACTTGCGGTCCTGTTCGCCATAAAGTCCGTCCGGATGGCCGAAACGCGACCATCCGGTCGCCACGCACAGCATGTCGTGTTTGACCCGCATCTCGCGGGCCACGATATCGATGATCGGCACGTTGCCGCCATGGCTATTGACGATAACAAGCTTGCGCACGCCCGCTCGCGCGACACTGTCACCGATGTCGAGCCAAGCCTTGATCACGGTTTCCCAGCCGAAGGTCAGCGTTCCCGGCGAGGAGATATGCTCGTTGGACTTGCCGATCGCCTGCGTCGGCAGAAAGAGCACCGGCAAATCGTCGGCTAAGATCGCGAGCGTCCGCGCGATATGGCCGTCGTTGATAATCATGTCGGTCGCGACCGGCAGGTGCGGGCCGTGCTGCTCGATGGCGGCGACCGGTAGGACGGCGATCCAGTCCTTTACCTCCGGCACGCGGAAATCGAAGCTTGTCAACTCGTGCCAGAAGCGTTTCGGCGGCATGGGGATCCTCAGATTGTTTCCAGGGCCTGTCCCGTTTGGATCGAAGCGATCCGAACGAAAAGGACCGGCTCAAGTTCATGACTCTGGATCAATTCCCGGTCGATCGTAAGATTTCATCCGATCGGGAAATGCTCCAGGAAGCGGCGTGCGGCGGCGCCATGTTCGGCGCGCAGTCGCGCCACGTCGACCCCGACGGGCATGCCGTCGACAACGCGCCATTCCCCGGCGATCATCACGCGATCGGCGCGATGCGCCCCGCATAAAACCAGGGCCGCGATCGGATCGCCGGCGCCTGAAAAGCGCAGCTCGTCGAGCGTGAAAAGCGCTAAATCGGCCTGTTTGCCAACGGCGATCTCGCCGATGTCCGACCTCCCCAAGAGCTTCGCCGAGCCCGATGTTGCCCAGCGCAGCGCGTCGAGATGAGTAATCGATGCGTCATACGTGAGCCGGTTAATCATAAGGGCATGGCGCACGGATTCCATGAGATTGGAATTGTCGTTGGACGCCGAGCCGTCGACGCCGAGCCCGACAGGGCTGCCGGCCGCCTCTAATTCGCGCGTGCGGCAATTGCCGGAGGCCAGCACCATGTTCGACGTCGGGCAGTGACATACTCCCACGCCGTGCCGGCCGAGGCGCTGCACTTCATCGTCATTGAAATGGATGCCGTGGGCCACCCAAACGCGGTCATTGAGCCAGCCGACCTCTTCCAGATAGTCGACCGGTCGACACTGGAAGTGGTGCATGCAGTAGTCGTTTTCCTGGCGCGTCTCGCCGAGATGGGTATGAAGGCGGCAATCGTGTCGGGTCGCCAGATCGACCGTCTCGCGCATGAGCGTCTTCGTTACGTTGAACGGCGCGCAGGGCGCAAGCGCAACCTGGAGCATCGCGCCCTCGGATTTGTCGTGATATCGCCCGAGAATGCGCTCGCAGTCAGCGAGGATCGTGTCGATGTCCTGGGTCGAGCCGGGCACCGCGTTGCCGCCGTCCTCGACCTCTAGATTGAGCGAACCACGCGTCAGCGTCATACGCATGCCGAGCTTGCCGGCTTCCTCGGCCTGGACGTCCATGGCGTCCTCTAGGCCGGGCGTGAACAGATACTGATGATCGGAGACGGTGGTGCAGCCGGACATCAAGAGTTCGGTCAAGGCCAGCCGGCTTGCAAGGCGAAAGTTATCCGGCTTAACATTGGTGGCCCAGATCGGAAAAAGACCTTCCAACCATGTGAAGAGCGGCTTGTTGAGGCCCGCCGGATGCGCGCGAGTGAGGGTCTGGAACATATGGTGGTGCGTGTTCACCAAGCCGGGGATCGCGACATGGCGCGAGGCGTCGAAGATCGCATCGACTGGGGATGCCGGCTCCGTGCCGCGCCCGACCAATTCCACGATCGTCTTGCCGTCCACGACCATGCCGCGTTCAGCGCCATCGGCGAGAACGGCGATCGGATCCTTCAACCAAATGCGCATGGGATGTCCTTCAGGGATATCGAATGGATTAAGCCGGTCAGGCGATCCGGGCGGCGACGACCTCGACCTCGACTTTCATCTCCGCCCGGGTGAAGCCTGAGACGATCATCAATGTCGAGGCCGGGGCGGGCGCGCCGACCAAACGGTCGCGCACCGCCATATATGGCCTCATGAAGGCGCGATCGGTCACGAAGGCGCGGATCTGCACGACGTCGGACAGATCGAGGCCGGCCGCGCCTAAAATGGCGGCGACATTGGCGAAGCATATTTCGGTTTGCTCTTCCACGGACTCCGGCACGGTGTCGTCGCCACGCACGCCGAGTTGGCCGGAAACAAAGATCAGTTCGGCTCCAGAGGGAACTTCTATTCCATGACTGTAGCGGCCGAACGGAGCACGGATGATGGAGGGCGCCAAACTCTTCAACATGCTTCACAGCGAGCCTAAAGACATTTGAAGACACACAGTATGGGCTGCCAGAAGATCAAGCAAGCCGAAGGCTGAGCGTGCCAGAGTTACAAACTGTCCAAAATGCAGGCGCTTGACCATCTTGTGTGCAAGAGCAATGGTGTTTCCATGTCCTCGAAGCGATCGTCGACCGAAGCGCGCGGCGCAACTTCGATGGCATGGAGCTTGCGTAATTGGAACGTTCATCGACACGTCTCGGAGCGGGCGGATGCCGCGCAGCATGCGCGGACGATACCCAGGCCAACGGTCGCGCAAGGGAGATTCTCATGTCATTCAAGTACAACAGCGTATCGAGGCTCGCCGCGGCGCTCGTCGTCACCGCCGGCCTGACCGCGCCTGCGGCAGCGCAGGACAAAGTCACCTTCGGCACCAACTGGCTCGCTCAGGCGGAGCATGGCGGCTACTATCAGGCTGTGGCCGACGGCACATACAAGAAGTACGGCCTCGATGTTACGATCGTGCAAGGCGGTCCGCAGGCCGCCAACCGCACGCTGCTGATCGCCGGCAAGATCGATTTCTATATGGGCGGCAACATGTTGGCGTCTCTTGACTCGGTCAAGCAAGGCATCCCGACGGTGGTCGTGGCCGCGATCTTCCAAAAAGATCCGCAGATGATCATGGCGCATCCGGATTCCGGCGCGGAAAAATTCGCCGATCTTGCCAAGCTGCAGACGTTGTTCCTTGGCAAGGACGGCTTTATCACCTTCTTCCAGTGGATGAAGGTCGCCTATCCGGGCTTCAAGGACGAGCAGTTCAAACCCTATACCTATAATCCGGCTCCGTTCATCGCCGACAAGAAGTCCGGGCAGCAGGGCTATATTACGTCCGAGCCCTTTGCAGTCGAGAAGCAGGCTGGCTGGAAGCCCAAGATCTTCTTGCTCGCCGATAACGGCTTCGACACCTATTCGACGACGATCGAAACGACGCAGAAGATGGTGTCCGAGAAGTCCGATCTCGTTCAGCGCTTTGTCGATGCCACGACGATCGGCTGGTACAATTACCTCTATGGCGACAACAAGGCCGCCAATGCGCTGATTAAGAAAGACAATCCGGAGATGTCGGACGCGCAGCTCGCCTTCTCCATCGCCAAGTTAAAGGAATATGGCATCGTCGAATCTGGTGAGGCGCTGACCAAGGGTATCGGCTGCATGGTCGACGCCCAGCATAAGTCCTTCTTCACCAAGATGGCTAACGCCAAAGTCATCGAGGCTTCCGTGGATTATACGAAGTCTTTCATGACGAAGTATGTCTGCAAGGGCGTCGGCCTCGACGTTAAGAAGAAGCTCGGCGGCTAAGATCTAAGTCTGCATTTTATCCCGTCTCTACTTCTTGTCCATACGTGCGCGAGGAGTAGGGGCGGGGTTTTATTGACAGCCGACGAAAGCGACGGAATGATATCGAGCGTAAAGCCTATCGTATCGCTGAAAGGCATATCGAAGACCTTTTCCAACGGAACGGTCGCCTTGTCGGACATGTCGCTCGACATTCGTCCTGGTGAATTCGTTTCCCTATTGGGTCCGTCCGGATGCGGCAAGTCCACGGCGTTGCGGATCATCGCGGGTCTCGGAGCGGCGTCCTCCGGCACGGTGGAATGGCCGACTTCGCGGTATGACGCGGGCGGCGAGCCGTCTCGCGAGATCGGGTTTGTGTTTCAGGAACCGACCCTGATGCCCTGGGCGACGGTTTTCGCCAATGTTTACCTGCCGCTGCGGCTTAAAGGCGTTTCGAAATCCGACGCGCGCGCGCAGATCATGAACGCGCTGGAACTCGTCGGCCTCGCCAAGTTCTCGCAGGCCTATCCGCGCGAATTGTCCGGCGGCATGAAGATGCGCGTATCGATCGCGCGTGCCCTCGTGATGCAGCCCAAAGTCCTGCTGATGGACGAACCTTTCGCCGCGCTCGACGAAATCACGCGCTTCAAGCTGAACAACGATATTCTCGAGATCAAGGAAAGGCTCGGTTGGACGGTGGTTTTCGTCACCCATTCGGTGTTCGAGTCGGTTTACCTGTCGACCCGAGTCGTGGTCATGGCGGCGCGCCCCGGACGCGTCGTGTCCGAACTCGCCATCGACGCGCCCATGCCACGTGGCGAAGAATTCCGCACGTCCGTCGACTACGCCGATTACTGTCGCCGGGCCTCAGCTGCCCTGCACGATGCCATGCACTTGGGTGACGCCGGGATGGAGGGCCATCTGTGAGCACGATAGACGCCACCAAGGCCGACTCCGCGCGCGTTGGCGCGGGTCCAGATCTGGCGCGGCTCCGGGATTGGGCCCTGCGCATCGGTGTGCCGCTTGCGATTCTCGCGGTCGTCGTCTTCATCTGGGATTGGTACGTCGTGGCAAACGACATCAAGCCCTACATCCTGCCGCGGCCCGGCCTAGTTTGGGCGACGCTCTTCAACGACTGGGGTACGCTCTATCCGGCGCTGATCGTCACCGTCACCATTACCTTTCAAGCGCTTGGGCTCGCGCTGGTCGGCGGGCTTCTGCTGGCGGTCGTTCTATCGCACTCGAAGTGGATCGAGCTCGCCTTCTACCCCTATATGGTCATCCTGCAGGTGACTCCGATCGTTTCGGTCGCGCCGCTCATTTTGATCTACGCGCCGAGCACGCAGAGCGCGCTGTTGCTTTGCGCCTTTATCGTCGCGTTCTTCCCCGTGCTGTCCAACACAACGCAGGGCCTGAAGAGCGTCGATCACAACCTGCTCAATCTGTTTGAGCTTTACGGCGCGACGCGCTTTCAGACCTTGGTTTACCTCAAGCTTCCGGCCGCGCTGCCCTACTTCATGGCGGGTTTGAAAATCGGCGGCGGCCTCGCGCTGATTGCGGCGGTCGTGGCTGAGTTCGCGGCCGGTTCAGCCGGCGCCGGCTCCGGACTTGCCTTTCGGTTGCTTGAATCGCAATACCGATTGAACATCCCCCGCCTCTTCGCCGCGCTCTTGATGCTTTCGGCGACGGGCGTCGCGATCTTCGGGCTCACCAGTCTGGTGGCCCATCTCGCCTTGCGGCGCTGGCACGAAAGCGCCGTTCGGCGCGAAAACTGAGGCACGATTCGTGACGACAGGGTTCTTCAAACATTCGGGCGCGCAGACCTATCGACTTAACCGCGCGACCGTTCCCGCCGCGCTCGTTGCCTCGCCAACGCTTGCCGGCGACATCGACGGCCTTGCCGAGGTCGACATTCTGGTCTCCGACGGCAAGATCGCACGCGTAACGCCGGCTGGGCACGCGCCGGACGTCGGCGTCCCCGTTGTGGATCTTGATCGCGGCCTTGTGCTACCGGCCTTCGTCGATGGGCATACCCATCTCGACAAGGGCCACATCTGGCCCCGGCGGCGCAATCCCGACGGTACTTTCACGGGCGCGCTGGAAAACGTGCGTGCCGATGCCGCGGCCAATTGGCATGCGGAGGACGTCCGCCGCCGCATGGACTTCTCGCTTCGCACCGCCTACGCCCACGGCACCAAGGCGATGCGTACCCATATCGATTCCGGCGCCCCTCAGCATCGGATCTCCTGGCCGGTGTTGAAGGCCATGAAGGACATGTGGGCCGGCCGCATCGACTTGCAGGCCTCCTGCCTCGTCGCCGTCGACGCGATGCTGGACGAGGCCTATACGGGCGACCTTTTGGCGCATCTGAAGGCGGCCGGCGGTGTGCTCGGCGCAGTCACCTATCCAATGCCGACGCTTCTGCCAGCGCTCGACCGAATGTTTCGTCTCGCGACCGAACACGGGCTTGATCTCGATTTTCACGCCGATGAAACCGGGGATGCAACGGTCGCGACGCTGAGGGCGATCGCCGAGACCGCGCTCGCGCACCGTTTCGAGGGCCGCATTCTCGTCGGCCATTGCTGCTCGCTCGCCCGTCAGGACGAAAGCGAGGCCGATCGGACCCTCGATCTGGTGGCGCAGGCCGGCATGGCGATCGTCTCGCTGCCCATGTGCAATATGTATCTGCAGGATCGCGTCGATAGCCGTACGCCGCGGTGGCGCGGCGTGACACTGGTGCACGAGATGCGCGCGCGGGGCATTTCCGTTTCGGTTGCCTCCGACAACACGCGCGATCCCTTCTATGCCTATGGCGATCTCGACATGGTCGAGGTCTTCCGCGAAGCGGTCCGGATCCTGCACCTTGATCATCCATTCGCCGATTGGCCGAAGGCGATTGGCGCGACGCCGGCTTCGGTTCTCGGGCTTTCGGATTGCGGCTGGATCAAGGATGGCGCGCCGGCGGACCTGGTGCTGTTTCGCGCGAGGTCCTGGACCGAGTTCCTGTCGCGCCCGCAAGCTGACCGGACCGTGCTGCGAGCCGGCGCGCCGATCAATCGTACACTGCCCGATTACCGTGAATTGGACGATCTGGTCCACGCCTGACAAACCCGCCGAGGACAGAAATGAGCGCCATCGAGACCCTCAAATCAACACTTGCCGGGATCCGGATTGAAGACAATCCGGCGATCGTCAAGCAGAAGAGCCGCGATTTCTATTGGTATTCGCCGATTTTAAAGCGGCAGCTTGATCACGTGAGTGCCGACCTCTTCGTTTCGCCGAAGTCGGAAGACGAGGTGGTGCGCGTTGTGAAGGCGGCGTTCGAAGCCAATGTGCCGATCACCCCGCGCGGCACTGGCACCGGCAATTACGGCCAGGCCATGCCGCTGGCCGGCGGCATCGTGCTCAGCCTCGCGGACATGAACGCGGTCAAATCGATCCGCAAGGGCGTCGTTGTGGCCGAAGCCGGCGCCATCATTCACGACATCTGCGAAGCGACGCGGGCGCATTCCGGCCAGGAGCTAAGGCTTTGGCCGTCGACCGCGAAAACCGCGACCATCGGCGGCTTCATCGCCGGCGGTTCCGGCGGTGTCGGCTCGATCGCCTGGGGTGGATTGCGCGACGCCGGCAACATCTTGCGTTGTCGGGCGGTGACCATGGAAGCTGAACCGCGCATCCTGGACTTGACCGGCGACGATCTCACCAAGGTGAACCACGCCTATGGCACCACCGGCATCATCACCGAGGTGGAGATGCCGCTCACCGTAGCCGCCGATTGGGTCGACGTGTTCGCCGCCTTCGACGATGTCATGACCGCCGTGCGCTGCGCCGACCGTGTCGCGCGGATGGACGGATTGGAGAAGAAGCAGCTGGCGGTGATCGGCGGACCTGCGCCGCATCAGTATTTCCTTCGCCACCGCAAGTATGTCGCCGAGACGGATTCCGTCATCGCCGCGATGATCGCGCCCGAGGCGGTCTCCGACTTCGCGCGCGTCGTCGAGCGGATGGGCGGCCGGCTCGCCTTCCGCTCAGATAGCGCGAGCGAGGAGGAAGCCAAGGGCCTGCCCCCGTCTTACGAATTGTGCTGGAACCATACGACATTGCGGGCGCTACGCGTCGATCCTTCCGTAACCTATCTGCAGATCCTGTTTCCCGCGCCAAATCACGTGTCGCTTGTCCAAAAGATGGCGCAGATTTTCGGCGACGAAGTGCCGGTTCATCTCGAATTCGTGCGGTTCGACGGCGAAGTGCTCTGCTTCGGCCTGCATCTTGTGCGGTACACAACGGATGCGCGGCTTGAGGAGATCGTCCGGATCTTCGAGGAGAACGGCTGCCCGATCTTCAATCCGCATCGCTACACGCTCGAAGAAGGCGGCATGAAGCAGACCGATCAGGTGCAGCTCGCCTTCAAGCGCGAGGCCGACCCCAAGGGCCTGCTCAATCCCGGTAAAATGGTTGCCTGGGAAGACCCGAACTACGACTTCGCCTCCGGAAAGGTCTTCCTGTTTCGTGGGATCGAGGAAGGCGTCGGCGCATGAAGATCTTGGTCCTTTACGCTCATCCGGTGGAGACCAGTTTCAACGCGGCGGTCCACGCCAAGGTCGTCGAAACACTCCGTTCCGTTGGTCACGAGGTCGACGACTGCGATTTGAATGCCGAAGCGTTCCAACCCGTGCTGACCCGCGAGGAGCGGATCGGTTACCACACGGTTCCGGATAACCGGGAACCAGTCGCCAGATACGTTGATCGCTTAATGTGGGCGGAGGCGATCGTCATTTGTTCGCCGGTTTGGAATTTTGGCTTTCCGGCTATCCTGAAGGGCTTCTTCGACCGCGTTTTTCTGCCGGGCGTTTCGTTCGAACTGGTCGACGGGACCGTCCGTCCCGCGCTGACGCATATTCGCAAAATCGGCGCGATCATGACCTATGGCGGATCCCGTTGGCGCGCATTCCTCGTCGGTGACCCGCCGCACAAGATTGTCACCCGGGTCTTGCGCGTAATCATGGGCGTTCGAGGGTCAGTATTATATCTACCCCAGTACAATATGAATAAGATTAAAGATGAGACACGCGTTGCCTTTTTGAAGAAGGTCGAGTCGGCAATGCGACGGTTTTGATGATAGCCGCCAGTTCAATGCCTAGACCAATTGAACAGAAGGCGGCAGACGGCTTGACCACCAGCAAAATCCCGAAGCAACAGGCATTCTAGACCTGACCATGTTGCAACTTGGTCGGAGTCCAAGAGTTCACGTCGGGGAAGATTCATTCAGAAAAAAACTCACGGAAAAGTTTCAAGAAATTGACACGGCAAAGTGCTAGCTTGCTTTTTGTCATGACATTCAATTATCGCAAGACCGTCACATATCGTCTCGCCCAGGCCGCCAAGGCGCATCGATCACGCTCGGGATCTCACCTTGCGCGGGTCGGACTGCATCCTGGCCAGGAAACTGTTTTGAAGTCCTTGGCGGATCTCGATGGACAGACGATGAGCCAGCTTGCACAGGCTCTGTCCGTGCAGCCACCAACCGTCACCAAGATGATTACGCGTCTTTCGGCTCAGGGTCTGGTCAAGCGCGTCAGTTCCGAACAGGATGGCCGTCTCGCCCGGGTGCACCTCACCGAGATCGGTCGAGCCCGAATCGAGGAGATCGATCGGGTTTGGAAGCGGCTTGAGAAAGAGGCCCTTGCCGGTCTCGACGACAAGGACCGCAAGCGCGTCCGCAAGCTTTTGCGTGAGATCGAGCGCAATCTCAGTGGCGAAGCCCGCTCTGAGGAAGATACCGTGGCCGACGAAGAGGTGGAAGAGGAGGTGGCCGAGTAGGCCGCTTCTCGTTCTTTATTGCCGTCAGCCGGCTCAATTCGCCTTCAGCCGAGAACTCCCGGGCCAAGCCTTACGACAATCCCTAGGGCCGCTGTCGCGCTGACGGTCGCCGCGACGGACCAATGCCTTCCAAACAGTACATAGGCGGCGACGAGCGCGAGGCCGGCGGCGACCGGGTCGAGGGTCGCTGGCGCCGGTAGATTGACTGATAGCAAGCCGACCGCGAATTTCTCCACCCTGCCAAAAAGGACGTGGAAAGCGAACCAAAGCGACAAATTGAAGATGACGCCGACGACGGCGGCCGTTATGCCCGAGAGCGCGGCCGAAAGCGCCGGCATGCGGCCGATGCGGTCGACCAGCGGCGCGCCGAGCAGGATCCACAGAATGCTCGGGGTAAACGTGACCCAAGTCGTCATCGCGGCCGCGAGTAGCCCCATGGCGAGCGGATCGAGCGGGGCGGGATTGCGCCAGCCGGCGAGAAAGCCGACGAACTGCGTGACAAGTATGAGCGGCCCCGGCGTGGTTTCCGCTAGACCGAGCCCGTCGAGCATCTCGCCGGCGTTGAGCCAGCCGTAAGTCTCCACCGCCGCCGTCGCCATCCAGGCGAGCACGGCATAGGCGCCGCCGAACGTGACCACGGCGAGCTTGGAAAAGAATGCGGCGATATCGATCAGCACATGATGCGGGCCGAACACGAGCGCGGCGACGATGACGGGCAGCGCCCACGCGCCGAGCCCTAGGGCCACGACTGTCGCAGTCCGCCGGAGGGCGCCGCCGGGTTGGCGCGGGATGGCTGCCTCCGAGGTGGGCGGGGCGGCGGGCGGGGTTTTGCCGAGCAGCATCGTGCCGGCAAGAGCCGCCGCGATCACGACGATCGGATAAGGCACGGCGAAGGCAAATAGCGCGAGAAAGGCGAGCGCAGCGATCCCCCACGCGGCCCGCGACTTGAGCGCCCGCCGCCCGACCCTCAAGAGCGCCTCGACAACAATCGCCAGCACGCCAGCCTTCACGCCGTAGAAAGCGGCCTCCACGGCGGCGATCTCGCCAAAAGCCGCATAGGCCCAAGCCAGAACAAGCATCGCGAGCGCGCCGGGCGCGACAAACAAGATCCCGGCAATCAGCGCGCCCTTGAGGCGGTGCAGATGCCACCCAACGAAGGTCGCGAGTTGCTGTGCCTCCGGACCCGGCAGGAGCATGCAGAAATTGAGGGCGTCGAGATAGCGCTTCTCGTCGAGCCAGCGCCGTTCATCGACGATCATTCGATGCATCAACGCGATCTGCCCGGCCGGTCCGCCGAAGGAGAGGAGCCCGATTTTCAGAAAAACCCGCGTGAGGGCGCCAAGCGTGGGGGGTGTGGGGGGTGTGGGGGGCGCGGAGGCAGAGGCAGAGGCGGGCGTGGAGGCAGAGGCGGTGTCGTTCATCAAGTCTTCCCGGCTGATCTCATGCCCATCCTTAGCGTCAGCCTCGCACAGGCTGATGACTACCATTGACGTAGGACCATCGGCATATCTGCCGCTCGTTCGACATCATCGCTTCGGTGCGTTTCATAAGCTAGAAACGAGGTCTATGCTCAAGGTGTCATCCGAGACATCGAAACTAGAGGCCGGCCGCTGGGGCGGACCGGTCCGCGTGGAGGAACGATCATGGCGATTCGGTATGATTTTGACGGTCAGGTCGCGGTGGTGACCGGCGGCGCGCAGGGGATCGGGCGCGCGGTGGTTGAGCGCTTGTTGACCGACGGAGCCCGTGTCGCCATCTGGGACCGCGATCATCAACTGGCGGCGGAAACCGCGGCGGAGCTTGGTGGCGATGATCGTGTCGCGGCTATTGCCTGCGATGTGGCCTCGCTCGCGTCGGTGGAGGCCGCGCGCGACGCCACGCTGGCCGGTCTTGGGGCCATCGACATTCTCGTCAACAGTGCCGGAATTGCCGGCCCGAGCGCCAAGACCTGGGACTATGCGCCCGACGATTGGAACCGCGTCTTTCAAATCAATTCCACCGGCGTATTCTACTGCTGCCGCTCGGTCGTGCCAGGCATGATGGAGCGCAATTACGGGCGGATCGCGAACATCGCCTCCGTCGCCGGCAAGGAAGGCAACCCGAATGCTTCGGCCTATTCGGCATCCAAGGCGGCGGTCATCGCGTTGACCAAGTCGCTCGCCAAGGAACTCGCCGACTACGACATCGCGGTCAATTCGATCACGCCGGCCGCCGCCAAAACCGCCATTCTCGGCCAAATCTCGCAGGCTCATATCGACTATATGCTGTCGAAAATCCCGCGCGGGCGCTTCGTTTTGGTCGATGAAATCGCCAGCATGATCGCGTTCATGGTTTCGCGGGAATGTTCCTTCACCACCGGCCACGCCTTCGATATCTCGGGCGGCCGCGCCACCTATTGAGATCGGATACCTTGTGGGGATCATCGACGAAGCCGTCACCGACGAAGAGCGCCGTCGGCGGCTGCGAGGCATAGCGCTGATTTGCGTCGCGCTTCTTTGTTTTTCCGGCCTCGACACCACCGCGAAGTGGCTCGGCCAGTCCCTGCCGGCTCTGCAGGTCACCTACATGCGCTACTTCGGCGCGCTGGTGATCGCGGCCGTCGTACTCAATCCGCGATCGAGCCCTGGCGCATGGCATACGAACCGCCCGTGGTTCCAGGCCTTCCGGGGCCTCACGCTCTTCGGCTCGACCTTCTTGAACTTCATGGCGCTGAAGGGCCTGCAGCTCGCGGATACGATGGCGATCGCCTTCGCGACGCCGTTCCTGGTCGCGATCGCCGCCGGCCCGCTGCTTGGCGAATGGATCGGCCCGCGACGCTGGGCCGCGATCCTGGTCGGCTTTCTCGGCGTGCTCGTGGTCACGCGGCCGTTCAGCGCCGGCTTCAACCCGGCGATGTTCTGGAGCTTCGCGGCGGTCATTTGCTATGCCGCCTACGCGATCACCACCCGCATGCTTGCCGGGATCGATTCCCCCGCCAGCATGCTGCTCATTCCGGCAACGATCCCCGCGATCGGCCTGCTGCCGCTCATGCCGTTCGTCTGGGTCTGGCCGAGCGACGGCTTTACGTGGCTTCTGCTTGCCTCGCTCGGCATCTATGGCGTCGTCGGCCACTATGCGCTCATCCGCGCCTATGAATTCGCCCCCGCGCCGGTCGTCGCGCCTTTTACCTATACCCAGATCGTCTGGATGGTGATGCTCGGCTACCTTGTGTTCGGCGATGTGCCGGGGGTCTACACGCTGGTCGGCTCGGGCATCGTCATCGCCAGCGGCCTTTATCTGCTGTTTCGCGAGCGCGCGGTGAAGACGAAATCCGGCTGAGCCTCAGTCATTCGTCGAGCCTGGTTCCGTTCAAAGCCGCCACGAAATCCGAGAGCATCGGCACCATCTTGTCGCCGTTTCCGGTCGCCTCGGCCATCGCGTAGTAATTGCGCGCCGCCGCGCCGATCGGGTTGGCGACACCAGCCGCATTGGCCATCTCCGCCACATAGCGCATGTCCTTGTGCGCGTTCTTCAGCGAGAAGCGGTGCGCGTTTTCATCGCGCTCGAGAACGTATTTCATGAAGGTTTGATAGAAGCCGCAGTCCATCCGGCCGCCGCGCACGACGCTGTCGAAGGTTTGCGGCGAGATGCCGATGCGCTGCGATAAGGCGAGGGCTTCGGAGTAAAGCGCGCCATAGGTCATCGACAGGAAGTTGTTCATCAGCTTCATCTTGTGTCCGGTCCCGACGGCGCCGACGCGGACGATGCGCGCCGAAAAGCACTTCAAGACCGGTTCCACGATGGCGAAGCTCGCGTCGTCGGCGCCAATCATGACGTCGAGCGTTCCTGCCTCAGCGTCCTTCGGGGTACGACCGAGCGGCGCGTCGAGGAGCGTCATGCCGAGCGCGTTGAGTTTTGCCGCGAGCGCCAAGGTCGAATTCGGGTTGGAGGTCGAGGTGTCGACGACGATCAGCCCGGCGCGCGCGGCCTCGATGATGCCGCCTGGCCCCTCGATGACCTTCTCCACGATGATGCTATCGGAGACGCACAAAAACACGATGTCCGAGGCCACGGCGGCCTCCTTCGGGGTCGCCACTTCGCTGGCGCCGCGGGCCACGAGATCGTCGACCGGTTCGCGGTTTCGGTTCCCGACAATGGTGAGCGGATAGCCCTTTTCGACAATGTTGCGGGCCATGCCGTGGCCCATGAGGCCAACGCCGATGAATCCAATCCGGGGCTTCGACATGTCATTCCTCCCAATGTGCGACGGTCCGGATCGCCGGTCGCTTACGACGCGGACCCTTGTTCGGCGAAGGCCGCGCATGGACGGCCCGAAGGCACCATGTTAGAGCCAATCCGCCTTGTGTGAAATCGCGTTTCGTTCGATTTTGCCTTGGATTCAAGGACCTGATTTGGTCCCCTTGCCCGCCGCCGCGAAAGGTCTCGCTATGTTTGCTCCCGATGTCCTGATGCTCGGTCCCATGATGCCGCTCATCCGCGACGGGCTGGAGGCGCGCTTCACCGTTCATCGGCTTTGGGAGGCGGCGGATCCGGATGCCTTCCTGAATGATATCGCGCCGCGCATCCGGGCAGTGGCGACGGGCGCGCATGCCCATGTCGACGCCGGTCTGATCGACCGGCTTCCCGCGCTCGAGATCATCGCGAATTTCGGGGTCGGCTACGACACGGTCGACGCCGCCCATGCCGGTGCGCGGGGCGTCGTCGTGACCAATACGCCGGAAGTCCTAACCGAGGAAGTCGCCGACACGGCCTTCGGTCTCCTCATCATGACGGTTCGCGAACTCGCCGCGGCCGAGCGACATCTGCGCGCCGGCGACTGGCTTCAGCGGCCCTATCCGCTGACGCCGCTTTCGCTGCGCGACCGGACCATCGGCATCGTCGGCCTCGGCCGGATCGGCAAGGCAATCGCCAAGCGGGCCGATGCCTTTGGCATCCCAGTCGTCTATCACAACCGCCGCCCGGCCGAGGACGTGCCCTACCGCTACTATCCGAGCCTCCATGACATGGCGCGCGACGTGAACGTGCTTCTCGTCGTGGTACCCGGCGGGGCGGGCACGCGTCACCTGATCGACGCATCGGTCCTGGAGGCGCTCGGCTCGGACGGCACCTTGATCAATATCGGCCGGGGCTCCGTGGTCGATGAGGCGGCGCTCGTTCAGGCGCTGCATTCCGGCACGATCCGCGCCGCCGGCCTTGACGTTTTCGAAGCGGAGCCGTGCTTCCCGAAAGACCTCATCGCGCTCGACCGGGTCGTGCTCCTGCCCCATGTTGGCTCGGCTTCCGTGCATACCCGCAACGCCATGGGTCAACTGGTCGTCGACAATCTCGCCGCGTGGTTCGAGCGCGGCGCGCCGATCACGCCCGTTGCGGAGACGCCGTGGCCTAGAGCATTTCCCGCTCGTATGGAATCATCCGAGCGACACGGAATTGCTCCAGGCCATAGAACTTGAGCCAGTCCTCTTCGTTCGGATCACTTCGCACCGAACGGGACAGGCTTTAAGCGTCAGTTTGCCGGCTTATGATGTCGTCACGCGCCGCCATAGAGTCGGCGGTAGAGCTGCCGATATCTCGCATATCCGGCCCTATGCACCGGCGCCGTCGCCGGATCCGGCTCCAACCGATCGGCGCGGTCGACGAAGGCGCCGATGCCGCTCCAATCCTCGGTGAGGCCCGCGCCGATGGCCGCCGTCCAGGCCGCGCCGAGGCAGGAGCCGGGATGACCGGTCAGCCGCTGCACGGGCGCCTGCAGGACATCGGCGACGATTTGCATCCAGATCCGGCTGTTGGAACCGCCGTCGGAGGCGAGGTAGCACTCGGTGCGGTGGCCGATCGCATTCAGGACTTCGACGTGATGCAGAAGCGCGTAGGCGTAGGCCTCCAGAAGCGCGCGCCAGACATGGCCGATATCATGGGATAGCGTGAGCCCGTCGAAGACGCCGCGCGCTGCGGGGTCATGGATCGGGGTCTTCTCGCCGAGGAAGTAAGGCAGGATGACAAGCCCCTCGGAGCCGGCGGGCTTGGCTTCGGCGAGACAATCGAGATGCTGATGCAGCGTGAGGCCGGCAGCATGCGCCGCATTCGCCTCGCCGCCCGCGAAGCCGCGCGCGAACCAATTCAGCGCCGATCCGCCAGTCGACAGACAACCATTCGGCATGTAGAGGCCGGGCACGAGGTGATAATCGAGATAAAGCCTCGGATCGGGCGCGACCTTATCGGTCGCGATCAGGATGTCGACCGAGCCGCCGAATTTCAAAAGGACGTCGCCGGCCCGGGTAATCCCCGCGCCGAGCGCGGAGGCAATCAAATCCGCCGCGCCGCCCACCACCGGCGTGCCGGACGCGAGCCCTGTCTGCGCCGCCGCCGCTTCGATGACATGGCCAAGAATCTCATGCGAGCGCACGAGGCGGGGCACTGCGGCGCGCGGGACATGGGCCAGCGCCACGAGATCGTCGTCGATCGCGTGCCGCGTCACATCGACGAAGCCGGCTTCCAGCGCCCAGTTCTGCTCCACCGCGCGTTCGCCGGTCAGCCGGAAATTCACATAGTCATACGAGCCGAAAACGGTCGCGATCCGCGCGAAGACGTCTGGTTCGTGCCGCTCGATCCAGCGCAGCTTGGCGGTTACGAGCTGCTGGTTGATGCCGTTGCCGGCCTTGGCGATAAAGGCCGCCTCATCACGCTCGGCCCTGAGATCGGCGACCTCCGCCCCGCACCGAGCGTCGCTTTGCTGAATGCTCGGCCGTATCACTTTGCCGGCTTCATCGAGCAATATGACGGCCGGCAACATGCCGGTGACGCCGACGGCGGCGACGTCAGAGGCCTTGATCCCGGCGGTGGCGATCAGCTCGCGGGTAATCGCGGCGGCGTTGGCCCACCATTCGGCGGGATCTTCCTCGGCCCAGCCCGGCTGGGGCGAGCGTAGGGTCACCGGGCGTGACGCCAGGGAAAGCACGCGGTCGGGCAGGGCGATCAGGATGCCGATGGTCGAGGTCGTACCGATATCGAGACCGATCACATAGGCCATGGCACGGCTCCGGATGGCGAAACTCAACGCAAGGTTTCAACGACATCCATAAAGCGCCTCACGCGCTCGCCGTCCACCGCGTTCCAAGTATTGCCGTCGACTTTGAAATGCGTGCCGATGATCGCGCCGCTCGCCAGCGCCATGACGGAATGGACATTGTCGAGATTGACGCCGGTATTGGCGAAGACCGGCACGTCGCCGCCGACGGCTTCGACCACCGCGCGCAAATCGGATTGTTCGGTCGGCTGCCCCGTGATCGGCCCGGAAACCAGGATCGCATCGGCCACCGAGGAAAACACCGCGCTCTTGGCGCGCAGCGCGATTGGCCGTTGATCGAGCGAATAGGCGAATTCGGCATTGATGTTGAACAGCATCTTCATGTCGTCGCGGCCAAGCGCATGGCGAAGCCGTGCCGCGCCGGCGCAATCGGGCTGCCAAAGGCCCATGTCCGAAGCGAAGAGGCCAGTGAAGATCTCGCGCACGAAGCGCGCGCCGGTGATCGCGCCAATCGCCACGCTCGCTTTCGGATCCCACAGATAGTTGACGCCGAACGGCACCTTCAAGGCCGGCTTCACGGCCGTGACGATCGCGGTCATCGCCGCCACGCTCTCCGTCGTCGCCTGCAACAGATAGGGCCTGTCGT
The DNA here is from genome assembly GCA_040377825.1 of Hyphomicrobiales bacterium. GTDB lineage: Bacteria > Pseudomonadota > Alphaproteobacteria > Rhizobiales > Ancalomicrobiaceae > JBEINZ01. The sequence continues at coordinate 5,243 of JBEINZ010000005.1, read as the reverse complement.
TTTCGTTGCCGAACATGATGGCGTCGACGCCGCCGGCCTGCAGCTGCTCGACATCGGCGAGGACACCGTCGATCAGCTTGTTGAGACCGCCATCGGCATCATAAAGCGGCGAGCCGGGCATGGCGCCGATATGGGCCATTGCGATCACGGTTTTCTTTTTGGACCCGAAGAAATCAAAAATCATCTAGGTGTCTCCCGAATGCGACTTAAGGCGAAGTGAGAATAGGGCTCAGGCTGCGGTGTGTGTCGACAGAACCCGTCCCGCCTTGATCACGATCCGGTCGCGGTCGTGGCCGACGACCGCTTCCGCGATGCCGGAGGCAGGAAGCGCGATCAAGTCGGCCGGCGATCCCACGGCAAGCGTGACCGGTTCCAGCCCGAGCACCTGGCGCGGGGCGGCCGTCACCAGTTCGAAGGCGCGCTCGACATCCGCATCGGCACGGAAATCCGCCCGGTAGCCGATCATCGCGGCACGCTCCAAGAGATCGCCGTTGCCATAGGGCGACCAAGCGTCGCGGATGTTGTCGGATCCGCCAAAAACGATGACGCCGGCCTCGATCAGCCGCTTCACCGGCGGGATGGCGTCGGCGCCGGGTCCGTTCGTCATGATCGCGACACCGCCATCGGCAAGTGCGCGCGCCGTCTGGTCGAACTCGCGATCGTCGACTATTCCGAGCGCGAAGGCATGGCTGACCGCCACGCGCCCGCCGAGGCCAAGCGCCTTGGAGCGCGCCGCGATTTGGCGAAGCTCGAAGGTGCCGAGCGTTCCGCCGTCATGCAGATGAATATCGATCCGCGCGCCGTGTTTTTCCGCAAGACGAAAGACCGTGCCGAGATGGCCCTCGATATTGCCGTCGATCCCCGCCGGGTCGAGCCCGCCGATGACCGCCGCGCCGAGCTGGAGAGCCTCGTCGAGAAGCTCGGCCACGCGCGGCGAGATCCCGCTTTGCGGGAAGGCGACGAACTGCATCGTCATCCGGTCGGACAGGGCTTCGGCGAGGCCGAGCAAGGTTTCCAGGTACGTCAGGCCGATCGACTCATCGACATCGACATGGCCGCGCAGCGCCACCGTGCCGAACGCCGAGATACGCTCGACCAGAAGCCGCGCCCGTTCGGCGAGCGGCACGCCAAGCCCCTCGCGTTCGGCGCGTTCCGCCGCGATCCGCGCCGCGATCGTGTCGCCCGGCCGATGCGGCTTCCAGGGTAGGCCGAGGAAGGTTTTGTCAAGGTGGATGTGGCCTTCGACCAGCGCCGGCAGCAAGAGGCGGCCGGCGAGATCAAGAACTGGCGCGGCGTCTTGCTGTTCTCCAGCCGGCGCGATGCGGTCAATGCGCCCGTTCTTGATCGCAATGTCGTACAAGCCCTCGCGGCTGGGCAGCCGGCCCGAGCACAAGATCAGTTCGCTGGTCATAGAAGTCTCATGCGCTTGGCGGCGAGAACGCGGAAAACGGGATCGCCTGTCCGTGCAAATTCCTGCAGGGCCGTGAACACGAGGCTCGGGTCATGCTCATCGTCGGAGGCGACCGCCGCGGCCGCGATCTCGACGTCCGGCGGCGGGGCGAGGGCGCGCAGTTCCGCGATTTCCTCCGCTGACGCCGGAAGGGGCATGCCGATTTTCGGATAGACCGAGAGGATCCCCTGCCAGAAATGGCGAACCAGCGGCAACGGATCGTCCAATTCGAAGGCAACCAGCCGCACCCAATAGCTGCCGGTGAAGGCGTGCAGAGCTTCGAAGCTCATGGTCGAGGCATAGAGCGCAGTCGAGGCCGCAGCGACCTTGTCAAGCGTGTTCGGCCCGACGGCCAGCCGGCCGATCACCGGACCGAAGGCGTCCATGTTGCCGACGCCGTGAATCCAGTTCCAGAGCAAGCAATGATCGAACTCTGCCTGCTGAAAGCACGCTTGCTCGCGCATGTAGATGGCAAGCGCCAAGGGTTCGTCGGTCACTGGATCGCAGTTCGGCTCGTCGCGCAGCGGCAAGTAGGTCGCGGCCCAATAGCCAAGCGCGGTGCCGATTTCCTCGAAATCGTCGCGCAGCACGCCATAGGCGAGCCGCATCAGGCCGTGAAATGCGCTGGCGCCGACGCCCCTGACGAGATCGGGCATGTAAATCCGGATCGCCGCTCGGCCGAGCCGCTGGGCCTCGCCGACAAAGAAGGCGCGCAGATCCGCCTCCCGCGTCCGATCGCCGCGCGCCGCGCGCCACGTTGCTGCATCGAGCGGGGCTGTCGACGCGCCGAGCGCCGGCACAGCGTTGACGCGATTATAGGCTTCCCCATAGGCCTCCAGCCGATCGGACGACGCGCCCAATCGGCAAAGAATCTCCAGGATCATCGGCAAGTGGTTGGCCAACATGACCGGGAACTCGGCGCTATCGGTCGTGGTCTCGGCGATCAACCGGTCAGTCGTCGCGCGCGCGCGTGCCTGCTCGGTCGTCGACAATCGCGAAAGCGAGCAAAGATCGACCGTCGACCATGGCGACATATCCGCCAGGGAGTGATCAGAAAACATGCTGCCTGCCGCCTTTCCGGGCGCCGAAATTGAGTTCATCCTCTATCAACGCCCCCGCGTTTTCTCGTTTGTGAACAAAGCCGGGGAAAGCATGGGCCATACCAGGGCGCAAATCCGATTGAAAACGATCTTACATGTGTCTCGACGTTTGACAATGTTCGATTTGGTTCACTCTTGTTTCAATTGGCATGGTGTGTGCTATCGTCGGTTTCGTGCCATCGTATGGCGAACCCGTGAGCTTCGAATGGGAGCGGCGGGATCCAGAAAGAGGTATCCCATGGACAAGTATCGTATGGCGATGAAACCCGGATCCGCCGCGGCGGCCGTTGCGCTTCTCGTAGCCTCAATGATGACCTCGGCCATTTGGTCTTCGGCTCGGGCGGCCGACGTGACCTTGAACATCGCTTCCATGAACGATCCCTTCGCCGCCGCCATGGCGAAGCTCGCGCCGACGGTCGAGGCCAAGACCGGCATCGCGATTAAGGTCGACATCATGAACTACGGCGAGCTCATGACGAAGACCTCGGCGGACTTCGTCGGCAATACCGGCGGCTACGACATCGTGACCATGGACAACGTCATGTCCGGTCAATACGCGACCAGCGGGCAGGTCATCGACCTTGCCAGAATGATCGAGGCCGACAAGGCCGAAATCGATGTCGCCGATATCTATCCGGTCGTGATGAACTCGCTCGGCGGCTACAAGGGTCAACAGGTCGCGTTTCCATTCTCCGGCTATGCCAATCTGCTGGTCTATCGATCTGATCTCTTCGCCGCCGCCGGCCTGAAGGCCCCGCAAACCATGCAGGAACTGCAGGCAGCCGCCGAAAAGATCACCGATCGCGCCAAGGGCCAGTATGGCTGGGTCGCCAACGGTCAAAAGGGGCCGGCGGTGGCGCAGGACTGGATGCAGTACAACGCCCAGCTCGGCGGCTCGATCCTCGATGCCTCCGGCATGCCCGCGATCAATTCGCCCGCCAATATCAAGAGCCTGACGGTCTATAAGGCGCTGTTCGACAAGGCGGCCCCTCCCGGCGCCGTCGATTACGATTGGGGCGGCCGCGAGGAGGCCTTCCGGCAAGGTGTCGCCGCCACGATGCAGACTTGGTCGGTCGGCGCGGCGAGCTACGGCGATCCGGCGCGGTCAAAGGTCGTCGGCAAGTTCGCGCTGATCAAGGCGCCGCCGGGCGAAGGCGTCGCGCCGAAATACGGCATCGGCGGCTGGGGCCTGTCGATCAACAAGGACGTCTCCGCCGCCCGCCAAAAGGCGGCATGGACCGTTATCAAATATCTGACCAGCAAGGACGGCCAAAAGCAGCTCGCGCTGCTCGGCGCCGGCGGCTACATCCGCAAGAGCACCTTGGCGGACGCGGAACTTCTCGCGAAGTATCCGTTCCTGCCGATCATCGCGGATTCCTTCGAAAAGGGCGACGGCGACTATCGTCCGCGCATCCCGGAATATCCGGAAATCCAGGACATCCTCGGCACCGCCGTCAACGCCGTCCTAGCCGGCAATGCCGATCCGAAGGCCGCGCTCGACGACGCCCAGGCGCGCGCGAAGAAGCTATTCTGACCATGGCGCATTCCGCCCCCCTCGATCACGGTTCGACCGCGGCCTCCGCCGCGGCCGAGCCGCTTGTTCGAAGGCGGTCGCCGGGCTTATGGGCCCGGTTTCTGCCGCCGGGCGAGCCGCTCGAGGCGCGGCGGCGATTATTCCTGTTGTTCCTGACGTTGCCGGTTGTCAGCTACGTCCTGGTCTTCGCGGTCTATCCGGCCGTCATGGGGCTGACCTACAGCCTCTACCGCTACAATCTCTTGAGGCCGCAGCGCACCGCCTTCGTCGGCTTCGATAACTACGTGCAGATGGTCACCGATCCATCAATGCACGCGGCCATGATCAATACGCTGATCTTCGTCGTGGCCGCCGTCGCGCTCGAATTCGTGCTCGGCTTTGCGCTTGCGCTGCTTCTGTGGCGCGATAGCCGTTTCAACCGCGTCTGCCTTGCGCTCCTGCTCATTCCACTGGCCATCCCGCCGCTCGCGGCCGGTCTCGTATTCCGAGGCCTACTGACGCCGGATTACGGCCCCGTCGGCTTTTGGGCGCGCGTGCTGCACATTTCAGGGGAACGCGGCTTCTTTGGAACGCCGGAAACGGCGCTCGCCACCATTGTCTTCATCGATGTATGGCAGTGGACGCCGCTCATGGCGCTGATCCTGCTCGCAGGTCTTAAAGCGATCCCGGCGAGCACGCTGGAGGCCGCCGAGGTCGATGGCGCGACGGCATTTCAGCGCTTCACGACGATCATCGTCCCCGTGATGGTGCCGACCATCTTGTTGTCGCTGCTCCTTCGCATGATCGACGCCTCGATGGTGTTCGATACGATCTACGTCACGACCAATGGCGGCCCGAACAACGCGACCAACGTGCTGATGATCGCGGCCGTGAAAGAGGGTTTGGAGTTTTTCAACATCGGCACGGCAAGCGCGATTTCGGCCGTCATGCTGGCCCTTGTCGGCCTCATGGCCACGATCTTCTTCGTTCTGATCGGCCGCTACGACAGAAAGCTCGAGCCATGACCGCGGGCGCCCATCGATTGACGTCCAAGCTTGCCACGGCGGCCGGCGGCGGCGTTCTTATTGTCACGATCATCGCCTTCCTCGCCCCGCTCGTCTGGCTTTACACCACGGCCTACAAGCCGGGCGGGGACATCTTCGCCATCCCGCCGCGGGTG
>JBEINZ010000157.1:0-7696 GCA_040377825.1 Hyphomicrobiales bacterium | reverse complement strand
CGGCACGATCAATTATCAGGAAGAGACGTCCAGGGCGCTCACCAAGCTGAAGGCGTTGGTCGCGCAAAGTTGAGACGTGGCTAAACTGGCAGCGACGTGGTCCGCTTCACCGTTCTCAGCGTCATCGTCGATTGCACGCGCACGACGCCCGGCAGGCGCGTGAGTACCTCTGAATGCAGCCGTTCCAGATCCACCATGTCGCGGAACACGATGCGCAAAAGATAATCCGACTGGCCGGCCAGAAGATAACATTCCTGAATTTCCGGAACGTATTTCACCTTCGCCTCGAAAGCATCGAGCTTCTCGCGCTCCTGGCCGTCGAGCGTGATCGAGACATAGGCCGTGCCTTCAAACCCAGCCCGCTTTTGGTCCAGCACGAGATGCGCGCCGGCCACGAGGCCGCTATCCATGAGCGATTGCACGCGCCTCAGGCACGCCGAGGCAGAAAGATGGACACGGTCGGCGAGCTCCGCATTGGTTAGGCGGCCGTCGGCCTGCATTTCCTTCAGGATCTGGCGATCCCTATCGTCGAGATTGATCTGTCGCATAAACTTCGATGATATTGTCAATGGGCGCAGGAATCAACCACATGACGATCCGAGATCGGTATTGTTCCGTGCCACCTTGCGCGACATTGGATGTATCATTCGTAAATTCTTGCGGCCGAGCTTAACCGGGGCCGCGCGGAGGAGACGGATCATGCGCATCGGCGTTCCCAAGGAGATCAAAGACCACGAAGATCGTGTCGGGCTGGTTCCCGGTTCGGTGCGCGAGTTGGTCGCCCATGGCCATGAAGTTTGGGTGGAAGAGAACGCTGGGCGCGGCGCAGGACTGACCGATGAGGAATATGTCCAGGCCGGTGCGACGATCGTCGCGGAGACCGATACGATCTGGGCCGGCGCCGAAATGATTGTGAAGGTTAAGGAGCCCCTCGCCGTCGAACGCGCGAAGTTGCGCTCCGGTCAGATCCTGTTCACCTACCTGCATTTGGCGCCGGATCCGGCGCAGGCGCAGGACTTGATGGCCTCCGGCGCGACCTGCATTGCCTATGAGACCGTGACGAGCCCGTCGGGCACGCTGCCGTTGCTGACCCCGATGTCCGAAGTGGCCGGCCGCATGTCGGTCCAGGTCGGCGCGCATGCGCTCGAAAATGCGTCGGGCGGGCGCGGCATGCTGCTCGGCGGCGTGCCCGGCGTGGCTCCAGCCGAAGTGCTGATCCTCGGCGGCGGCGTCTCGGGCACCAACGCCACGATGATGGCGGTCGGCATGGGCGCCGACGTCACTGTCGTCGATCGCTCGGCCGACGTGCTGCGCCGCCTGACCGTTCAATTCGGTACCCGCATCAAGACGGTGTTTTCGACGCGCGACGCTGTGGCGGACCTCGTCGCCAAGGCTGATCTGGTCATCGGCACGGTGCTGATCCCCGGCGCCGCAGCTCCGAAAATGATTACCCGGCCGATGCTGAAGACCATGAAGCGCGGCTCGGTCATCGTTGACGTCTCGATCGATCGATCAGGGCGGCTGCACCGAGACCTCGCACGCGACGACCCACTCCAATCCAACCTATGTCGTCGATGGCGTGGTGCACTACTGCGTCGCCAACATGCCCGGTGGCGTGGCCCGCACCTCCACATTCGCCCTCAACAACGCCACGCTGCCCTTCACCCTCGCGCTCGCCGACAAGGGCTGGCGCAAGGCCTTGGAGGACGACGCGCACCTCAGGAACGGCCTCAACGTCCACGCCGGTCGCATCACGCATCCGGCGGTCGCCGAAGCCTTGGGGCTCGAACGTTTGTCGGCGGATTTGGCCATCGCGGCCTGATGCAGGCTTGCATCGCCTTTGCCTTGAGGATTGAGCTGCGAAAGACTTATGGGGGATGGTCTCAGAATCCTCGGGTCCTGCGCCTTCTCTCCTTGAGGGAGAAGGTGATGGCGGCGATACACCTTTGGTTGAGGGTGCGCCCGAAACTGCCTTTCGCGGGGAAATCCTTGAGGGAGAAGGCCATGGATGCGATCAATTTTGGATTGTAACTTCGCGCCGACAGCTTCGGAAACCCCCATTTGCAGCTAAATCTCCGAGGGGCGAAGTCGATGGACGGGAGCCTCAATGGATATGGCCGATTAGCCTCGGGATCGCTTCCCAGCCGGTTCCGGCGGCGAAAAGCAGGAAGAGCGCGCCAGTCGCGCGGATGATCCAGAGCGCGTGCCGCAAGTAAAGCCTGCGCAATAGCTTCGTCCCGACAATATAGACCAGGATGAGATCCGCCACGACGAACCCGACGAAGGCAACCGCGATCAAGGCCGGGAGCGACGTCAGGTCGAGGCCGGCGGTATTGCCCGTGAGCAGCGCGGTGAACATGGCGAGCGCCACGGGATAGCTCTTTGGATTGGTGAGGCCGAAGAGGAGACCGCGACGCAGCGGGCGCGTTCCGATCACATCCTCGGCGGCCGCGACGGAGTTTGCCGTCAGGCCGCGCCAGCCGAGATGCGCGAGATAAGCGGCGCAGGCGATCGCCAGCAGGTCGAAAACGGCCGGGTTGATCAGCTCCGCGCCGACAAGCGCGAAAATCGCCAAGCCACACCACAGCGTGTCGCCAACGAGATGGCCGCTCACGAAGGCAATAGCCGGCCGCCGGCCGCGCGAAGCGCCAATGCCGATCAGCGCGAGCACCGCCGGCCCGGGCGAGATCACATAAAGCATCGCGGCGAAGAACGAGGAAACCAGCGCGGCGTTTGACATAATCCGTTGTGTAAAGCGCGAGCCATCACACAGCAAGGCGCGGCGGCTCACCGCCTGAACACCGCGACCGCCTCCACATGATGCGACCACAGGAACTGATCGACCGGCTTGACGCGCTCCAACCGATAGCCGGCATCCAGAAGATAGCGGCCGTCGCGCGCGAGCGTTGCCGGATTGCAGGACACCGCGACAACCGTCGGCACCTTGGACTTGGCGATCTCCTTGGCTTGCGGCGCGGCGCCGTCGCGCGGGGGATCGAAGACGACCGCGTCGAAACCATTGATTTCCCTAGCCATCAAGGGCCGGCGATTGAGATCGCGCGCTTCGACGGACACGGCCTTGAGGCCTGAGGCAAATCGACGAGCCTTGTCGAGCGCCTCGATCGCCGGCCCGTCGAATTCCACGGCGTGAACCTGCGCGTGTCTCGCCATCGGCAGGCTAAAGGTACCCGAGCCGGCAAAAAGATCGGCGATGCGCTTCGCGCCCGCAACGGCGGCAATGATCTCGTCGCGGATCGCCGCCTCCGCGCTTGCCACGGCCTGCACGAAGGCGGCCGGCGGCAACGCGACGGGCACCCCGCCGAAGGTGAGGATCGGCGCGCGCGCCTCCACGATGCTTTCACCCTCGATCGAAAGCCGTGCGAAGCCGAGCGCAATGGCGGCCGCGACCACGTCACGCCGACGCGACGGCGGCAATTTGGCATCGGCGACCGAGACGTCCAGTCCCGTTTCGCTGTCGATCACGGTGAAGATTGCGCCCTTCTTCTCGAAGGATAGAAAGTCGGCAAGCCGGGCGAATTTCGGCAAGGCGTCCCGGATCGCCGGCGTTACGACGAGGCAATGCGCGGCGTCGGCGACGGTATGGGATAGCCGCTGGCGAAAGCCGACCGTCAACGCCGCGCCGTCAGCTCCCGCTTGGCGCTGCACGGCCACGACAGCGCGGCGGCGCGTGCCGGGGGAAACCGGCGTGACTGGCGCGACATCGGCGACGATGCCCCGCGCTTCGAGCGCGTTGACGACGGTCTCGCGCTTGAAGGCGAGATAGGCCGAGGTTTCCATATGCTGAAGGCTACAGCCGCCACAGACCCCGAAATGCGGGCAAGGCGCGGCCACGCGGTGCGGGCTTGGCGCGTGCATCGTCACGATCCGTCCGCGTTCGCCCGCCCGTTCGATCTCGACCGTCTCGCCGGGCAGCGACAGCGGCACGAAGACGGGCCCCGTCGGCGTCTCGGCCACGCCGTCGCCCTTGTGACCGATCGTGTCGATCGTCACGGTTTCCAGTTGTCCGTCCAATTTTCGCTCCGATGCGGTCTCGTCGACCCGTGTGTGGGCGCTTGCGCCGGCCGCGTCAACGTCACCCGCCTTTGCGGGCCGCCACCAAGAACTCGCGATTGCCGTCCCCGCCTTCGATCGGCGAAGCCATCCGCCCAAGCAGCGCCCAGCCGGCGCCGGCCAAGAAGCGCTCGATGGCGGCAACCGACTCAAGCGCGAGGGCTTCGTCGCGCACGATGCCGCCTTTGCCCACGCCATCCCGCCCGACCTCGAATTGCGGCTTCACCAAAAACACGCCCCATGCGCCGGCCTTGGCAAGCGCAAGCGCGGGCGGCAATGCGAGCGTCAACGAGATGAAGCTGACATCCGCGGTCAAGACCTCCGGCGCCTCGTGCAGTTCCAAAATCGTAAGATCGCGCGCGTTCAGTCCTTCGACCGCATGAACACGTGGATCAAGGTTAAGCGACGGATGCAGTTGCCCATGGCCGACATCGATCGCCGTCACGCTTCGTGCGCCGCGCTCGATCAGGACCTGGGTGAACCCGCCGGTCGACGCACCGATGTCCAGGCAGGAAAGGCCCGCCGGCGACAGCGAAAAGGCATCGAGCCCGGCAATCAGCTTCAAGGCGGCACGCGAGACATAGCGTAGCGCCGGATCTCGCGACCGCAATCCGGCCTCGTCACCCAAGAGCGCGCCCGGCTTTGTCTCGATCACGCCATCAACGAGAATTTCCCCGCGCAAGATCGCATCCCGCGCACGTGCTCGCGTCGGATAAAGCCCACGCGTCACGAGAAGCTGGTCCAAACGGCTGCGCGGGGACGTCATGGCCGGTCGTTCGGTCCCGTCCGCGTCAAAAGCACGAGGCGATGGCGCCCATGATCGTGTCGAAATAGACCCCCATCCCATAGCGCGCCCAGAGCCAAAGGCTGGCGCCAAGCGCCGCGCCGGCAAGCGGGATCGCGACTGCGTAGACGGTGAAGGTGGAAGCGCGGGTCATGAGATCAATATAAGCGAGCCGGCGGCCCGGCGAAAGCCGAGGACTCAGCGCTCGGGCGTCGACAGCCCCAAATCGCGGCTCATCCAGGCCTCGAACGTCCATGGGCAGGCCTCCGGAAAGACCGAGAGATCGAGATCGGTCTCCGCGCTCGCGCGAAGGCGTCCGTCTTCCCATCCGGCCAGAAGGGCTTCGGGGATCAGTGACGTCAAGCCCGGATTCTTGCGCAGGGTTCGGCCGATACGGTTGCGTTGCTCGGCGATCGAAAGCATCCAGCTGCGGCTGCGACGCTCGGGTTGATAGTCCCATTTCAGGAGGTGGTGGACCAGGACCCGGAATGCGCTTTCCAACTCGCGATATTCCGATTTGCCCACGTCCTCGATCTCCTCGGCGATATTGGCCGCGTCGATCAGGTCAAAGCGCCCTTCGCGCAGGAGCCGCGCCTGTTCGAAAGCCCAGCCGTGCAGATCGCCCGCGTGGGTCGCGCGGGGCGATGGGGAACCATGTTGGGCGGACGGCTTCAGCGCGGTCGTTGACATATCGCCACCTTACCACGGAATACGTCGGATGCCGACTTGTGGCCTTACAGCGGCTCAGTGCCGTCGATTTCGATGCCGAAACCTTCCAAGCCGACATAGCGCCGGGGCTTGGAGGAAAACAGGTGGATCGAGCCGACACCGAGATCCTTCAGGATCTGCGCGCCGATGCCGATTTCTCGCCATTCCTCGGCCCGCGACGACGCCGAACGGTGGGCCTCGACCTCCGCAGCATCGAGTCCGGTCTTCTCGCTACGAATTGCTTCGCGGGCGCGGCTCGATGCCGATACGACGCCAACCGAGCCCTCGCGCAAATAGACGATGATGCCCCGACCTGCCGCGGCCATGCGGCTCATCAGCCGTTCAATCGTATCGTCGCGGCGGAAAACGTCGGCAACGACGGATTCCAGATGCAGCCGAACGGGTATCGCCGTGCCGTCACGGATATCGCCGAACACGACGGCAAGATGATGCATCGGATCGTAGGGCGTGCGGTAGGTCACCGCGCGCGCCGGGCCGTTCGGCGTTTCGATCTGGAAATCGGCGATGCGCTCCACCAGCCGGTCGTTGCGTTGGCGATAGGCGATGAGATCGGCGACGCTGACGGTTTTCAGTCCATGCTGGCGGGCAAACTCGGCAACCTGCGCGCCGCGCTTCACGGTGCCGTCGTCATTGACCAATTCAGAGATCACGCCGACCTGCGGCAGGCCGGCGAGCCGGCAAAGATCGACCGCCGCTTCGGTGTGGCCCGAACGCATCAGGACGCCGCCCTCGCGCGCGACCAGCGGGAAGATATGACCCGGACGCACGAAATCCGCCGCGCCGGCATTCGGATTGGCCAGCGCGCGGACCGTATTGGTCCGCTCCTCGGCGGAGATGCCGGTTGTCAGGCCCGGCCGGTAGTCGATCGAGACCGTGAAGGCCGTGGCGAGCGGCGCCTCGTTCGTGGCGACCATCGGCTCCAGATGGAGGCGCCGCGCCTCTTGGCGCGTGAGCGGCGTGCACACGATGCCGGAGGTATGGCGGATGATGAAGGCCATCTTTTCCGGCGTCGCGTGCACCGCCGCGACGATCAGATCGCCCTCGTTCTCGCGATCATCGTCATCGGTCACCACGACGATCTCGCCCTTCTCGAATGCGCGGATCGCTTCGGCGACGCGTGTCTGGCTCATGGTCTGTTCCTTTAGGGACGGGTCCCGGGCGCATAGGCCGAGGAAATCGTTGGGGGTTACGGCGCCGTTGGTCGCATGAAGGATGCGCGCGGCCGTCTCGCGGGAAATCCAAACCTCGGCGTCGTTGCACAAGGCCGTGATGGCGGCCCGCGACAAGCCCGTGCGGCGCGCGAAAGCGCTGCGGGTTTCGTCGGTTCGGGCGAGCCACTCGTTGAGGCGCATAGATGCTTTATAGCGAGACTATCGTTTCAGTACCAGTGAAAATGCATGATTAATTCAGCACCACTGAACGACGTGGATCACGAGCGCCCGGTCTGGCCGCGATGGCGCAGGAAATGATCCGCCAGCACAATGGCCATCATCGCCTCCCCGACCGGCACCGCGCGGATGCCGACGCAGGGGTCGTGGCGGCCCTTGGTCAAGATCTCCGTCTCGTTGCCGGCACGGTCGATCGTCCGGCGCGGCGTGAGGATCGAGGAGGTCGGCTTCACCGCGAAGCGCGCGACCACCGGCTGGCCAGACGAAATGCCGCCGAGAATGCCGCCGGCATGGTTTGACCGGAATTCGGGCTTGCCGTCCTGGCGGGTATAGATCTCGTCGGCATTCTCCTCGCCTGTCAGCGAGGCCGCCTCCATTCCCGCGCCGATCTCCACGCCCTTGACCGCGTTGATCGACATGAAGGCCGCGGCAATATCCTGATCGAGCTTGCCGTAGATCGGCGCGCCCCAGCCGGGCGGGACGCCTTCGGCTACGACCTCGATGACCGCGCCGACCGACGACCCGGACTTGCGGATGCCGTCGAGATAGTCCTCGAAGAAGGCCGCCGCCTTCGCGTCCGGGCAGAAGAACGGGTTGTCGTCGACCGCCGCCCAGTCCCAGTTCGCCCGATCGATCTTGTGCGGGCCCATCTGCACCAGCGCGGCGCGGATCGTCACGCCGGGAATGATCTTGCGCGCCACGGCGCCGGCGGCCACGCGCATCG
>JBEINZ010000285.1:0-3495 GCA_040377825.1 Hyphomicrobiales bacterium | reverse complement strand
TCGTCGTCTTGCCGCAGCCGGAAGGGCCGAGAAACGAAAAGAACTCGCCCGGCGCGATGTCGATGTTCGCCTGGGACACAGCGGTGAAGTCCCCGAAGCGCACGCTGACGCGGTCGAGTTGGACGGCGGCGGTCATCGGCGGGCCCGGGCGCGAGGATTGGGTCTATCGGAGTCGAGGGTAGCCGGCGGGAGATGACCCCCGCCGGCTGAATGCTGGATCAGGCCGCCTTGAACTTCTCGGCGTACTGCGTGCGCAATTCGGCGAACCACGAGGGTTCCGGAATGCGGTGCCAGAGCTTGGCGGTCGCGTCGCCCGGATAGGCTTCCTGGAAAACCTTCTTGGCGGCGTCGGATAAGAATCCGTCCGAACCTTTGGCGACCGGATTGTAGCCGGAGCCTTCCGCCACTTTCGCGGAAACTTCCGGCGAATGAACATATTTCAGCCATTCATAGGCTTGGTCGATGTTCTTCGCGCCGATCGGCATCGCCCAGCCGTCGAGCCACGTGATCGCGCCTTCCTGCGGTGCCATGTAGGAGACAGGCTTGCCCTGCTTCTTCAAGGAAATCGGCGGTCCGTCCCAGGTCTGACCAATGACGACGCCATTATCCATGAGGCCGGACTTGGTGTTGTCGGCAGAGTCCCAGAACTGCTTGATCCACTTCTTCTTCTCGATCGCGAACTTGAGGATCGGATCGTAGATCTTCTTCATGGACGCTTCATCTTTGAAGGCGTCGGCCATGCGGTTCGACGGCAACTTGCCGGTGGCATCCCACCATAGCCCGATGCCGAGCAAGAGCGAGTGCGGACGGCCTTGGACCTTGCCCATATACTGGTCATCCCAGAGCGTGCCATAGGACAGCGTTTTGTAATCAAGCTTGGTGAGGTCCGTGCGCCAGGAAATCGCCTCCGAGCCCCAGCAATGCGGGACGTGATAAAGCTTGCCGTCCCAGGTCCAAACGCTGGTTGAGCCGTCGAGCATGGCCGGCAGGAGCGTGTCGAGCGTCATCCGCTTCGGATCGAGCGGCTGGAGCACGCCGAGATCCTTGAACTGCGGCGCGCGATCGCGGGTCGGCTGGCAGAGGTCGAAACCCTCGCCGCCGGTTGCCTGAAGCTTGTTGATTTGTTCTTCATTCTGAGAGAATGGCGTCTTGTTCACCTTGATGCCGGTCTTCTTCTCGAAATCCGGGATAACCGGATCGGGAAGCTCGTCGTCCCAGTGGATCAGGTTAAGCGAACCGGAAGACGAGAGCGCGTCCTTGACATACCATGGTCCCACGGCAGCCATGGCAGTCGCGCCCGCCGCGGCCTTTAAAACGGTGCGGCGCGTAAATGCGCGCGCCGCGGCAATCGTCCTGGCCGTTTCGGTTAAAGTGTCATGTTTCTTGCTCATTCGCTTATCATCCCCCTTGGTGGAACCCGACCTTGCTAGCAGGATCCGGGCCATAACTAGGGCTCGGCAGCAGATATGAATACAATGATCGGATTAAACGCTCAAAACCCATTGGTGCACATGTGTTCAGCAGCCCGCATGAAATTTTTGCAGATCAACTAGGCGCGCAACCCAACCTAGCGCTATTTCAGTCAGGTTTATTAGAATGTTGAGTGGAACGGCCGCGGCCATTGTGTTCGGTGCAGGTATCCTGCGTGGTTTGACGGGCTTCGGCTTCGCTCTGGTGGCTGTCATCGGCCTTAGCCAGATCGCCCCGCTTTCTCAGGTAACGCCGTTGGTGCTGCTCATCGAGATCGCGATCGCGGTCGTCCTGCTGGGTGACGGTGTCATGCTTCATGCCGAGATCCGGCGCCTGGTTCCGCTGATTTTGGGCGGCCTGGCAGGCATTCCGATCGGGATTTTCGGTCTCTCCGCATTGCCTGCGAACCTTGTAAAGCCGGCCTTGGATCTTGCGGTGTTGGCCTGCGCTTTGGCCGCTCTTGTCCATATCTCCGCGCCGAAGCTCGATAACCGTCGTTTCGCGGCGGCGGTCGGTTGCCTCGTCGGCGCCCTCATCGCGGCCTTCGCGGTAGGCGGTCCCTTCGCGGTTGTCTGGCAATTGGCTATTGGCGCCGAACCAGCGGCGATAAGAGCCAACCTCACGGTCTTTTTTCTCGTGATGGACGCCATCGCCTTGGCGGCTCGCGCGGGCACCATCGGTATCCCGGAGGAAACCGCTCTAGGTGCCTTGATCCTCCTGCCGGCGGCCCTGGCAGGTGCCATTCTCGGTGGCCGGCTGTTTCGCCGCGTTGAAGCGCAATGGTGGCGACGCATCGCGGCCTATTCCATTGCAGGCGCTTCGCTCGTAAGTCTTGGCCGTTCGCTCATGGTCTAGCTCCACTGCTCGCAAGGAAAAAGTATGACCTCCACTGCATTCATCACCGGCGCTTCATCCGGCTTCGGCGCGGCGTCGGCCCGCCGCTTTATCGCGGGCGGCTGGCGTGTCGTGATCACCGGCCGTCGTGCCGAACGACTTACCGATCTCGCCGCTGAACTCGGCGGGCCGGAGCACGTTCATGTGGCCGCGTTCGACATGCGTGACGATGCAGCCCTCGATGCCGCGATCGCCAACCTGCCTCCGGCGTTTCAAGGCATCGACCTGCTCGTCAACAATGCTGGCTTGGCGCTCGGCACCAGTCCTGCACAGAAAAGCGACCTCGACCAATGGCGCCAGATGATCGATACCAACGTGACCGCGCTCGCTACGATCACCCGCAAGCTCCTGCCGCTGCTAATCGAGCGAAAGGGCGCAATCGTCAATCTCGGGTCGATCGCCGCGCATTACCCCTATCCCGGTGGCAACGTCTATGGCGGCACAAAGGCCTTCGTACACATGTTCACGAAGGGCCTTCGCAGCGATCTGACCGGCACGGGCGTCCGCGTGACCTCGATCGAGCCCGGGCTTTGCGAGAGCGAATTCACATTGGTGCGCACCGGGGGCGACCAAGCGGCCCATGATAAGCTTTACGCCGGCGCGCACGCCCTGCAGCCGGCCGATATCGCCGAAACGATCTATTGGGTGGCAACCTTGCCACCGCATGTAAACATAAACGTGCTGGAGTTGATGCCGGTCAGCCAGTCATGGTCGCCGTTCACGATCCATCGCGAGACGACCTGAACCGATTACCCCCCCCATCCGCTTGGACCGTCCCCATGATCAAAACAATCGCCAACTATCCCGAACTCGCTGATCCGCAATTGCGTCCACACTATACCGGCATCCCGACCTTCTTCCGGCTGCACTTCACGGAAACACTGTCCAACATCGACATCGGCATCGTCGGCGTGCCGTTTGACAGCGGCGTGACGAAACGCACCGGCGCCCGCCGCCCTTCGACTTCGGCGGGCTGGCCACGATGACCGGGGTCAACATCCTCTTCGAGATCCTGTGCGTTATGGCTGTCGCGCGCGCGGTGCGCCGGTAAGGCCGCCTCGGCTATTCGATCCCTGCAATCAAATCGGCCAGTTCGCCGAGATGCGCGATGCGGCGGTAGCGCGGGGCGTC
>JBEINZ010000349.1:0-1713 GCA_040377825.1 Hyphomicrobiales bacterium | reverse complement strand
CGGCGCGGCCTATATCGCCGCGGTCTGTCTGCTGCCCGAATTCCTGATCAGCTTCATGGGCGCGCCGGAGTCCACACGGGCGCTCGGCGGCACGTCGATCCTGATCGTGGTTTCGGTGACCATGGACACGGTCTCGCAGATCCAGGGGCATCTGCTCGCCCATCAGTATGAAGGTCTGATCAAGAGGGCGAAGCTGAAGGGGGGGCGGAAATGAGGTTGATTCTGCTTGGGCCGCCCGGAGCGGGTAAGGGAACCCAAGCGTCGCGGCTCGTGGAAAAGCATGGCATCGCACAGCTCTCGACCGGCGACATGCTGCGTTCGGCGGTCAAGGCGGGCAGCGATGTCGGTCTCAAGGCGAAGGCCGTGATGGAGGCGGGCGGGCTCGTTTCCGATGAAATCGTGATTGGTGTCGTCGCCAATCGAATCGAACAGCCCGACTGTGCGAACGGGTTCATACTCGACGGTTTTCCGCGCACGGTCGCGCAAGCCGAGGCGCTTCGGACCATGCTCGCGGAGCGGGGCTTGTCGCTTGATGCGGTCATCGAATTGAAGGTTGACGAGGAAGCGCTGGTTCGGCGCATGGAAGCTCGGGTCGCCGAAACCGTGCGAACCGGCGGCCAAATCCGCCCCGACGACAATCCGGAGTCCTTCCGCGTTCGTCTTGAGGAATATCGTCGAAAGACTGCTCCGTTGTCCGACTACTATGCCGGTATCGGCGACCTGAAGATCGTTGATGGCATGCGCGCTATCGACGAGGTGTCGGCCGATATCGCGTCCATTCTTGGGCGTTGAGGCCAGCGTAAGTTATTTGTGTCGTGGTGCGATACAAAGCGCCGCGTTCGGTCGGTTCGGCAAGAGAATCGTAATCAGTTGCGGTCGGGTGGTTGACGTCCGGCCGTGGAATCCGATATGAACCGTCGCTTAATCGCTAAAACAACGCGATCGGCGTCGGTATCCGGAAGGGGACCGTCACCGGTCTTATTGTCTTGTGAAGGACGCCCCCGAAGGAGAAGAGTTCGCTGGCCTTTGTTTCCGCCCGTTCCGATGGACGGTGGGGCAGGCCGAACGAGATCGACACTTCGAATGAATGGCGTCGCAAGACGACCGCATCGACTGGAGAAGAAGCCGTGGCCCGCATCGCAGGCGTCAACATTCCGACGAACAAGCGCGTCGTGATCGCGCTCCAGTATATCCATGGGATCGGGCCGAAGAAGGCTAGCGAGATCGTGGAGAAGGTCCGCATCCAGCCGGAGAGGCGTGTCAATGAACTCTCGGATTCCGAGGTTCTGATGATCCGCGAGACGATTGACCGCGATTACATGGTCGAGGGCGATCTTCGCCGCGAAGTCGCGATGAACATCAAGCGTCTTATGGACCTCGGATGTTATCGCGGTCTGCGCCATCGGCGCGGTCTGCCGGTTCGTGGCCAGCGCACGCACACCAATGCCCGTACCCGTAAGGGTAAGGCGGTGGCGATTGCCGGCAAGAAAATGGTAACGAAATAGTGCCTAACGCCTAGTGCCGAAGTGCCTAGTCGATTAGAGCGTAGTACAACGAGTTAAGTAGGAGGAGTGAGATAGCGCCGGATACCGAAGCCACGAGGCACCAGGCACCAGGCACAAATCACTGATATTATGGCAAAAGCACAAACCAAAAAAGCAGCCGCCAGCGAAGGCGTGAAGAAAAAGGACCGCAAAAACGTTCCTTCGGGCG
>JBEINZ010000056.1:0-13770 GCA_040377825.1 Hyphomicrobiales bacterium | reverse complement strand
CGCCCACTAGGCGTGATTTTGTGGCTCAGCGCAGCGGCGGTCCGTGGCTTTCTGTCGGCAAGATCATCGAGCTTTTCGTATCGATGGGCTGTGTGCTGGCGAAGCTTCCCGGTCATTTGGAGACTCCGGAAGGTCTCCTTGGCGTCAGGTACCTTTACAGCCCGCTGACGGATGACTTCGTTTCGCTTTCGGATCTCGATAATGACGACATAGTCCCACCCAGCGTCCTGGAAGGCTGGGAGCGCCGCCTCGGGATTGAAATCGCGAAGGGCGCCCGCCACTGATTTTGCGTTCATGTCAGTGCCGAGCGGCGGCGCCGGATGCCCGCCTTGCCATGCCCGGCATTGATCCACCGCCCTCGGCATGCGCCACTATCGTCCAATGCATTGCTCTCGAAGGCGGCTTGGCCCATGAGCCGGCGAACCGTTCCCCTCCCAAACCGACGGCCGCGTTGGTCAATGAGCCGCGCGCTTGCCTATGCGATACTGATCGTCTGGAGCCTTGTGTGCCTGTTCCCGCTTGCTTGGGTGCTCTCGACCGCCTTCAAGGGCGCGGCGGAGATTAATAGCGGGCCGTTCTATCTGCCCTTCCTGGATTTTCAGCCAAAGCTCGATGCTTGGATCTTCCTGCTCACCGATCCCTCGGACAATCTCGTCGCGCGCTATATCAATTCCGTCGTCGTCGCGTTCGTTGCGACCGGGCTGGCACTCTTGATCGCGGGCATGGCGGTTTACGGACTCACGCGGTTTCGCGTCGGCGGAATCGCGGCCAATGCGGGCCTGCTTGTTGCCATGCTCGCGATACGCGTTCTGCCGCCGATCGTCGTGGTGCTGCCGCTTTATCTCATGGCGCGCGCGACCGGTACGCTCGACACCACCTTCGCGCTGATCGTCACCTATACGGCGATCAACCTGCCGGTCGCCGTCTGGCTGCTGCTGCCGGTTTTCGGCACCCGCGCGAGCGACCAGGAAGAAGCCGCGCGGCTCGACGGCGCGTCGCATCCCTTGATCTTTTTCACCATTATCGTGCCGATGTCGCTCCGCGAGATCGTCGGCGCCGGGCTTCTCGTCTTCATCCTGTGCTGGAACGAATATCTCTTTGCGGCCTATCTGGCGACCGATCACGCCATGACCCTGCCGCCCTGGCTCGTCGGCCAATTGTCCATCAAGGAGGCGCAGATCGGCGGGGAGGCCGAGGACTGGGCTCGGTTTTCCGCCGCGACCGTGCTGATGATGGCGCCGCTTTTGGTTTTCGCCGGGCTGGCGCAAAAGGTCATCGGCCGGGCTATAGCTCGAACACAATGATCCCCAAGGACCGACGGATGCCGATGATCCCTATCTTCCTTTCCTCGGGCGAACCCCTGGCCGACCGGCGCTATCACTATGCAACCGAGCTTGATGCGCGCGGGGAGACGGTGGCGGCGGCGGATTTGGTCGAGCAGGCCCTGGACCTTGCGGCAGGTTGGGCGGCTGGGTGGTTTCGGCTTGGCGAACTCCGGGAAAAGCTCGGCGCGAAAGTGGCGGCCGCGGATGCGTTCGCGAAGGCCGCGGCGCTCGATCCGGACGATCGGCTCGGAGCGGCGCTGAAGCGCGCGCGGCTCGACGAGGAGACCCCCGTCGCGCCGCCCGCCGGCTATGTGCGCGCGCTGTTTGAGGCCTATGCCGACACGTTCGAAACCGCGCTGGTCGACGCGCTCGACTATCGCGCGCCGGATCATCTCTTGGCGGCGATCGAGGTAGCCGGGCCGGGCCGCCGGTTCGCCCGCGCGCTCGATCTCGGCTGCGGGACGGGGCTCATGGGCGCGCGGCTGCGCGCGCGCGTCGAACGCCTGGAGGGCGTGGACCTATCCGAACGGATGATCGGCGAGGCGGCGGCGAAAGGGATCTACGACGCGCTGGCGGTCGGCGACATTGTTGCCGATCTGCTGTCCCGCCCGGCCGGCTCGCTCGATCTCGTGTGCGCGGCGGATGTGTTCTGCTATCTCGGCGATCTCGCGCCGGTCATCGCGGCCGCGCATCGCGCGCTCGCGCCAGGCGGGATGATCGCCTTCACCGTCGAACGGCTTGGTTTGCAAGACGATCCTCGTGGATACAGGCTGCTCGACAGCCTGCGTTATGCACATGGCACGGGTTATCTAACCGATCGCCTCACGGTATCGGGATTTGCTGTCGAGGTTACTCAAGGGATTTTGCTTCGTTCCGATCGCGGGCACCCGATCGAGGGGGTCGCGGCCGTGGCGCGTCGACGATAATGCCAATTATCACGATTTCGTGATTGAAATTTCAGTTTCTGTACAGTGCCTGAATGGCGCGTTACAAAATTATACCGCAAAGGAATCGTAATTTGCTCGGTATGAAACGGGGACATTTCTTCCCCTCACAGATTTGGAAGGACAAGAACCATGATCCGCAACGCCATCAAGGTCGCCACTGTCGCCGCCCTGGTCCTGGGCGCTGTCGCCGTGGGTACGACGAAGCCCGCCAGCGCGAATGACGGCGGCGCCTTCATCGCCGGTCTGGTTGGCGGCGCGATCCTCGGCGGTGTCGCCGCCCAGGCGCAGCAGCCCCGGCAGCATAGCGGGCAGGTCTACTACTACGATCAGCCGCGCTTCGTTTCGCCGCCGCCGGTCGTCTATTACGAACGGCCGGTACGCTGCCGCCGCGTGATCGTGGAAGACGATTACGGCAACGAATACGTCCGTCGCGTCTGCCGCTGATCCTCTCGGAAAACGTCGATCGATCAGATCCGTCGCATAGCGGATCGGTTTCACGCTGCCCGCCCCCCGAATTTGTTCCGCTCGAGTTTCGAAAGCCAATGACCATGAAGCCCGCCCTGACCGTTCTTCTTTCCGCCGCCCTGCTCGCGGTCCCGCTTGCCGGCACGGCTCACGCCGGTGACAAGCGCGGCGCGGCCATCGCGGGTGGGATCATCGGCTTGGCAACGGGCATCATCGTCGGCGGGGCGCTGGCCAACCAGCAGCCGGCCTATGCCTACCCGCCGGAAGACGACGAGGTGGTCTATGTGCCCCAGCCGCGTCGCGTTTATGTCGCGCCGCAACCCTATTATGCGCCGCCGACCACCTACGTCATGCCCCCGCAGCGCACCTACGAGGCGCCCGTTCAAGTCGAGCGCCGCAAGCCGCGCGGGTCGAACTGCGTGGCGTCGGTGCGCTATGATTATCAGGGCAAGCCATTCGAGTGGCTCGACTGCCAGTAAATCCCGCCGCTTTGCCTGACCGGAACGGCCCGCCCCACGCGGGCCGTTTTTCTTTATGGATACGACACGCTCGACGCCGGACGCCAAGGCGATTAACGCTTCGGGCGTGAATGCGCCGCTAGAACCCGATCCGACCGATCCCGCCGACATCCTGCCGGAGCGCTTCGCCGCGTGGTTTAGCGCGCGCGGCTGGGCGCCGCGCGCGCATCAGATCGCGCTGCTGGACAAGGCACGCGCCGGACGCTCCGCGCTGCTGATTGCTCCGACCGGCGCGGGCAAGACGCTCGCGGGGTTCCTGCCGTCGTTGGTCGATCTCGCGGATGGGCCGCGCCGCGCGCTCGCGGCACGCGGACGAAAACTGGCGCGTACCGGCATCCACACGCTTTACATCTCGCCGCTGAAGGCGCTCGCCGTCGATGTCGCGCGCAATGTCGAGACGCCGATCACCGAGATGGGCCTGTCGATCCGGGTGGAGACGCGCACCGGCGATACGCCCGCGCATAAGCGGCAGCGACAGAAGTCCCTGCCGCCGGATATCCTGATGACGACGCCCGAGCAAGTCGAGCTGCTCATCGCCAGTCGCGAGGCGGAGGATCTCTTCGCCGATCTCAAGGTCGTCGTCTTCGACGAGCTTCATGCGCTGGTGACGTCGAAACGCGGCGACCTTCTGGCGCTGGCCCTTGCCCGGCTGAAACGAATCGCGCCATCGGCCCGCGCGGTCGGTCTTTCGGCGACGGTTTCCGACCCGGATGAACTTGCCCGCTGGCTGGTGCCGCAAGACGGCACCGAGGAGGCTCTTGCCGATATCGTGACGGTTGCCGGCGGGGCGGCGCCGAGAATCCGGATTTTGGAATCAGCCGAGCGGATCCCCTGGTCCGGTCATTCGGCGCGCTATGCTTTTCCGGAACTCTATGCCGCGATCAAGACCGCCAAGACGACGCTGATTTTCGTCAATACGCGCAGCCAAGCGGAAATCGTCTTCCAGGAACTCTGGCGCATCAACGAGGATACGCTGAAGATCGCGCTGCACCACGGCTCGCTCGATGTCGCGCAGCGCCGTCGCGTGGAGGCGGCGATGGCGGCCGGTGGGCTCGACGCGGTGGTCGCCACCTCCACGCTCGATCTCGGCATCGACTGGGGCGACGTCGATCTTGTCATCCATGTCGGCGCGCCGAAGGGGGCCTCGCGGCTTGCCCAGCGCATCGGCCGCGCCAACCATCGCTTGGACGAGCCGAGCGTCGCGCTGCTCGTGCCGGCCAATCGGTTCGAGGTGATGGAGTGCCGCGCGGCGCTCGAGGCAAATTATGTCGGCGATCAGGACACGCCGCCGATCCGCCCGGGCGCGCTCGATGTGCTCGCCCAGCACGTGCTCGGCATGGCCGTCGCCGCGCCCTTCGACGCCGACGCGCTCTATCGCGAGGTGATCTCGGCCTACCCCTACCGCGAACTCGACCGCGCGACTTTCGACCGGGTGGTCGATTTCGTCGCGACCGGCGGCTATGCGCTGAAGAGTTACGAGCGATACGCCAAGATCCGCAAGACCAAGGATGGGCTGTGGCGCGTCTCCAATCCGGCGGTCGCGCAGACCTGGCGGCTCAATGTCGGCACCATCGTTGAGGCGCCGATGCTGAAGGTGAGGCTGGTGTCCAAGGTCTCCGGCGGCACGCCTTCGCGTGGCGGGCGGGTGCTTGGCGAAATGGAGGAGTATTTTTTCGAGACGCTGGCGCGCGGCGATACTTTCATGTTCGGCGGGGAAGTACTGCGGTTCGAAACGATCCGGGAAAACGAGGCACTGGTCACGCGCACCAAGGACGAGAGCCCACGCGTGCCGTCTTATGCCGGCGGCAAGTTTCCGCTGTCGACCTATCTCGCCGACAAGGTCCGCGCGATGCTGGCCGATCCCGACCAGTGGGGCAAGCTTCCCGCCCAGGTCGCCGATTGGCTACGCCTGCAAAGGCTTCGGTCCGTGCTCCCCAAGCGCGACGAACTGCTGATCGAGACCTTTCCGCAAGGCGACAAGTTCTACATGGTCGCCTATCCCTTCGAGGGGCGGCTCGCGCATCAAACGCTCGGCATGCTGCTGACCCGGCGGCTGGAGCGCCTGCGGCTGCGGCCGCTCGGCTTCATCGCCTCGGATTATTCGCTGGCGATCTGGGCGGTCAATGATCTCGGCGCCGCCTTCGCCGCCGGACGGCCCTCCCCCGGCCAGCTCTTCGACGAGGACATGCTCGGCGACGATCTGGAGGCCTGGATGGCTGACAGCTATCTCCTGAAACGCACCTTCCGCACCACGGCGGTTATCGCCGGCCTGATCGAACGGCGCCATCCCGGACAGGAAAAGACCGGTCGGCAAGTGACCGTCTCCACCGATCTTGTCTACGACGTGCTGCGCAGCCACGAGCCGGACCATGTCCTTCTCAGGGCGACCTGGGCGGATGCCTCGGCCGGCCTGCTCGACATCAGCCGCCTCGGGCAGATGCTGGCGCGGGTGCGCGATCATGTCGTGCTGAAGGGGCTCGACCGGATCTCGCCGCTCGCCGTGCCGATCCTGGTCGATATCGGCCGCGAGCGCGTTGGCGGAGAGACCGACGAGACGCTACTGCGCGAGGCCGCCGACGCGCTTGTCGCGGAGGCGATGGGATGAGCCGCGTTTAAGGTGTCGCAGGTGCCGCGAGTGGGGTGAAAATGGGATCGTTTTGGGCAAAGATCACACGATGATTCGAACCGCCGCCCAATCCCGCGACGATCTTTTGTCGGATGCCACCCCCTTCGCCGGCCGCGCGCTTGCGGCGGCGACTGTGGACCTTGCGGGTGTGGCGCTCGACTTGATGCCGGAAGGGGTCGCCTGGTGGCCGGACGAGCGCATCCTGATCGTCGCGGATCTGCATTTCGAAAAGGGCTCGTCCCATGCCCGGCGCGGCGCGTTCCTGCCGCCCTACGACACGGCGGCAACACTTGCTCAGCTCGGCTTGGCGATCACCAGACTGCAGCCCAAGACGGTGATCTCACTTGGCGATGCCTTCCACGATCCGTTCGGCGAGGAACGTTTGTCCCCGGCGGACCGGGCGACGCTCGCCGCGCTCCAGCGCGGCCGTGATTGGATCTGGATCGCGGGCAACCATGATCGCGGCATAGCGGCGACGGTCGGCGGCACGATCTTGGAGGAGGCCTCGATCGGGCCTTTTGTTTTTCGGCATGAGCCGAGCCCGGATTGGGGCGAGGACGCGGCTTCGGCGCATGCGATCGAGGTCTGCGGCCATCTGCACCCGACCGCGAGGGTCGCGCTCGTCCCGAAATCCGTCCGCCGCCGCTGTTTCGCCACTGACGGCCGCCGTCTCATGTTGCCGGCAATCGGCGCCTATACCGGCGGCCTCAACATCCTCGGCCCAGCCTATCGCGGCCTGTTCAAACGCGACGGCCTCAGCGCCCATTTGCTGGGGGACGGACGGGTCTACAGCTTTCCGGGGACGTGGTTGCGGGGGGATTGATACTCAATCCCGCCGGAATACCACCGAGCCGATCCAGCCGATGACCAGCGCCAAGATCACCGTGCCTAGCCCGTAGACCAGCGAGGCGGAGAACGCGAGGTCGTAGATCAACTGCTCGAAACCGGTCTTGGAAATCACCAAATCCGAGGAATGTTCGGCGAGCGACAAACCCTCTTGGAACAGCACGATCTGGACGCGGTATCGACCGATCGGGACATTCGCTGGAATGGGGATTGTCGCGCGAAAAAGCGAGGGCGTCAGGAATTCGACCTTATTCGCCACCTCGCGGTAAAGTCCGGCTTGGGACTTTAGCCTTATGAACGCCTCGCGGAATTCCGGATTGCCGCCTTCTACATCGATTCCGCCGACGATCTTTTGCGGCAGAAGCAGATTGGCGAGGCCGACTTGAAAACGCTTCAGGGTCTCGGGCGTGGCAATGTCCGCGATCGGATCGGTCGTCAGCACCACATAAAAGCTCGGGACATCGGCATGGACCCGGCTGGTGGCATTCACCCAAATGCCCGCGCGCCGCTCCTTGCGGCGGGTCATGACCGTTTCCTTCGGGCCAAAAAGCTGCACCGCGACCTTATAGGGCTCAGCGCGCGAGACCGTCGCTCGATCGCGTTCGATCATGCCGAACACCGCGATGTCGGTGCCGGAAAAGTTTGAGCTGATTTCCACGACATTGGTGGAGGTGGTCGCCACCAGCGTTTCGGCAAGCGCCTGACCGCCAAGCGAGCCGATGAGCGCCATCGCCAGCGCGGCCGCCCTCATGGCGCGTTTCCCTGTTCGATCGTCCAGAGCGAATAGGGCTCGCTCGGTGCCATAACGAGATCCAACGCGAAACGCGCGCCGACGGCGAGGATCAGGATTCCGAGCAAGGCGCGCAGATGTTCCCCGCGTAGCCGGCTGCCGACTTGTGCGCCGAATTGTGCGCCGATCACACCGCCGACCATGAGCACCAAGCCCAGCAGCACGTCGACCGAATGGTTTGTCGCCGCTTGAAGCACGGTCGCCACGGCCATGGTTACGAGGATTTGGACCAACGATGTCCCGATGACCACGCCGGTCGGAACCTTCAGCAGGTAGATCAACGCGGGCACCATGATGAAGCCGCCGCCGATGCCGAGCAGCGTGCCGAGGAAGCCGATGAAAAGGCCAAGGGCGAGAATCGGAAGCGCGGAGATATAGAGCCGCGAACGATGGAAGCGGACCTTGAACGGCAATCCGTGAATCCAGCCATGGTGGCGCGGTTTTTTGATCTCAACGGGCTTGTTGGCGTTCGCCGCGCGCAGGGCGCGGGCGGATTCGATCAACATCAGCAAGCCGATACCGCCGAGAAAGACCACGTAGCAAAGGCTAATGACCAAATCGAGCTGGCCCTTGACCCGCAAGTACCGAAAGGCCTGAACGCCGAGCACGCTGCCAAGCGAGCCCGCGACCACGAGGAAGCCGGCGAGCTTCCAATCGATCGATTTGCGACGCCAATAGGCCAACGTGCCCGACGCGGAGGAGGCAACGATCTGGCTTGTGACCGTGGAGACCGCAACGGCGGGCGGAATACCCGAAAACACAAGCAGCGGCGTTAAAAGAAAGCCGCCTCCGACGCCCAAAAGCCCAGACAGAAAGCCGACCGCCGCGCCCATGCCGAAGATCGTGAAAATGTTCACTGAGAGTTCGGCGATGGGAAGGTAGAGCTGCAATGTCGATGACTCCGCAACTGCTCACGCGAGGCGCGCGGATCTAGAACGCGCGCGCCATGATACGGCAAAAACTACCCGCGAATCGGGACGGGTGTACGCCGAAACATAGAATAAACTTCCCGTGTGGCCGCGCCGCCTACGTGTTTTTTCTCTGTCGCGAGTGAATAGATGATTTTGGGGGCTTGCCGACGGTCACGTCAGCCCGCGCCCGGCACGCCCGCGATCCAAGCTTGCATTTCGCTCCCGACCAAGTCGGCGATCGAACCCGTCCCGCGCCGATCGAGTTCACGGCTGAAATGCGCTACGATGTCGCCGACAAGGCCCGGCCCCTGATAGACGAGGCCGGTATAAAGCTGCACGAGGTTAGCCCCGGCCAAGATCTTGGCGAAGGCCGTCTCGCCACTCTCGACCCCGCCGACTCCGATTATTATCATGTTCTTGCCGAGCAGGCGCCGCATCTTGGCGACCGCGATGGTCGATGCCCGAAACAGCGGTGCCCCGGAAAGGCCGCCTGTCTCAACCGCCTTCGGGTCCCTAAGACCGCGGCGTGCCGTCGTGGTATTGGCAACGATCACGCCGTCGATCGCGCGCGCCCGCGCTTCAGCGGCGACCGCCTCAAGTCCGGCATCGTCCATATCGGGCGAGATCTTCAACAAAATCGGCACGACCCTTCCGTGGCGCCCCGCCGCGGCATCCCGGGCCGCAAGCACGCGCGCGAGGAGGTCGGACAGGGCGGCGCGCATCTGCAATTCGCGCAATCCCGGCGTATTGGGCGACGAGACATTGATCGTAAAATAGCAGGCAAGGGGCGCGAAGGCTTCGATGCCGGCGACGTAGTCCGCCGCGCGGTCCACGGTATCCTTATTGGCGCCTAGATTGACCCCAACGATGCCACCTCGCTCGGCTCGCGCGGCCAGCCGCGCGCGCAGCGCGGCGTGTCCTTCATTGTTGAAACCGAGGCGATTGATCATCGATCGATCCGCCACCAAGCGGAAAATGCGAGGGCGAGGGTTGCCGCTCTGCGGCTTCGGCGTAACCGTACCGATTTCCGTAAAGCCGAACCCAAGCGACAAGAGCGCGTCCGGTACTTCGCCGTTTTTGTCGAAGCCGGCGGCCATTCCGAGCGGATTGGGAAATGTAAGGCCCATCGCCGAGACACGAAGGCGCGGATCCGCCTTCGACAGGATCGGCGTGGCGAGTCCGAGCTTCAGCGCGCGAATGGCAAGTCCATGCGCCGTTTCCGGATCCAGCGCGAAAAGGGCCGGACGGGCCAGATCGTAGAGGTTCACGCCGCTTGATCCCCGGCAAGGTTCTCCGGGAACACGTGACGCCCGTCCGTCCCAAGGGGCAACGGCACGACAAGGCGAACCGCATCGAGCGATAAGTGACTGTAAAGATGCGGGAACAGCTGACCGCCCCGCGACGTTTCGAAGACCAGGGCGGCGCCAAGCGCTTGCGTATCGATTGCGATGAGCAGGAGATCACTCATGCCGGCAAAATGCTTGGACGCTGTCTCGCCAACCTGCGCGGCTGTTGAAAAATGGATGAAACCATCCGCGATATCGACGGGCGCCCCCGTAAAGACACCCGCTTTCTCAGCCTCAACCCACAGTGACCTTGGGCAAATCTTGAACACCAAACCTTCAGACATCGACACCATCCTGACCTTTTCAAGCGTAGCGTTACGCAAACGACCGCACAAGGCGCCGAAAAGCTCGGTGGCTTGGTCGATCGGCAGGATTATCCACACAAAACGATCTTTAAAGGGTATTCGCAACCTTAAGTTACCGGGTAAATTTTCCTGCACTAATGAGCATGTTTTCCTCATGGCGCGCGCGCAACGCCCATGGGATCATGTGCCCCGCGTAGAAAAGCGGCATAATCGGCGCGCCACGCTAGATGAAACATCGATCACCGAATGTCGAAGAGGCTTGCCTGAGGCGAGCCGAGGCGGTCGAAACGGGGATCCGGGAGGGTCTCAGAGAATGGATGGGGGCGATACTCCGGCATTGAGCCATACGCGGATTTGGGCGGCGATTGATGCCTTTGCGGCGCGCGAAGGCATCAGCCTGTCCGCATTGGCACGCCGCGCCGGGCTGGACCCGACGACCTTCAACCGATCCAAGCGGGTCGGTGCCGACGGCAGGCCGCGTTGGCCTTCGACGGAGTCGATTGCCAAAGTTCTGCACACCAGCGGTTTGGGAATCGAATCCTTCGGCGAGTTGCTAGCCGAGGCTCATGTCGACCGTCTGCCGGCGGTTCGCGCCGTCCCATTCCTGGGGTTTGCCGAAGCCGCCGGCCCGGGGCACTTCGACGCGACCGGCCGGCCAAGCGGGGACAGTTGGGATGCGGTCGATTTTCCCGGCGCCGCCGACCACGATCTTTACGCGCTCGAGGTCGCCGACGGTACAATGCATCCGCTTTATCGCGATGGCGACGTCATCCTTGTGTCCCCCTCCGCGCAAGTGCGGCGCGGCGACCGCGTCCTCATTCGTACCGTCGACGGCGCGATGCTGGCGCGCACCTTCATCCGGCGTACCGCGCGCGCGATCGAGGTCGTCCGACTTGGCGAGGAGCCGGCCGGCATGCGGTTGAAGGCCGAAGACGTTTGCTGGATGGCACGCATTGTTTGGGCCAGCCAATGATCCCGCGCGCGCTGATCGTTTCGGTCATGGCGGCGACCTCGGTGGCAGCGATTACGGGAATTCGCGCGATTCCGAACTTGATCGGGAGGCCGGCCGCTACCCCACCTTATCTGCCCCCGCCGGCCTCCATGGCTCCGCCGGCGGCAGCCGAAGGACACGGGACACCTGACGACGCGAGGCAAAACCCAAAGCCCGGCTCGATTCTGCCTGAAGCGGCATCGCTCTCGGCTCCACCGCCAGCACCCGAGCAAGGCCGCGTGCGAGACGTAACGCCTAGGGGCGTGACGCCAGCACCAACGGTCACCGGTCCGCTTCAGCGGATCGTCCCGGAGCCAACGCCGCCCAACCCCGCCAAGCCGGAAAAGCCTCGGGTCCTGCGCCCGATTCTCGTGGTCGACGGACGGACCTTGAAGGCCGGCGACATTGTCGTGACCCTGAAAGACATGGAACCGCCTGGCGCGAGCGAGACCTGCCCGGAAGCCGACGGCCGGACTTGGGCCTGCGGCGCGGCGGCGACAGCGGCGCTCCGCGCGTTCGTGCGTGGGCGCGGCGTGCAATGCATGGTGCCGAAGGACGCGCGAGAGGGGACCTTCGCCACGCATTGCTCGATCGGCCCGACCGACCTTACCGAATGGATGATCCGCCGCGGTTGGGCAAAAGCGATCACCGCCAACGGCCCTCATGCGGCGGCGGAAACCCAGGCGCGCAAGGAAAATCAGGGCCTTTGGCGGATGCCAGCGCCGATCGTCGCGGAGGGCGGACGGTAGAGCATTTCCCGATCGGATGTGCTCATCCGATCGACGAGGAATGGCCCAGATTCAATAACTTGAGCAGGCACCCTATCCCGCCGCCTTCAGCCGCGACGCCTCGCTTTCGCTGACGAGGGTGCCGGCGAGGGCCTTGGCGATGAGGGCGCGGGTTTCCGCGATACCGTAGAGCGCGACGAAGGAACCGAAGCGCGGACCGCGTTCCTGGCCGATCAGGATCTGGTAGAGGCTCGCGAAGAACTCCTGCGAAACGCCGGGGCGGCCGTCCGGACCCGGCTTCTTGGCATCGGGGAAATAGGTGCGGCCGATATCGTAGATGACGCTTTGAATCTCGTCCTGACCGGCGCCGGCGCCGAGGCCGGCGAGCCCGGCATCGAGCGCGACGAGAGCAATCCGCTCCGCTTCGGAAGCCGGGCGGAAGACCTTCAACGGCTTGACGAAATCGTGGAAGTAGCGGATCGCGTAGCCGACGAGCCGGTCGAGATGCGGATTGCCCTCCGGCGAGGCGCCGGGCGCGTGGCGTTCAAGGAAGCCCCAAAGCACCGTGCGATCCTCGGCATTGGAGGCAGAGACCAGATTGAGTAGCATGGTGAAGGAGACCGATGACACATTGCCGCCAATGCGTTGCGGCTGCGGCGGCCGGCCGGCATGGATATGCCACGACGGATTGCCGAGCTGCTGGTCGATCGGCTGGCGGTGATAGGCTTCCAGGAACTGGTCGTATTCGTCGACATTCTTCGGGATCACGTCGAAATAGAGTCGCTTGGCCGCCTTCGGCTCGCGGAACATGAACAGCGATAGGCTTTCGGGCGAGGCATAGGTCAGCCACTCGTCGATCGTCAGGCCGTTGCCCTTCGACTTGGAGATCTTCTCGCCCTTCTCGTCCAAGAAGAGTTCGTAGTTAAAGCCCTCCGGCGGCTCCTCGCCGAGAACGCGGCAGATCTTTCCCGAGATCTTCACATTGTCGATGTGGTCCTTGCCCGACATCTCATAGTCGACGCCGAGCGCGGCCCAGCGCAGCGCCCAATCGGGCTTCCACTGCGCCTTGGCATGGCCGCCGGTCACCGGCGTCTCATAGCGCTCGCCGGTTTCCGGATCGCTCCACACGATCATGCCCGTGGCGACATTGCGTTCCTCGATCGGCACCTGCATGACGACGCCGGTCTTCGGATGCACCGGCAGGAACGGCGCATAGGTCTTGCGTCGCTCCTCACGCAGCGTCGGAAGCATGATGGCCATTACGTCGTCGTAGCGCTCCAGCATTTTCAGGAGCTTTTCGTCGAGACCTCCGGCTGCGTAAACATCGGTCGCGCTGGCGAATTCGTAGTCGAAGCCGAAAGCGTCGAGAAAGCCGCGCAGCCGCGCGTTGTTGTGATGTCCGAAGCTGTCATGCGTGCCGAACGGATCGGGCACGCGCGTCAGCGACTTGCCGAGATTGGCGCGCAACAGATCCTGGTTCGGCACATTGTCCGGCACCTTGCGCATGCCGTCCATATCGTCCGAAAAGCATAGAAGCCGGCTCGGAATCTTGTTTTCAGTGAGGACGTGAAACGCATGACGCACCATGGTCGTGCGCGCGACCTCGCCGAATGTGCCGATATGCGGCAAGCCCGAGGGGCCGTAACCGGTCTCAAACAGCGCCGATGTTTTTCCCGACTTCTCCAGCCGGGCGACCACTTTGCGCGCTTCCTCGAACGGCCATGCCTTGGACCGGCGGGCCGCCTCGACAAGCGCGGGCGAAAGATCGAGAGCGTGGGGCGTGGTTGCCGGCATGGGATCGATGTCCTGGTTCGCGCGGGCGCCCTTAAGCGCCCGCGAGGTCGGTCCATCCTCTAGAGAGGCAGCGTCGATGCGTCAATGCGAGTGGGGTTGGGAGTGATTCGGAGCAGAGATTTTAGCGCGGGCGTCGGGCGTCGGGCGTCGGGCGTCGGGCGTCGGGCGTCGGGCGTCG
>JBEINZ010000037.1:0-16678 GCA_040377825.1 Hyphomicrobiales bacterium | reverse complement strand
ACGTCACGGCCGATATGTGGAGCGAGTCGTTTATGTCGAGCTTTGACACGTCGCAATCGATCGCCTCGGGGATCGAATCGGCGCGGCAAAGGCACTCGACTTCGTGTCTGACATAATTAAGCGCACCGCCCCGCTTGATGCCGGGGGACTTTTCCACGCCGTTGACGTGAACCGGGATCCAGACGGTCACAGTCGCGCCCGCGCCAATCCGCAGAAAATCGATGTGCGTCAGGAAGTCTTTCACCGGATCGAGATGATAGTCCTTGGGAATGACCAAAATCTTCTCGCCTTCGACTGAAATCGTGGCGACCGTCGTCATGAACCCGCCGCCCCGCAACCGCCTGTCAGCGGCCTTGAAGTCAAGCGAGATCGGCATGGGGGGCTTTTTGTCGCCATAGATTACGGCAGGTACACGGCCTTCACGACGCAGCTCCCGAGCGGCCCCCTTGCCCACACGATCGCGCATCGAGGCCTCGAGCTCGTAGGATTGACGGCTCATGGCTTGCAGTCCTCTTCAATCAAAAAGGCCGTCCAATCGTCTTTCCTAAAGACGGGTCGGCCTGTGCCTCACGCCGGACGGCGTCCGGCGAGGTCGGCGCGTTGCCTCCAGGGGTGTCGGCGCGCAGACCGGGTTCGCTTACAGGAATTGCGATCAGGTGGCAACGTCCTCCGCGCGAATTGAGCGCGACTGTTGTCAGCGCAGAATCAGCGGGCGCCGGGCACGAACGCGATCTTGCTCAATGATATCGGAAACACGCTGACTGGTGCGCCTTTCAAGCGCACGGATCAGTTTCCCGGCTATCGCGGGTGGTAAGTCGGGCCTTGCCGCAAGGGCTTTGTCC
This sequence comes from Hyphomicrobiales bacterium, assembly GCA_040377825.1. GTDB lineage: Bacteria > Pseudomonadota > Alphaproteobacteria > Rhizobiales > Ancalomicrobiaceae > JBEINZ01. The sequence goes on along the minus strand of JBEINZ010000037.1, from coordinate 15,836 downwards.
ATCCCCTTATTGGAGATCGCAAGATCGGACATGATCTCAAAGCCGCTCTGCGATATCTCGGCCTTGGTGTTCTCCGCGAGCGTCATCATCACTCGGAGGTGACCGGTCCCAATGAGCTTGTCGGAAACCACGCCGCTAAGCGGTGCGCGCTTGGCAATCGCGATGCACGCACTCTCATTTCCGGATTGAACAATTTGCGCCAGTTCGGGATCTTCCATGACCGCATGTTCCATGATCGGTCCGGCGACCATTGGATTGTCGGCAAGTAGGCGTTGGCGCATACGTTGAGGAAGTCGAGGCGATCGCGCCATGGCCTTTGCGAAGGTTACACGATCAAGCAGCGGCGCGGAGTCTAGAAGCCGCCGCATGATTTCGTCGAAGCGGGCAACGTCTGCTTCAGAAAGCTGGACTGCATTGGCGACAAAACAATCCCGCGCGACGCGCAATTTCTCGCTACGCGACTGTGGCGAAGCGGTTTCCGCTGCCTCTAGCAATTCAGCGAACTCGGTACCAATCATTAATGGACCTCGACGACGACCTGCCGTAGAATAATGAGAAGATGTTAATGATCCCTTAGTGCAAATTTAAGTCGCTAGAAACATTTGTTCGGTGTTCTGTCGGTATATTTAAGTTGCGAGAGCACGTGATCGTTGCGTAGCGGCGTCGATGGCTTGCTCTAACAAGACTTGCAAACCGTTTTCCGCCATCAGTACATCGAGGGCCGCCGCAGTTGTTCCGTTTGGCGACGTTACGTTACGTCTTAAGGTCGCTGGGTCGAGCGGAGAACGGTAAAGTAACTCTCCGGCGCCTTCGACAGTTGACCGCGCGAGCGTTAGGGCGAGGTCAGCCGGGAGGCCGGCCTTGCGGCCCGCTTCGGCAAGGCATTCCGCGAGTAGAAAAACATAGGCTGGTCCGGACCCAGACACGGCAGTGACCGCGTCCATCAACCCTTCCTGCGCCACCCATTCCACTTTACCCACCGCGGCCAAGAGCGCGGTCACGAGGGTGCGCTGCATCGGCGTGACTTTATCGTTGCCGATAGCAACGGAAACGCCGCGTCCGACCTGCGCGGGCGTATTGGGCATGGCCCGAACAATCGCCGACGGACCTAGACCAGCTTCCAAGTTCGCAAGCGTCTTGCCGGCGGCGATGGAGACCGTAACGGTGCTATCGGTAATTAAGGCAAGCAAGCCAGGAAGAACGGACTCCAGGATTTGAGGTTTAACCGCCAGGACAAGGACTGCGGCTTGAATGCCCTCCGGCGCGGTAGGACCTAGAAATACGCCGAGCTCCGACGCAACATCAAACATCTCCGGCGGCGGTGAGGGGTCGATGACGAACACGTCACGTGCCGAGAGCCCCTGATCGAGCCAGCCCACAAGCATGGCTCCACCCATTTTGCCGGCCCCAACAAGCACCAGGGGTGCTGCCTTGCGAAGATTGCTTTTCATTGTCCACATCCCTTGCGCCGCTTCTTCCGGGCGGAGCAACACATCATTCAAGCCCGACTGGAAGCCTCTCGGGATCGGCCTTCATCAAGCTTCTCCCGCCGTTTCGAACAAGGCGCCGTCCAGGGCCTCCTTGGCCGTTCTTCCCGCCCATACCACGAACTGAAAGGCTTGATAGTATCGATCGCAAGCTTCGATGGCATTGGTCAACATGCCCTCGACTTGTCGCGAGGTCGGTTCCACACCGCCCGCAAGCAACAGGCCATGCCGAAACATGACCACGCCTTCGTCGCTCCAGAGGTCGAAGTGTCCAAGCCACATTTGCTCGTTCACCGCGGTTAAGAGCTTGATGATCTCGCCGCGTCGGGGTTCAAGGATCTTGATGTCGAAGGCACAGGCCAAATGCAGTGACTCAACGGCCTCCATCCAAGAGAAGGAGACGTGATAATCCGACCAGCGACCGGCCACCGAGATTGTGATCTCGTCGTCGCCGGAGCGCTCGAAGCTCCAGTCTTCGAGCGCTGCTACGTTTTCGATGACATCGACGGGATTTAAGGTTTTCTCGAAATCGAATTCGATCAGGCTCATGGGGCCTTGTCCTCGCGTCAGAGACGGACCATACGCGGCAGGGACACAACGCTACGCGACAAAACCGGACAGGGCTTGCCGGAGGGCCGAAACCGCATCGGGTCCGAACAAGCAAGATCCCCGGTACGCATCCTACACAGGTGCCGAACCAGGTGGTCCGGCGCGAATCTCTCTTGTGATTCAGTATACGTGTCGATGACTCCCGTGCGACAGCGCGAACGGAAGTTGCCCACACGAGAAACGCGCGAGTGGCGTCGATCTCACGCTTCGTAAGCGCGATGAGTCGAGGTAGATCGAGAGTTGAAAGATATTGAGCCAAACAAAGCGCTTGAGCGCAAGAAACGATAGCGCCCAAGCAGTTGACCAAAAATCTAGATGTTAGATTGACCCACCGGCGAATTGTGTTGCTTCGCCGCTATCTGGTGCCGTCGGCGGGGTCTGAATATGAGCTATGCGATCCTCAAGGGCACTGATACGTGCCTTCAAGGACTCATTTTCCTCGCGCGCCTTTATCGCCAACTCACGAACGACGTCGAATTCTTCCCGCTTCACGAGGTCGAGGTCCGAAAGAAATTTTTCGGCCTGAGCCTTGAATGCGGTTTCCGCTTCCCGCCTTACGCCCTGTGCGACCCCCGCGGCGTCGGTCATCAGTTTGGCAAACTCGTCGAATAGACGGTTAGATGTTTGCGTCATCGAAAATTCTCCTTGGCGGCCAGCTTTGGGTACCAATCAGCCAAACCTTTCTATGGGTATTGCGCCCCGGCCACGCAAGATCAGTCCCCATTACGTATAACGCGCCGGCGGAGTCGGAAGGCTTCAGCGTCGGCTTGACGCCCCGCACGCGCGGTCACACTGTTGCCCAAGCCTTCGAGGACGTTCCGATGTTATCGCTCACGCTTCCTTTTCCGGCCATAGATCCGGTCGCCATCGCGATCGGCCCCATCGCAATTCGCTGGTATGCGCTTGCCTATGTAGCCGGAATTTTGCTCGGATGGTGGTATGGCGCCCGCCTCTTGAAGACCGATCGGCTTTGGGGGACAACCTCTCGGCCGACGCGCGCAGAGCTCGACGACTTCATCGTTTACGCGACCATCGGGATCGTACTCGGCGGAAGGCTCGGCTATGTCTTGTTCTACAATCCGAGCAGTTATCTCGCCGCGCCGTTGGAAGCTTTCATGGTTTGGAAGGGGGGCATGTCCTTCCATGGAGGCTTTCTCGGCACGATCGTCGCGATGCTCCTTTATGCGCGCGGCCGGCAATTCTCCGCTTTGACCTTGTTCGACATATTCGCGGCGTCGGCGACGTTTGGCGTGTTTTTCGGTCGCATCGCGAACTTCATCAATGGCGAGCTCTGGGGACGGGTATCGGATGTGCCCTGGGCGATCGTCTTTCCCTTCGGCGGACCAGATCCCCGCCACCCGAGCCAGCTCTACGAGGCCGCGCTCGAAGGGATCGTTCTTTTTGTTATCCTGCGTTTCCTCACGCATCGCTTAGACTTCCTCACCAAGCCCGGCTTCGTCGCGGGCGCTTTTACGGCCGGCTATGGCATCGCGCGGTTCATCGTGGAGTTCTTCCGCGAACCCGATGCGCAGCTCGGCTATCTGGCCGGCGGCATCACGATGGGGCAGGTCCTATCCTTGCCGATGATCCTGGCCGGCGGCGCGCTCATGATCTGGGCGTCTCGCCGGCGGGTCGAGGCATGAGGCGATGAGCCCGACGCCGCTCGAGCACCGGATCAAGGCGCTCATCCGGCTCACCGGCCCCATGAGCCTCACCGACTACATGGCGCTGGCGCTGGGCGATCCCGAGCACGGCTATTACATGGCGCGCGAGCCATTTGGTGCCGCCGGCGACTTCGTGACAGCACCCGAAGTCAGCCAGATGTTTGGCGAGCTGATCGGTCTATGGGCGGTCGACAGTTGGACGCGCATGGGCCGTCCGACCCCGTTCCGCCTCGTTGAACTGGGCCCCGGCCGCGGCACTTTGATGGCCGACGCGTTGCGGGCGGCGCGTCTTGCTCCAGATTTTATAGCGGCTGCGCGGCTGCATCTCGTCGAGACCAGTGCTCGGTTAAAGCATCGCCAAGCTCAGACGCTCGCGGCTGGTCCCTTGAAGCCTGTCTGGCACCAGCGCGTGGAAGACGTGCCACCGGGCCCGACTATCACGATCGCCAACGAATTCTTCGACGCCCTTCCGATTCGTCAGTATCAACGCGCGCAAGGGATCTGGCGCGAGCGGGTGGTCGGACTGGACGCTGACGGTGGGCTGACCTTTGGTATCGGAGCGCAAGTGCTGCAAGCGGAAGACCTTCCCGCCTCTGCGCTGCGGGCCCAGGACGGCGCGATCCTGGAGGTCGGCGCCGTCGCTTTTGCGGTCATGCATCAGATCGCCGCACGGATCGCCGGGCAGGGCGGTGTGCTCCTCGCGATCGACTACGGCAGCGCGGAGACCGCCACGGGCGATAGTTTCCAAGCCGTGCGCGCGCACAAGCCGGTCGACCCGCTCGCTCGGCCGGGCGAGGCGGACCTGACCGCCCATGTCGATTTCGCCGCGCTTGGCCGAGCCGCGCGGCAGGTGGGCGCGGCTGTCCATGGACCGATGGAGCAGGGGGAATTTCTGCTCCGTCTCGGCATCGCCGAACGTGCCGGCCGATTGGGCGCGGACAAGGATCAGGCGGTTCGCGACCGCTTGGTCGCCGAAGTCGACCGGTTGGTCTCGCCCAACGAGATGGGTTCCTTGTTCAAGGTGCTGGCCGTTAGCGACCGGACACGGACACCCTTGCCGTGGTGAACAGCCCGCCCCTTGACGTTCGCTCCTTGGTTCCGTCTAACACGCACCGACATCTGTACCGGACCAGAAAGACTCCTCGCCCATGGGTTTCAAATGCGGGATTGTCGGCCTGCCGAATGTCGGCAAGTCGACCCTTTTCAACGCGCTGACGCGGACCGCTGCCGCGCAAGCCGCCAATTACCCGTTCTGCACGATCGAGCCGAACACCGGCGAGGTGGCCGTGCCGGATCCACGGCTCGACAAGATCGCCAAGATGGCGAAATCCGCGCAGATCGTGCCGACGCGGATCACCTTCGTGGATATTGCTGGCCTCGTGCGCGGCGCCTCGAAGGGCGAGGGCCTCGGCAACCAGTTCCTGGCCAATATCCGTGAGGTGGACGCGATTGTTCACGTGCTACGCTGTTTCGAATCCGGCGACATCACCCATGTGGAAGGGCGGGTCGATCCGGTTGCGGACGCGGAGACCGTCGAGACCGAGTTGATGTTGTCCGATCTCGACAGCCTCGAACGCCGCGTCGTCCCCTTGCGCAAGAAAGCCGCGGGCGGCGATCGCGACGCGAAGCTGCTTCTGCCGGTGATGGAATCGGCGCTGCAGTTGCTGCAATCCGGCAAGCCTGCTCGACTGGTGAGCGTATCGTCGGACGACAAGCCGCTGCTTGACGGTATGATGTTGTTGACCGCCAAGCCGGTGCTCTATGTTTGCAATGTCGACGAAGCCTCGGCCGCGACCGGCAACGCATTTTCGGCGGCGGTGGAAGCGATGGCGAAGCGGCAGGGCGCGAAGTCCGTCGTCATTTCCGCCGCCATCGAAGCGGAAGTCGCTCAACTCTCCGATGAGGAGGAGCTCGAGTTCCTGGAGACCCTCGGCCTGCACGAGCCCGGTCTCGATCGGCTGATCCGCGCGGGCTACGATCTGCTCGGCCTGATTACCTATTTCACGGCCGGCCCGAAAGAAACGCGCGCCTGGACAATCGCGAAGGGGACCAAGGCCCCTGGCGCGGCCGGCGTGATCCATTCCGATTTCGAGCGCGGCTTTATCCGAGCGCAAACGACCGCCTATGAAGACTATGTGACCTTGGGCGAGGTAGGCGCCAAGGAAGCGGGCAAGTCGCGCGACGAAGGCAAGGAATACTTGGTTCAAGACGGTGATGTCATGCTGTTCAAGTTCAACGCTTGAAGCGGAAAACGGGGAGAGGTCGAACCGGTGACGGACGTGCTTCTGGCCTTCGAGGATTTTCAAGTCGGCCAGATCCATGACCTGGGCTCGAAGACGGTCGACCGCGACGAACTTCTTGCTTTCGCCCGCAGCTACGATCCCCAGCCGATGCATCTCGACGAGGAAGCGGCCAAGGCGTCCCTTCTGGGCGGACTTGCCGCCTCCGGCTGGCACGCGGGGGCGATGTTCATGCGCCTGCTCTACGACGGCCTTCTCGCCAAGACGCGGTCGTTCGGTGCCCCCGGCATCGACAAACTTGCGTGGAAACGTCCGGTTCGCCCCGGCGATACGCTCCATGCCGTGGCCGAGGTCGTCGCAACTCGGGTCTCGAAAGGTCGGCCTGATCTAGGCATCGTCGGCTTTCGCTTCTTGGTCACGAACGCGCTCGGCGAGACGGTCATGACGGTCGAGCATTCGATCTTCATCCAAACGCGAGCTCATGGCGACATAACCGTATGAAGTGGTTCGAAGACATCGCGGTCGGGGAGAACTTCGAGCTTGGCAGCCATGCGTTCGACGCCGAGGAAATCGTCGCCTTTGCCAAGCTTTACGACCCGCAGCCATTCCATCTGTCCGAAGAGGCCGGCCGCGCGTCGCTATTCGGTGGCCTCTCGGCATCTGGGTGGCATACGAGCGCGATTTTCATGCGGCTCTTGGTCTCGAAATTCGCCAGCCTCGCGGCCGAACGCGCGGCGCGCGGTGAGGAAACGCCAAGTTTCGGACCATCCCCCGGGTTCGAGGACATGAAATGGCCCCGCCCGGTTCTGGTCGGCGATCGCGTCACTTATCGAACCGAGGTCATTGCAAAGCGGATCGTTGAGTCGCGACCCGGGTGGGGATTGACGTCGATGCATAACGAAGGGCGCAACCAGAACGAAGCACTGGTCTTCGCCTTCAAGAGCCACGTCTTCGTGCCGCTCCGGCCGAGCCCGTAAGTTCAGCGTTTGCCCCAGCGGCCCTTGCCCTTCTTGCCGCCGGCGGTTCCTGCCGTGGTACGGGACATGGGGCGGCTCGGCGGGGCGCCTTCCGCGAGCGGGATCTCCGTCCGCCCGACGGTCATCTCATCCAGCAAATTCTTGCGCACCCGCGCCGGCGGAAGATTGCCTGCCGCGCCGTACTTGCGCACGCCCGCGAAGCCCCCGGTGGCGTCGTCCAGATTGGATTGGCGGGTTATGGGATCGTCGGAAACCAGGAGATCCGTCTCGCGCAACCGCTTCATCTCGTCGCGCAAGCGAGCCGCTGTTTCGAATTCCAGATTGGCGGCCGCATCGCGCATCCGCTTTTCCAGATCGGCGATATGGGCCTGTAGATTGTGCCCGACCAGATGCCCGCTCTCCGCGAAGCCGGCATCGACGGTGACGTGATCTTGCTCGTAGACGGACCCGAGTATGTCTGAGATCTGCCGCTTGATCGTCTCCGGCGTGATGCCATGTTCGACGTTATAGGCCGATTGCTTCTCGCGGCGGCGGTTTGTTTCCGCGATCGCGCGCTCCATCGAGCCCGTCATGTGGTCAGCGTACAGCACCACCCGGCCGTCAACGTTGCGTGCGGCGCGGCCAATCGTCTGAATGAGGGCGGTCTCGGAGCGCAGGAAACCCTCCTTGTCGGCGTCCAGAATGGCAACCAGCGCGCATTCGGGGATGTCCAGGCCCTCGCGCAGCAAGTTGATGCCTACCAGGACATCGAAGGCGCCAAGCCGCAGATCCCGGATGATCTCGATACGCTCCAACGTCTCGACGTCGGAGTGCATGTAGCGCACGCGGACGCCGTGCTCGTGGAGATATTCTGTGAGGTCTTCGGCCATTCGCTTGGTTAGTGTCGTCACGAGCGTGCGATAGCCGCGCCGCGCGGTTTCCTTGACCTCGCCGAGGAGGTCGTCGACCTGCGATTTGGCCGGCCGTATCTCGATCGGAGGATCGATCAATCCGGTCGGGCGGATCACCTGCTCGGCAAAGACGCCACCCGATTCATCCATCTCCCAGCCGCCCGGCGTTGCCGAAACGCAGATCGTCTGCGGCCGCATCGCGTTCCATTCCTCAAAACGCAATGGCCGATTGTCCATGCAAGAGGGCAGGCGGAAGCCGTACTCAGCTAGCGTCGCCTTGCGCCGGAAGTCGCCGCGATACATGCCGCCAATTTGCGGTATCGTCACATGGCTTTCGTCAACGAATACGAGCGCGTTATCCGGCAGATATTCGAACAAGGTCGGCGGCGGCTCGCCCGGTTTGCGGCCAGTCAGATAGCGCGAGTAGTTTTCGATGCCGGCGCAGGAGCCGGTGGCCTCCAGCATTTCCAGATCGAACACGGTGCGCTGCTCCAGTCGCTGGGCTTCGAGCAGGCGACCGGCATTGTTTAATTCAACGAGGCGCAGGCGAAGCTCCGCCTTGATCGACTGAACCGCCTGCTGCAGCGTCGGCTTCGGCGTCACATAATGCGAATTCGCATAGACCTTGACGAACTTCAGGCTCTGGCTTTTCTGCCCCGTCAGCGGATCGAATTCGACGATCGACTCGACCTCGTCGCCGAAAAGCGACACGCGCCAAGCGCGGTCTTCATAGTGAGCCGGAAAGATCTCGACCGTATCACCGCGCACGCGAAACGTGCCGCGCGTGAAGGCCGCTTCGTTTCGGCGATACTGCAGGGCGACAAGATCGGCGAGGAGCTGGCGTTGGTTGACCTTCTCGCCGACCTCAATGGCAAAGGTCATGGCCGTGTAGGTTTCCACCGAGCCGATACCATAGATGCAGGAGACAGAGGCGACGATGATGACGTCATCGCGCTCGAGCAACGCGCGAGTGGCAGCATGGCGCATCCGATCGATCTGCTCGTTGATCGAGGACTCCTTCTCGATATAGGTGTCGGTACGCGGAACATAGGCTTCTGGCTGGAAGTAGTCATAGTAGGAAACGAAGTATTCGACCGCATTCTCCGGAAAGAAGGACTTGAACTCGCCGTAGAGCTGGGCGGCAAGCGTTTTGTTTGGGGCGAGAACCAGGGCAGGCCGTTGGGTGCGCTCGATGACGTTGGCCATGGTGAAGGTCTTGCCCGATCCGGTTACGCCGAGCAGCACCTGCAGCCGATCCTGTCGGGCGACCCCGTCGAGCAAATCGACGATCGCCGTCGGCTGATCGCCCTGCGGGGTGTATTCGGACACAATCTTGAGCGGGATACCGCCTTCGGACTTTTCCGGCCGATCCGGGCGGTGGGGTGTCCAGAGCTTGCCGTCCTTGAACAGGGGATTGCCGGAGGTAATCAGGGCTTGAAGCGCTTCCACGGTCGCGGTCGCGCCGCCCTTGGGCATGGCCTCCGCGTCTTCCAGGCTGATATCGAGCCCGGCGACCGGCATGAGCCCGCCCTTCGCCCGTTCGCGCGGCGAGGCTGAAGAGGCATCCGCCTTCTTGCGTGCCTTGGCGCCCGACGCACTTGCCGAGCCCGGGGCTTTCGCGACCTTGCGACTTGCAGCCTCCTCGACAATTTCGCGCGCCCAATCGCTGACCGAGCCGGAAAGCGGCGCTCCCTCGAATGCGGCCTGCGGCGCTTCGCCAAAGCCGGGCATGCCCTGCGTGGCCGGCGGTTCGCCGAAGGGCTCCGCCGGGAGCGCGGCGTCCTTGGAGCGAGGAATCTTTTTCGCGGGTTTGATCATTCGTCGAATATGGCCTTTTCGCCTCGGAGGGAAAAGGGTGCGATGGCGACCAAGTCCATATCGCAACGTCAATCGGTGTCGTAACCCATTGCCGCGAGACCCTCCTCAAGAAGATCTCCGACATTCGGTATGCCTAGGAGGTAGCGCGCGGTCGAGCCGGTGGCGCGCTCAACGGCGCGTCGATGGGCGACAGGCCATTCCGAGACTTCGAAGTCGCCGCGTCCGATCCAGACCATGGCAACCAGGTCCGCCTTTTCGTCCACGTTCAACCCGTTGATCACGCCACGGATCTGTTGTTCCGTTCCGTCGCCGGCGGCCGATACGTGGACGTCCCCGGTATCTTCTTGAAACGCGTCGTCGGCTTCGCCCCAGCTCCCTGCGTCTTCCTTGCCGTCGAGCATCCGCAAGTATTCAATCAGTTCCCGAACTTTCTCGACCGCGATGTCCATTGCAGGCTCCCCTAAACGGCTCGATACGCATCATCCCAGAGCATCAGGCCCTATCGCCACAAAACGGTTTCCGCCGATTGCCATGGACGTGCCGTTAACAACGCCGCCGAGTTGCAGACGATCCAGGAGGCCGTCACGCTCCTTGTGTTCGCGGCCTTTTCGTATCTGTATCTCGGCGAGCCGCTCGGATGGAATCACGCGCTTTGATTCTCACTAATCGCGCTCCGCGCTTTTTTCGTTTTCCAAGAATGGTGATGCGTTGCCCACTTTTGTTTTGATCGAAATGATCGGCGTCGCCGCCGCCATACTGACGACGCTCTGCTGGGTTCCCCAAGCGATCAAGGTTTTGCGCGACCGCGATACGTCAAGCCTGTCGCTTGCGACCTTCCTTGTTTTGATTGCCGGTATCATCCTCTGGCTGACTTACGGCATTTTGATCGGCAGTTGGCCGATCATCTTGTCAAACGTCATCTCGCTGCCGCTGAACCTAGCGATTTTAGGGATGAAGCTGAAATACGGGTGACGGCGGTTAGGCTGGCGGCGCCGCTTTTTCCAAGGCCTCGATCCATCTCGCAAGTCTGGCCCTGTTGACGCCGAAATCCGTCTGGCCGATCTGGCTTTTTGAATAAAGCGCCAGCGTCGACCGGTCCGACCCGAGCGGAATGATGCGGCTTCGGACCGTGTCGGGAAAGCGCATCAGTGGCGTGCGGACCACCCAACGGTCTTCCCGCCTGTCGGGATCGGAGGCAACGTGAACCGTCAATGGCTCGGTGTCGGCCACGGTCAAGAGTCGGTGGCGAAGTTCGTCGGCGGGTAATGCGAAGATCGGCGGTTCGGCATCCGCGCGGGCACTCCCCAAATCGACCGGGGCGATCAGTGCATCGTTTGGCGTCTTGGAACGCTTGAATGTCTCAAACGCGATCGGGCCGAGATCGGGCGAGCCAAATACCAGCGCCCATGCATTCTCTCGGCCGAAGGCGACGAAGAATACCAAGGCGGCGACTATCGCGATGCACAATGCGGCCAGAGAAAGTGGCAATGCGATGGATGGCGTCATGGCGCGGTCTCGCTATGCATTTCGCGTCCCGACCTGCGTTCGGGCATTGGAACCCTATACGCTATCAATATCAAACGGGATTTCCGCTTGCTCGCCCGCATGACGCGGACTACGGTCCCGCCGCCTTTTCGCGCCTCTTCATGGCGCCTGTCCGGAGACGTTCCATGGGTTTCATCGCCGATTCGCTCTCGCGCATTAAACCATCCGCCACGATCGCCGTGACCACCAAGGCGCGCGAGCTTAAGGCGGCCGGACGCGATGTGATCGGCCTCGGCGCGGGCGAGCCGGACTTCGACACGCCCGACAATATCAAGGAAGCCGCGATCAAGGCGATCCGCGACGGGTTCACGAAGTATACGGCGGTTGATGGCATTCCCGAGCTGAAGGCGGCGATCGTCGCCAAGTACCAGCGCGAAAACGGCCTCGGCTACAAGCCGAGCCAAGTCTCGGTTGGCACGGGCGGCAAGCAGGTGCTGTTCAACGCGCTCATCGCCACGCTCAATCCGGGCGACGAAGTTATCATTCCCGCGCCCTATTGGGTCAGCTATCCGGACATCGTCCTGCTCGGCGGCGGCACGCCCGTCTTCGTCGAGACGTCGATCGCGACGGGGTTCAAGGTCACTGCGGACGCGCTTGAGCGCGCGATCACGCCGAAGACCAAATGGCTGATCTTCAATTCGCCGTCCAATCCCTCCGGCGCCGCCTATTCGCGCGAGGAGGTGAAGGCGCTGACCGACGTGCTGATGCGCCATCCGCATGTCTGGGTGCTGACGGACGACATGTACGAACACCTCGTCTATGACGACTTCGTGTTCACCACACCTGCCCAGGTCGAGCCGGCGCTTTATGAGCGAACGCTAACGATGAACGGCGTTTCCAAGGCCTATTGCATGACCGGCTGGCGCATCGGCTATGCCGCCGGCCCCGAAATCTTGATCAAGGCCATGGCGAACCTGCAGTCGCAGTCGACGTCGAATCCCTCGTCGATTTCGCAATATGCCGCCGTCGAAGCCTTGAACGGTCCGCAGGACTTCATCGCGCGCAACAATGCGGTCTTCAAGGAGCGGCGCGATCTTGTCGTGTCCATGCTGAATCAAGCGAGCGGACTGACATGCCCGACGCCGGAAGGCGCGTTCTACGTCTATCCGTCCTGCGCCGGAACGATCGGCCGCGTGGCTCCGTCCGGCCGGAAGATCGCGAGCGACGAGGATTTCGTGACCGAACTCTTGGACGCCGAGGGTGTCGCGGTGGTGCAGGGATCGGCCTTCGGCCTCGCGCCGCATTTCCGCATCTCCTATGCGACGGCGACTGAAGCGCTTGAGGAAGCCTGTCGGCGCATCCAGCGCTTCTGCGGCAATCTGCGCTGACCCAAAGCTCCGGCGGCCCTAACGCAATCTTGGAACTTTCGCCGTAGCCTCCACTCGATCTTGGGAGGCTACGGTGCTGAAAGTCCTGCGCGCGGATTGGCTAAATCATGAAAGAGCCGTCGGCTATTCGAAAATAGCGCTGGTCGCATTCGTGATCCTGGCGGTTGTCATGATGCTCGACGCCCACGGCGTCTTCAGGCCAGGTCCCTTTCAAGGTATCGATTTTCTGAACGTCTATGCCGCCGGACTGATGGTCCACGACGGCAAGATCGCCGCCGTCTACGACTGGCCAAGCCACTATGCCTATGAGCAAGCGGTGATGCCCATCGAGGGCTATTACGGCTGGCACTACCCGCCGATGTTCCTCGCGGTTGCCTGGATTCTCGCGTTCCTGCCTTACTTCGGCGCTTTCGCAGTCTACAACATTTCTACCGGAGCGGCCTATCTTGCCGTGGTCAAGCGCGTGGCGCCGCAAGTGCCGGGCACGATCTGGATGGCCGCGGCTTTCCCCGGTGCCTATGTCAATTTCGCAAATGGCCAGAACGGGTTCATTACTGCCGCGCTGCTCGGCGCGGGGCTTCTTCTCCTGGAACGGCGTCCGTGGCTTGCCGGCGTCCTCCTCGGCCTTCTTGCCTACAAGCCCCAGTTCGCGCTCCTCCTGCCGCTCGCTCTCCTCGCTGGGCGGCACGGACGGGCCTTTTTGTCGGCCACCGTGACCGTGGTCGTGACTGTTGCACTCTCGGCTCTTGTTTTCGGCTTGGACGCGTGGCGCGCGTTCTTCGCCTCGCTGGAGCCGACGCGAACCATTGTCATCGAAGCCGGCGGGACCGGGTGGTTCAAGATCCAGACCGTCTTCTCGATGATGCGGTTTTACGGCGCGGATGTGCAGACGGCCTATATCGGTCAAGGGATCGCAATCGGCCTAGCCGCGCTCGCGGTTATCGTTGCGTGGGTCCGTCCCGCGCCACTCGCCGTCAAGGCTGCGGTTCTGTGCTTTGCGATCCCGCTCACGACACCCTATCTCCTCGATTACGACCTCGTGATCCTAGCGATCCCGATCGCATTCATGGCCAAGGCCGCAGCCGAAGGCGGCTATAACCCCGGCGAGAAGTACGTCCTTCTCTTGGCCGCGATCGCGCCATTTGCCGCGCGAAATGCCGCCACCGAACTCGGGATCGCCATCGTTCCACCGATCCTCTTGCTTTGTGTCGGGTTCGCGCTTTGGCGTGCATTCTCGAATGCATCGCCGGAGCATCGCGTTGCTGACGATCAAAGGCTAACCCAAGACATGCTCCCGCCGCTTTCTGCGCGGTAGACTGTGGGAGTTAGGCTAGACTCTGAAGGCACGCCATGTTTTCGAAAACCGTCGCCGTCGCATTCATTCTCGCCGCCGCGCTTCAATCCACCCCCGCGGCCGCCGATATTCGAATTCAGATCGGTATCCTGACCTGCGAGGTCACCGGCGGCGTCGGCTTCATTGTGGGCTCGACGCGCGATCTGGACTGCATCTACCGCCCGGCGCGGAGCAAGTATGTCGAGCTCTATCGCGGCACGATTTCGCGCTATGGCATCGATATCGGTCGCGTAAACTCAACATCGCTCATCTGGGGCGTTCTGGCGCCGACATCGCGAATGCGACCGGGCGCGCTGAACGGAACCTATATCGGCGCCTCGGCCGAGGTGACGGCAGGGGTTGGGCTCGGCGCCAACGCTCTTATCGGCGGCTTCGACAGTTCCATCGCGCTCAATCCGTTGAGCCTCCAAGCTCAAACCGGCGTGAACCTTGCGGCGGGTGTGGCCGGTCTCAGTCTGCGCGCAGCCCGATAGCGCATTTCACGACGCGTCATCATCGGCCGCGGGAACAAGTCCCAAGGGTACACGCCGCAAAACCAGCACCTTGTCGATCCGGCGACCGTCCATGTCCATGACCTCGAAGACAAAGTCTCCGATCAACGCCTTGTCGCCGGCCGATGGGATACGGTTCATCACACTGAGAAGCAGACCGCCGAGCGTATGATACGTGCCGTGCTCGATATCGTCGGGCAGGTCGATGAGGTGCTTCAAATCTTCCACATCCGTATCGCCGTCGAGCAGCCACGACCCATCGTCGCGCCTCACTGGGCCGCCATGGGGCGCATCCACGTCGGCGAGGTCGCCGGCGATACCCTCGATGATATCGGTCAAGGTGACCAAGCCTTGCAGACTTCCATATTCGTCGACCACGAAGGCGCAATGCACCAAGGTCGAACGAAGGCGCTGCAGCAGCTTCAGGACCGGCGCGTTCTCCGGAACGATGACCGGCTCGCGCAACGCCCCGCGTAGGTCCAATGTCTCGCCGGCGAGCGCTGCCGCGAGCAGGTCCTTTTTATAGACCACCCCCGTCGGTTCATCGATCGAACCCTCGGCAACAACGACCAATGAATAGGGGCATTCGGCGATCTCACGGCGGACATTCTCCGGCGGATCGTTCGGATCGATCCAGTATAGGTCCGGCCGCGGCGTCATGATCGCGCGAACCGGCCGGTCCGCGACGCGCATGACGCCCTCGAGCATCTCGCGTTCCTCGGGATCGAGAACGCCCGATTCCACGCCCTCGGCGAGCACATGCTTGACTTCATCCTCGGTCACGTCGGGGCCTGAGGCCACATCGATACCGAGGAACTTCAGGACCCAATTCGACGATGCCGATAAAAGCGACACGACCGGCTTCGTGAGCTTCGAAATGACATCGACCGCGTCCGCCACCATCAGGGCGATGGGCTCGGGCCGCGCGATTGCGATGCGTTTCGGAACCAATTCGGCAAGGACGACCGTAACGAAAGTCATCAAGATGATGACGATCAAGAAGGCAATTTGATCCGCGAATCCGGCTATGGCCGGAACATAGGCGCGCAGCGTATCGGCGAGCCGCACGGACAGCTGCGCTCCGGACGAGGCGCCAGCGATCAAACCGGTCAGTGTGATGCCGATTTGGACAGCCGACAGAAAACGGCTTGGATGTTCGCCAAGTTCCATGGCACGTCGGGCGCGCCGGTCGCCATCTTCGGCGAGAGCCATGAGGCGCGCCTTGCGGGCAGATACGAGCGCCATCTCCGACATGACGAAGAACGCGTTCACCAAAGTCAGGAACGCGAAGATCGAGAGTTCCAGAAACAGCATCGAGTGGGTCGGGCCGGCGGCCCCTCCTTGAGAACAGGATGGAGACACTATCACATCTCTTTGCCGCGGGGGCGGAATTACCCGGCCGTGTACCGATCTCGATAAATCGAAATTTTTGT
>JBEINZ010000040.1:0-15826 GCA_040377825.1 Hyphomicrobiales bacterium | reverse complement strand
TGTCCGCCAAGCCCCTGTCCGCCAAGCCCCTGTCCGCGCCTTTAACCGCCGACATTGGGGACGCCGACGCCGCGCCGGGCGTTCTTGGCCTCGGTTTCGGTAAGCGCGGCGCGGGCGAGTTCGGCGATGCCGCCGATCGAGCCGATAATCGAAGAGGTTTCGATCGGCAGCATGATCACCTTTTGGTTCGGCGCGCTCGCCAGCGCCTTGAACGCTTCGATGTACTTTTGGGCCACGAAGTAGTTGACCGCCTGAAGGTCGCCCTTGGCGATCGCTTCGGAGACCATGAGGGTCGCCTTCGCTTCGGCTTCCGCGAGGCGTTCGCGCGCGTCCGCGTCGCGGAACGCAGCCTCGCGGCGGCCTTCGGCTTCCAGGATCAGCGCCTGCTTCTGGCCTTCCGCGCGCAGCACCTCGGATTGCCGAAGCCCCTCGGCCTCCAGCACGGCGGCGCGCTTGTCTCGCTCCGCCTTCATCTGGCGCCCCATCGAGGCCACGAGATCCGCCGGCGGGATGATGTCCTTGATCTCGATCCGGCTCGCCTTGATGCCCCAGGATGTCGCGGCCGCGTCCACCACCGAGAGAAGGCGGACGTTGATTTCGTCGCGGTGGGAAAGCAGTTGGTCGAGATCCATCGAACCCATGACGGTCCGGATGTTGGTCATGACCAGATTCAAGATTGCGTTCTCGAGGTTTTGCACCTCGTAGGCGGCACGTGCGGCGTCGAGCACCTGGTAGAAGGCGACACCATCGACCGCCACGGTCGCGTTATCCTTGGTGATGACCTCCTGGGTCGGAACGGGCAGCACGAGCTCCATTACGGACAGCTTCGCGCCGATCGTGTCGATGAATGGCACGATGAGATTGAGGCCCGGCTTCAGCGTCCGCGTATATTTGCCGAAGCGTTCCACGGTCCAATGCGATCCCTGCGGCACCGCCTTGATCCCGGCGAAGACCACGAGGATCGCGACGACAACGATCGCAATGATGATGATGTCGATGGCCTGCAAGGTAAAATTCATGAACGGCTCCCCACAATGAGATGATTTTATCGCTGTTGTAAGTTAACCGCCGTCTGTGACAGCTGCAAATTTCGGCCGACCGTTCAAACCCAGCCCGAAAGTTCCCGCCGGGTCACCGCTTCAAGAACGCGGATACCGATTTCGCTATCGTTGAGGCATGGCACCGCATGGAAGTTCATGCCACCCGCATGATGAAAAATTTCCGCGTTCTCTCCCGCGATTTCTTCAAGCGTTTCCAAGCAATCGGTCACGAAGCCGGGTGTGATGACGGCGAGGTTCTTCACGCCTTGCTTGGCCAATGCTTCAACGGTTTTGTCGGTATAAGGCTGCAACCATTCGGCCGGACCGAACCGTGATTGAAAGGTCATGCGCAGCTGGTCCTTGGAATAGCCGGTCACCTCGCGCAGGAGCCGCGTCGTCTTCGCGCAATGGCAATGATAAGGATCGCCCTTGTCGAAATATTCCTTTGGGATGCCATGAAACGAAGCGAGGATGACATCCGGTGCCCAATCTAGACCGGCGAGGCTCGCCTTGAGACTTTCGGCCAGTGCCTCGATATAGACTGGATCATCGTGATAGGGCGGCACGGTGCGCAGTGCCGGTTGCCAGCGAAGCGCCTTTAGGGCATCGAAGACCTTGTCGTTGACGGTCGCCGTGGTCGCCGCCGCATATTGCGGATAAAGCGGGAAAACCAGGATCCGCTCGCAGCCCTGCTTTTGTAGGGCCTCAATGCGACTTGCGATCGACGGGTTGCCGTATCGCATGGCCCAGTCGACGACGAGCCTGTCGGAAACACCCGAAAGCGATGCGGCGACCTTCTCCGATTGGCTGCGAGTGAATGTTCGAAGCGGCCCCTCGTTCAACTCTTGGTTCCAGATCGTATCGTAGTCCTTGCCCTTGCGGCCCGGACGCGTCGTCAGGATAATGCCGTTCAGCAGCGGCCACCAGATGATGCGCGGGGTCTCGATGACGCGGCGGTCGGACAGGAACTCCTTCAAATATCGGCGCATCGACCAATAGTCCGTGGCGTCCGGGGTCCCCAGATTGACCAGCAAGACGCCGATGCGGCCGAAATTGACGGGCGGATGGCCCTCGGGCAGGGGCGATGTCGGTCGAATGGCGGCGCCGTCGCCCGAGCGGTCGGCCGGGTCGGTCGGCTTGGTCGGAATGATGTTCAAGGATGTCCTCGCTTAAGGATTTGGCGCGCTGCAAGGATAGGCGTTCAAACCGGCATTTCCAACCGGAATACGCCCCTTCCGGCAAACCCGATCACACGCGCGACATGACCCAAGGACTATTGTCATTCTCGCGCTCGGCTCGCGCTAGAACCTGTCCCATTCGGATCATGGCGATGCGAACGAAAGGGGCTGGCTCAAGCTCTAGAATCCGGAGCAATTCCTGATCGATCGGATGTACCCATCCGAATGGGAAATGCTCTAGGAAACCTAGTCGACGCTGTGCTTATCTCGAACCCGACACAATCAGGGAGATATGTGATGCTCAAACAATTCGGCCGGCTCACGGCCGTTGCCGCCCTCGCCCTAACGGTCGGGGCCGCGACGCTGGCGGTACCACGTCCGGCGGATGCCGCGGAAGCCAAGGTGACCTTCCTTTTGGTCAACGACATCTACAAGGTCGATGCCGCAAAGAACCGCGGCGGCTTTTCGCGTCTGGCCGCGATTGTGCGCGCCGAGAAGGCGAAGGGCGGCTCGGTTGTCTATGTGCATGCCGGTGATACGATCTCGCCTTCGCTCATGTCGGGCTTCGACAAGGGTGCGCATGTGGTGGATTTGTTGAATGTCGTCCCGCCGGATGTCTTCGTCCCCGGCAATCACGAATTCGACTTCGGCCCGGACATCTTCCGCGCGCGGATGAACGACCTCGCATCGCCGAACAAGCTTGCCGCCAATTTGCGCGATGCGGCCGGCCGGCCGATCGCGGGCTTCAAGGACTCCACGATGATGGAGGTAACCGGCGTAAAAATCGGCATCCTCGGCATCACGGCCGATGATAGCCCGGTCAAATCGCAGCCCGGCGATCTCAAATTCGCCGAGTCCATCAAGACCGCGCTCGACGGCGCGAAGGCCCTGCGCGACGCCGGCGCCGATGTCGTCGTGCTCGTGGTTCACGCCAACCGGACGCAAGACTTGGCGCTGATGCAGTCTGCCCGGTTCGATCTGATCCTCTCTGGCGACGACCACGATCTCGCGGTCCTGTATGACGGTCGCACGGCAATGGTGGAGTCGAAGGAAGAGGGCGAGTATGTGACGGCCGTCGACCTCGCGATCCGCACCGACGAGCGTGACGGTCGCAAGACCACAACGGTTTGGCCGAACTTCCGGATCATGGATTCCGCCGAGTTTGCGCCCGATCCGGCGACCGAAGCCAAGGCCGAGGGCTATCGGAAGGAGCTTTCGCGCGAGCTCGATATAGAGATCGGCCGCCTCGAGGGTCCGCTCGACAGCCGCACCGCCGTTGTGCGTAGCGCCGAGACCGCGATCGGCAATCTCATCGCCGACGGGATGCGCTGGGCGACCGGCGCCGAAATCGCCATGACCAACGGCGGCGGCATCCGCGGCAACAAACAGTATGTCCAGGGCGCGCCGTTCAGCCGCCGCGATGTCTTGACCGAGCTTCCGTTCGGCAACCGCACGGTTCTGCTTGAAGTCACCGGCGAAATGGTACTTCAGGCGCTTGAAAACGGCGTATCGCAGGTGCAGACCGGCGCGGGCCGGTTCCCGCAGGTATCAGGCATGACGATCGAATTCGACAAGGAAAAGCCTGCCGGCAGCCGGATCCTGTCGGTCAAGGTCGGCGCGGAACCTCTCGATCTCAAAAAGACTTACAAGCTTGCCACCAATGACTTCGTCATGAAGGGCGGCGACGGCTACACATCGCTGGTGAGGGGCAAGCGCCTGCTCGGCGAGCGCGACGCCAAGCTCATGGCCAATGACGTCATGGCCTATGTCAAGGAAATGGGCAAGGTTCCCGCCAAGCTCGAGGGCCGCATCGTGGCGCGTTGATCCCCTTGCTTTCCAGGGCCCGTCCCGTTCGGATCGAATCGATCCGAACGAAAAGGTCCGGCTCAAGCTTTTGAATCCGGAGCAATTCCTTGCCCATCGGATGAATTTATCCGATCGGCAAATGCTTCAGAGCCCGCGGTGGTCGGCAAACCGGCGCGGGCCTGTTGCGGAAAGCAAACTGTTACACTATAACATCCGCTGTCGCGCGGCGGCGACGCTTGAGCCGGTCCGGCTCAAGCCTTTGAATCTGAAGCAATTCCTTGCCGATCAGATGGCTTTATCCGATCGGGACATGCTCTAGGCCGGATGGATTTTAACGATGAAACGAGAGGGCGAATTGCCCCAATACGCCAAGCCGCGTGATCAGGCCGCCGGATCTCCCTACGGCGTGCACGGTGATATCAAGCGTCGCGGTCATGACCATGGCCATAGTCGGGACGCGCATGACCATGATCACGGACATGGACATGCGCACCATGGTCACGGCCACCATGCGCACCGGCCGTCGGCGCTTCACGCTGTTGGGGCAACGCCGCGCGCGTCGCTGATCAGGCTTTCGCTCGGCGCGCGGCTGTCGATCGCGGTTCTCGGTTCGGCGGCGATTTGGGCCGGCGTCTATTGGGCGATGAGCTAGGCTGACGTGGATCCCGGCCGCTATCCGCGCGGGTGGCGGCGCCGGTTTTGGAAGCAATCTCCATGGCTCGGCAGGCGCGGCATGAAGGAAGGGAAGATGGCGACGGCGATCGATTTTCAGGACCTGACGCTCGGCTATGATCGTCACCCGGCCGTCCATCATTTGACCGGACGCATCGAGCCCGGCGCCCTGGTCGCCATCGTCGGCCCGAACGGCGCCGGCAAGTCGACGCTTCTGAAGGGAGTCGTCGGCGCCTTGAAGCCGCTCGGTGGACGGATCGGCCTTGAAGGCATCGATCCGCGCGACATCGCCTATCTGCCACAACTCGCCGAAGTCGATCGATCCTTTCCGCTGGCGGTCTATGATTTCGTCGCCATGGGTCTTTGGCGCAAGGTCGGGTCGTTCGGAGGCATCGGCCGCAAGGAACGCTCGCGCATCCAAACAGCGATGCAAGCGGTCGGGCTGGAGGGCTTCGAGCGGCGGCCGATCGGCACGCTTTCCGGCGGGCAGATGCAGCGCACGTTATTTGCCCGGCTGCTGCTGCAAGATTCCTCGCTGATCCTGCTGGACGAGCCTTTCAACGCGATCGATGCCAATACCGCGGCCGATCTTCTGGCGCTGATCCGCCGGTGGCACGAGGAAAAGCGCACCGTGGTCGCGGTGCTCCATGACATGGAAACCGTGCGCCGGACCTTCCCGGAGGCCATGCTGATCGCGCGCGAAGTCGTCGCCTGGGGACCGACCGCGAAGGCGCTCACCCCGGAGAATCTACTCGCCGCGCGCCGCATGATCGAGGCCTTTGACGGCGGCGCCGCCTATTGCGAACGGGGCGCGGCATGACGCTTTTCGATCTCCTGATCGGACCCTTCGCCGAATTCGAGTTCATGCGCCGCGCGCTTATCGGCTCGCTTGCGCTGTCGATCGGTGCCGCGCCGGTCGGCGTCTTCCTGATGTTGCGCCGCATGTCGTTGACTGGCGACGCGATGGCCCATGCGATCCTGCCCGGCGCCGCCATCGGCTATCTGTTGGCCGGCCTATCGCTGACCGCCATGACGATCGGCGGGCTGCTGGCCGGGCTGCTGGTCGCGGTCGGCGCCGGCGTCGTCGCCCGCGCGACGTCGTTGAAAGAGGACGCGACGCTCGCAGCCTTCTATCTGATTTCGCTCGCCCTCGGCGTTGTAATCGTGTCGGCGCACGGCTCCAATGTCGATCTGATGCGCGTGCTGTTCGGCTCGGTGCTCGCCCTCGACGATCAGGCCCTGCCGCTGATCGCGGGCATTTCCACGGTCACGCTTTTCGTCCTCGCGCTGATCCTGCGCCCGCTCGTGCTCGAATGCGTCGATCCGAGCTTCATCCGTTCGGTCGGCCGCGCCGGCGGCGTGGCGCATTTGGCGTTCATGGGGCTCGTCGTGATGAACCTCGTGGCGGGATTTCATGCGCTCGGCACGCTGCTCGCCGTCGGCATGATGATGTTGCCCGCCGCGGCCGCGCGGCTTTGGACCAACGACATGACCATGCTTTTCGTGATCGCGACCGTGATCGGCGCGGTGTCGAGCGTCGCGGGCCTGCTGATCTCCTATCACCTCGGCTATGCCACGGGGCCGACCATTATCCTCGTCGCGGGGTTGATCTATGTCGTCTCGGTGGTGTTCGGCCGCGCCGGCGGCCTCGTGCGCGATGTCACGCCCGGCCGCCACCTGGAAGCTTGAGGCGCATCTTTTTCGTTTCCCACCATTCCAAAACTCTATGGAGGCATGTTCGATAATGATGATATCCCGTCGGTCGTTCCTGATTGCCGCCCTGGCGCTGCCTTTGACGCTCCCCACGATCGAACAATCGCGCGCCGCGGACCGCGTCCCGGTCGTCGCGACCTTCTCGATCCTCGCCGATTTTGTCACCGTGGTCGGCGGCGAGCGAGTGGCGGTTCGCAGTCTCGTCGGACCCAACGGCGACGCCCATGTCTATTCGCCGACGCCGGCCGACGCGAAGGCGCTCGCGCAGGCGAAGGTTGTCTTCGTCAACGGCCTCGGCTTCGAGGGCTGGCTCGACCGCTTGGTCAAGGCCTCCGGCACCAAGGCGCCGATCGTCGTCGCGACCAAGGGCATTGATCCCCTGACGATGGAAGAAGATGGCCACGGCCACGCTCATTCCCATGCCAAGGATGGCGACAAGACGGTCACCGATCCGCATGCTTGGCAGTCGGTCGTCAACGCCAAGGCCTATGTCGCGAATATCCGCGACGGCCTGACCGCGGCCGATCCCGCCGGCGCCACCGTTTACGCGGCGAATGCCGAGGCGTATTTGAAGGAATTGGACGCGCTTGAGGCCGATGTCCGGGCCGCGATCGCCAAGGTGCCGGCCGACCAGCGCCGCGTCATCACCTCGCATGATGCTTTCGGCTACTTCTCGGACGCCTACGCGATCGAGTTCCTCGCGCCGCAGGGCGTGTCGACCGAGTCCGAGGCGACCGCCAAGCAGGTCGCGGGCTTGATCCGCCAGATCCGCAAGGAAAAGATCAAGGCCGTCTTTGTTGAGACCGTCAGCGATCCGCGTCTTGTTGAGCGCATCGCCAAGGAAACCGGAGTCAAGGTCGGCGGATCGATCTATTCGGACGCGCTCTCGGCTTCAAATGGACCCGCCGGTACCTATATCGCCATGATCCGACAAAACGTCGCCCTGCTCACCGCGGCCATGGCCGGGTCCTGATATCCGCCTGTTCAGCGCATTCCTCGAGGCTTCCATGACGCTCGCCGCCAGTTCTCCGATCCCCGTCACCGTGCTCACCGGATATCTCGGCGCGGGCAAGACGACGCTGCTGAACCGTATTCTCACGGAAGACCACGGCAAGAAATACGCCGTGATCGTCAACGAGTTCGGCGAAGTCGGCATCGACAATGATCTCGTCGTCGATACCGACGAGGAAATCTTCGAGATGAACAACGGCTGTATTTGCTGCACCGTGCGCGGCGATCTCATCCGCATCATAGACGGCTTGATGAAGCGCAAGGGCCGCTTCGACGCGATCTTGATCGAGACGACGGGCCTGGCCGATCCCGCCCCGGTCGCCCAGACGTTTTTCATGGACGACGATGTCCGCGCCCGCACCCGGCTCGACGCGGTCGTTACCGTTGTCGACGCCAAGCACTTGAAGGATCGGCTGGAGGATAGCCCGGAAGCGGAGGATCAAGTCGCCTTCGCGGACGTGATCTTGCTCAACAAGGTCGACCTCGTGGACGCGGCCGAACTCGCCGCCGTGAAGCTCGAAATCCGCGCGATTAATCCCTACGCCCGGATCGTGGAGACCGAGCGCTGCAAGGTCGAGCTCGACGCGATCCTCGATAAAGGCGCCTTCGATCTCAACCGCATCCTGACCGTCGAGCCGGACTTCCTGACCGACGACCACCATCATCATGACGAGGACGTCCGTTCGATTTCGCTGAAGGCTGGCGAACTCGACGCCGAGAAGTTCTTCGATTGGATCGGCAAGGAAACGCAGGCGCAGGGCGCGAAGATCTTGCGCTTGAAGGGCATCATGGCCTTCAAGGGCGATCCCGACCGCTACGTCGTGCAAGGCGTGCATATGCTGATCGAGGGCGATCACCAGCGCGCTTGGAAAGACGGCGAGCCGCGCGAAAGCCGCCTCGTCTTCATCGGCCGCGAACTCGATTGGGATGCCCTGAAGAGCGGCTTCGAAAGCTGCCGCGTCTGACGGCCGATCCATTTTAGGAACCATCGACTTGCCCAGCACCATCGATCTCGCCTTCGGCGCCTATGTTGTCGGCGCCGAATTTCTTGGCGCCCGCCCGATTTTTGCCCTCGGTGACGGCACCGTGCGCCTCGGTGACGACCCCACCGCCATGCGGACGGTCTTCGCCCATGAAGGCGGCATTCTCGCCGCGTCGTTGACGCTCGATCAGAAGGCGTTGGTGACATCAGGCGACGACGGCCGCGTCGTCTCCATCGCGGCGGATGGCACGGTGACGTTGCTTGCCGAAAAGAAGGCCAAGTGGATCGACCAGCTTGCGACCGGCCCGCAAGGCGCCGTGGCGTTTGCCAGCGGACGCATGGCCTGGGTGCGGACCGCCGACGGCAAGCTGTTGGAATTCCCGCATGATAAGGCGGTCGGCGGCGTCGGGTTCCTGCCCAAGGGGCTGCGGCTGGCGACCGCGAGTGTCGACAAGGCGATGCTCCATTGGGTGACCGCCAAGGGCGATCCGGTCGAGCTCGGCTGGAAGGGCGGACATACCGGCGTCACGGCCTCGCCGGACGGGCGGTTCCTGGTCACCACGATGCAGGAGACCGCGCTCCACGGCTGGCGGATCGAAGACGCCAAGCATATGCGGATGACCGGCTATCCGGCGAAGGTGAAGTCGATCTCCTGGAGCACCAAAGGCCGCTGGCTCGCCACCTCCGGCGCCAATGCCGCGATCCTCTGGCCCTTCGTCGCCAAGGATGGGCCCATGGGAAAGTCGCCGATGCAGCTCGGTCCCATGCCCAAGCTCGTCACGCGCGTCGCCTGCCATCCGTCGGAAGAAGTCTGCGCCATCGGCTACGAAGATGGTCTCGTCGTCGCCGTCCGCATCCCCGATCAAGCCGAAGTCATGCTCCGCCAACCCTCCGGCGAGCCGGTCACGGCCCTATCCTGGTCCCCCGACGGCCTACGCCTCGCTGTGGGCCTGGAATCGGGCCGCGCGGCCGTCATCGATATCCGCGATTGACCGGAGTCGGTTATATAATTTCACATCGTCGAAAAGTCGGTTATGTATCCTCGTTCCGACGAGAAATAACCGACTTTTCAAGTTCGCTGATTGCTCACCGCACCAGAATATTGCGGAACTGCCAGGGGTCGGTCTCGTCGATGTCTTCGGGGAAGAAGCCGGGGCGATCCTTGAGTGGTGTCCAGTCGGTGTAATGGCCGATGACGGGACCGAGATAGGGGCGTTGGACCTCAAGGCAGCGCTTGTAGTCCATCTCGTCGGCCTCGACGATGCCGGCATTCGGGTTTTCCAGCGCCCAGACCATGCCGGCGAGCACGGCCGAGGAGACCTGCAGGCCGGTCGCGTTCTGGTGCGGGGCGAGGAGCCGCGTCTCCTCGATGGAGAGCTGCGAGCCGAACCAATAGGCATTCTTGGCGTGGCCGTAGAGCAGCACGCCGAGCTCGTCGATGCCGTCGACTATTTCATGCTCGTCGAGAATGTGATCGTCCACCTGCCGCGCGCCCGCCGCGCCGAACATTTCGTGCAGCGACAGGACCGCATCGTTTGACGGATGATAGGCGTAATGACAGGTCGGCCTGTAGGTCGCGTTCGCTCCGGCGCCGACGGTGAAATAGTCCGCGATCGAGATCGCCTCGTTGTGCGTGACGAGGAAGCCGTATTGCGGCCCCGGCGTCGGGCACCAGCTGCGCACACGCGTGTTGGCGCCAGGTTGCAGCAAGTAAATCGCGGCTTGGCAGCCGGTCTGGTGACGGTGGCCGTTTGCCGGCATCCAGGTCTCGTGCGTGCCCCAGCCGAGCTCGGCCGGCTGCAGGCCCTCGGAAATGAAGCCCTCCACCGACCATGTATTGACGAAGACGTCGCGCGGCTTTGGATTGCGCGAGCGCTGCGTGTCGCGCTCGGCGATGTGAATGCCCTTGACGCCGACATCGCGCATCAGCGCGGCCCAACCGGTGCGATCGGTCGGCTCGGCGCCCGCATGGCCGAGGTCGCGCGCGGTGTCGACCAGCGCCTGCTTGACGAACCACGAGACCATGCCCGGGTTGGCGCCGCAGCACGACACCGCCGTCGGCCCGCCCGGATTGGCGTGTTTCTCGGTGAGGAGCGTCTCGCGCAGCGCATAGTTCGAGCGCGCCGCCGGGTTCATCTTCGGGTCGAAGTAGAAGCCCGCCCAGGGCTCGACGACCGTATCGATGTAGAGCACGCCAAGTTCGCGGCACAGCTTCATGATGTCGAGCGACGATGTGTCGACCGACAGGTTGACGCAGAAGCCGCGGCCCTCGCCTTCGGTCAGGAGCGTGGAGAGCAGCGCGCGATAGTTATCGCGTGTCACGCCCTGGTGCACGAAGCGATAGCCAGCGTCCTCGACCATCTTCCGGTCCCGATCATCGGGATCGACGACCGTCAAGCGCGTCTTATCGAACCTGAAATGACGCTCCAGAAGCGGTAAGGTGCCCTTGCCGATCGAGCCGTATCCGATCATGACAATCGGGCCGCCGATCGTGTTATAGACAGGCCATTGGGTCATCGTCATCGCTCCTGTATCGAGTTTATTCGTCGCTTAAACTTTGTTTTTGCGGTACGCCGCGATAGCGCGGCTTGATTTGTGTCTCAAGCCGCAACCGATTGCAGCGCAACATGGGCCGGCCAAGTGACGGCGCCGGTCGCGCGCACCATTCCTTTGACGCCGCTGAGCGCCTCTTGCCTCAGTTCCAGCCCAAGGAAGCGATGCCGATCGACCGGCCCGGGCAGGTTGAGTTCGGCTGCGGCCGTGCTGGTGAAGCCAAACCGCGCATAATAGTCGGCGTCGCCGACCAGGATGATCGCCCCGTGCCCGGCGAACGCGGCTTCCGCGATCGCGCGGCGCATGAGCCGGCTGCCGAGACCGGCGCCTTGCAGGGACGGTTCGACGGCCAAAGGACCCAGCAGCAGCGCCGCGCGGCCGTCGCCGCCATTCGCAACCCGCCCGTCGCCGAGCGCGACGTGCCAGAGCCTGACGGTCGCGACGAGAAGGCCACCTAGAGCATTTCCCGATCGGATGGGACCATCCGATCGATAAGGATTTGCTCCAGATACAACAACTTGAGCCGGCCCTTTTCGTTCGGATTGCTTCGATCCGAACGGGACAGGGTCTATATCGTTTGGCTTCATGTCCCTCACCACGAGGCTGAGGCCAGTCGCCGGCAAGCGACCCTCGCGCAAACGTTCGGAGGTCTTACGGTGGCGGCCCTGTCCGAAGGCGCGATCGAGCAAGTGTTCGCGCGCAGCCGCATCGGCCGGCGCTTCGGCATCAAGAATGAACATGGCGATGTCTTTCCGGGAAACCCATCCAGGGAACGCGCGCCGGCGGATGGGCCCACCCGCCGATCGTTCGTCACGAAGACCGTGCCGAACGGGTCGGCCGACTTCTCCGAGGGGCGGGCTTAACCCCGCCGGGTTTGCGTGATCGGCGATAAGCTCCGACCGCGAATGACGTCCTGATTAGATGACGTAGGCCTTGAGCGGGGAGAAGCCGTTGAAGGCGACCGAGGCGTAGGTCGTCGTATAGGCCCCGGTTCCCTCGATCAGCACCACGTCTCCGATCGCCAGACTCACCGGCAGCTCGTAAGGCACCTTCTCGTAGAGCACGTCGACTGAATCGCAGGTCGGCCCCGCCACGACGCAGGGGCTCTTCGCCTCCCCGTCGCGCCCGGTTAGGATCGGGTAGCGGATCGCCTCGTCCATCGTCTCGGCGAGACCGCCGAACTTGCCGATGTCGAGATAGACCCAACGCAACGGATCCTCATCCGACTTGCGCGAGATCAGCACGACCTCCGCCTTGATCACGCCTGCGCCGCCGACCATGCCGCGGCCCGGCTCGATGATCGTCTCCGGGATCTGGTTGCCGAAGTGGCGGCGGATCGCGGCGGTGATCGAGTGGCCATAGGCGTCGACCTCGGGCACCGGCTTCAAGTACCGGGTCGGGAAGCCGCCGCCCATATTGACCATGCGCAGCGTGATGCCCCGCTCGGCCATTTCACGGAAGATCGCCGCGGCCGACGCGAGCGCGCCGTCCCAGGCCTCGGTGTTGCGCTGCTGCGATCCGACATGGAACGATACGCCATGGGCACCAAGACCGAGCCGATGGGCGTGTTCGAGGACAGCCGGTGCCATGTCCGGCACGCAGCCGAACTTGCGCGACAGCGGCCATTCAGCGTCCGCGCCATCCGACAGGATCCGGCAGAAGACCCGACTGCCGGGAGCGACGCGGGCGATCTTCTCGACCTCGGCCTGGCAGTCGACGGCGAAGAGACGGATGCCGAGTTCGAAGGCGCGCGCGATGTCGCGCTCCTTCTTGATCGTGTTGCCGAAGGAAATGCGCTCCGCCGTCGCGCCGGCCGCGAGCGCCATTTCGATTTCCGCGATCGACGCGGTGTCGAAGCACGAGCCGAGTTCGGCCAGAAGCGTCAGGATCTCCGGCGCCGGGTTCGCCTTAACCGCGTAGAAGACGCGGGTGTCCGGCATGACGCGGGCGAAGGAAAGGTATTTGTCGCGCACGACATCGAGATCGACCACGAGGCAGGGGCCGTCGGGGCGTCGGGTGCGCAGAAATTCACGAATGCGAGTGGTCATGGCGGTCTCCCGTCCAGTTCAAGGACCTACGATCACCCCCGTCCGGTTTCCCGAACGGGCTCTCGCCCGGGCCGCAACGCATGCGTGCGGCCAGGACTTTTCGAGACGCATCCACAACCTCATCATGCCGCGATGGAGACGGCAGGGACGAGGGCGCGTACGCACCCGATGAGCCGGCTAAGCCAGCGGGTACCCCGCGCGTTTGCCCCGCGCGGAGGTCCGGAAGACGACAAGACCACCCGTGAAGGCGAGCCTTTGGTCATCCGGTCGTTGGTGCCATGGATTGGGACGGGTTTCCCCGAACCGCACGCCCGGCAAGATGTAGTTGCCTCTTTAGTGACCCCGGCTGATGGAAAGCCGGCAGAGACCAAAAAAGCCCTCTACGTCGTTGCTTCAAGCCACGTTCCCCGCGCGAGACGCGAGGTGCGCCGGTTTAATCTCCGGCTGCCGGTTTGCCCAGGCGACCTCCGGGCCTCTTGTCCCTCGGGTGTCGCCTACCGGCACGCGGCCACAGGCACGTGCGAAATTGGGCAAGGCGTACATAAGGTCATTCGCCTTCACATGCAAGGGCATTTTTTGCGCTTACAAAAGTTACGAAGACCTTAAGCCGGCCAAGGGCTTGCGGGTGATGGCGCGTAGCCGTGCTCACCTGCGCGTCCAACGGTCTGCCGCGCGAAAACGGCGCCGATCCGCCTGGACCGACGCCGATTCATGAGGCGGGAAAGCGTCTGCGTCAGGCCGCCGACGCGCGCCGCGCGCCGAGCGACAGGGCATGGGAGCCGGCTCCGAGGAACAATTGCGCGAGCGAGGCCGCGGCCAAGAAGGCCGGATATTCCCAGCCGCCGTTCGGCGCGGCGAAGAGCCAGCCGTTCGAGCCATGGCCGAAGTAGCCGGCGCCGATCATCAAAGGTACGAACAAGAGCGCGGTCGGGCGGACGTAAACGCCGAGGATCAGGGCTATGCCGCCGACGAGTTCCAGCGCGATCGTGGCGTAGGCGAGGACGGAGGGAAGTCCGATGCTGGCAAAGTATTCAACCGTGCCGGGTATCGTGAAGACAAAGATCTTGAGCAACGCATGCGCCAGGGCCATGACGCCGAGAGAAACGCGCAAGACGAGTGCGCCGTGGGCGGGATCGAGACGGTCAAGCATATGAATTCTCCTGATGATCTGAGCCGATTGTCGCGGCGCCAGGCTCAAGAGGCCGTTTCCGTTGAGATCAGTGTGTCGGCGAATAGTATCGTTGACAATGTATCGGCTTTTAGACGTACTGTTCGTTAAACGGAGACGATGATGGACACGGTCGCGCGCATGCAGGCCTTTACGGCGGTCGTGGAAGCGGGCGGCTTTTCGGCTGCGGCGCGGCGTATGAACAAGTCGAAAGCGCTGGTCTCCAAACACGTCAAGGATCTGGAGGACGAACTCGGCGTTCGCCTACTCAATCGCACCACCCGGCAATTGTCGCTGACCGAGGTCGGCAAAGCCTATTTCCGCGAAGCGAACGAAATCCTGCAGCGGATCGATGATCTTGCCCATTCCGTCCGCGATACGCATCAAGAGCCGCGCGGCTTGCTTCGGATCTCCGCGCCGCGCAGCCTCGGCGATGCGGAACTCGGCCGCGCGATCATGGAGTTCCTGATGGCCGAACCGGCGATCACGATCGATCTGATGCTCGATGATCGCTTTGTCGATCTGGTCGAGGAGGGCTTCGACGTCGCGATTCGCGTCACCGAACTAGCCGATTCGAGCCTGATCGCCCGCCGCCTTGCGTCATTCAGCATGTTGATTGTCGCGACGCCGGATTTTTTGGCTCGCCATGACCGGCCGATCCTGATGCCGCAGGATCTGATCGACGCGCCCGCGATCGTGGACACCAATTTTCGCGGCCGAGCGAACTGGGTGTTCAACATCGGCGGCGAGCGGGCGACGGTGACAGTCCGCCCACGCGTTGAAGTGAACAGTCCGCAAGTCGCGCTGGAGGCGGCCTTGGCCGGGCTCGGGTTTGCTCGATTGCCGCTTTTTAGCGCGCGCGACGCGGTTGCCGACGGGCGGCTCGTTCCGCTTCTAAAGGCCTATGAGCCGGATGGCGCGGCAATCTACGCGGTCTATCCGCATCGGCGTCATTTATCCGGCAAGGTCCGTGCCTTCGTTGATTTTCTCGTCGGCTGGTTCGCCCGCTGCGTCCTCCTGGAAAAGGCCATGTAACCGAACGCAATACGTGCCGCGCTGCCGCCATGATCGTCGCAAACAAGGTCGACAGCCAAGGGCACGACGAATCGTGCCGAATGCTGATCGTGGACAGGGTGTGAAGGTGCGGGCACCGTGAGGCGGATGATTCGGTTTCCAAGCTTTTGCCCGATCCACCGACTGATCGCGGCCATCTGCCTTATGCTGCTCGGCGCCTTGCCGGCTTACGCGCATCCGCATGTCTTCGTCGACGCGCGCGCGGAGCTGGTGTTCAAGGACGGCGTGATCGTCGCGGTGCGCAATGTCTGGCGCTTCGATGATGCATTCTCGGCCTTCGCCACGCAGGGGCTCGACACCAACAATGACGGCGTCCTGTCGCTCGAAGAACTCGCGCCGCTTGCCAAGATCAATGTCGATTCGCTCAAGGAATACGACTACTTCACGTATTTGCGCGTCGCCGACAAGCGGCGCGGCTTCAAGCTGCCGACCGAATATTGGCTTTCCATGGATAACGGTCTCCTGACCCTGTTTTTCACATTGCCGCTGATCGAGCCGGTCAAGGTCGGCAAGGATCCGGTGACGTTGGATGTGTCCGACGAGAGTTATTTCGTGGACATCACCCTGGTGAAGGACGAACC
>JBEINZ010000313.1:0-2815 GCA_040377825.1 Hyphomicrobiales bacterium | reverse complement strand
TAAACGGAGCCGTAAGCCCATTGAAAAAACCAGATACGCATTCATTTTTTCACACGTTCTTGCGGGTCTGAGCATCTCAAGGCATTGTTTTAGACCTGAAACATGCCGACTGCCGGAACATCTACCTTTTTGACACATCTTTGCGAATTGGTAATACGTGTTAACGTTGATTAGCATTTCAGTGCGAATGTCGAACATTACAAGACCCGAGCGGCATCCATCCTGCTAATCTTCTGTTCAGTAGTGAAAGCCTGCATCAATTCGGAAAACTACGGAAGGGCATCGAAGCGTGAACGTAGGGCAAATAGATCTCTCAATTCCGCCGGATATGCATTAAAGTGAGTTCAAGGGGCAGTTCGATGATCCGCGACGCAAGTACCGACAAGACCGAGGGGGACGATCATCCGATCGACTTCGCCGCGCGTTTCGCCGGGTCGGAGACGTTTCGGACGCTGTTTCGCGAAGGCATGGGCTTGGTTGAGGAAACAGCGGCCTATCTCGACGGAGCAGGTCGTATCGCCGCCAAGGGTCTGAGCCGCACGGGTTCCTTGGTATACGCAACTGAGTCTATGCGTCTGACGACCCGTTTGATGCAATTGGCTTCATGGCTGCTTCTTCAGCGTGCAGTCAATGAAGGTGAAATGACACAAACCCAAGCTGGCTTGGAAAAATCGAAGGTACGCATTGATAGCCAGCCCTCTGCGCGCAGCGGGCCCGGCTGGGAAGAGATTCCCGAAACTCTGACATCGCTTATCGATCGATCTTTACGACTGCAGGACCGGATCCGAAAGCTGGATAAGGCGATTTACAGCGTTGGCGTGCCAAATGAAGAAGCGGCCGTCAATCCGGTTGCCGAGCAACTCGATCGTTTGAACCAAGTGTTCGGTCGCGATCGTTAAGCCAGCACATTTGTCTGAAAAACAACTTCGGTCACGCCGGCGCCGAAATTCAGGCTGAGTAGGTTACGAGCGAACGATTTGCCGATGCGCGGGCGGCCCTGATAAGACCGTTCGACAAACGTAGATCGAGCACGGAGCCTCGTCCTTGGCAAATCTCTTCCTCATATCGCCGCGAACAATCGACTTGTTTTCGTTCCCTGCCTTACTCGAGCGTGCTCTCGATAGGGTTGAAGTCGCTTCATTTCTAATCGCACCGGACGGAGTGAGCGACATGGCACTCCAGCGCATCGCGGAAGTGCTGACACCCATTGCGCAAGCCCGTGGCATTGCCGTTTTGGTTCAAAACGACACGCGCGCAGCCGGTCGAGCCAAGGCGGACGGCGTGCACGTTGATACAACGGTCGCCGAGCTTAAAGAGACGGTCGCGTCTTTCCAACCAAGCCGAATAGTCGGCGCAGGCAATATCAAAAGCCGACATGACGCGATGACGGCGGCCGAGGCCGGAGCGGACTATGTTTTCTTTGGAGCGCTCGCTCGCCCGGAAGAGCCAGATGTTCAACCGAAATCGCTCGAATTCGCTGAATGGTGGGCGCCAATTTTCCAGACGCCATGCGTATGCTTAGCGGGATCCTCATTAAACTCAGTTGATACGGTTGCGGCAACGGGTGCGGAGTTTGTTGCACTTCGCGATGCGATCTGGCTGGACGCGCGCGGCCCGGCCGCCGCTCTCGCCGATGCGGCAAAACGGTTGGCGGCATCAGCTCCGGTCTTGGAGGACTGAGGGCATGGCGCGGCGGACAAAGTCTATAGTGGGTTGCGCCCATGGCGGACTGTTCGTCCTAACAGCCATCGTCATGTTGTGTCCGGTCCTCATCGCGACGAGCTGGGGCAAGGAACAAAACTCCCTCCAACAATTGCCAGCTGCAATGCGGGACCCTAAGGGCGGCCTCGCGCCCTTACCGTCATTACCTCAACAGCTTTATTCAGGAACCCCTGATCTGGACAGTAAGGACGGCGACGCCTCCTACACCGCCTACCAGCGCGGCTATTACCTGCGCGCCTTCGCACTTGCCTTAAAGAACGCCGAAGCGGGCGACGCCGTTGCGATGACCATGATCGGCCACCTTTACGAGATCGGCGCGGGCGTGGCTCGAGATCCCAAGCGCGCCGCAAGTTGGTACGGACTCGCATCCGCCCGCGGCGACCGAGAGGCAATGGCCTTGCTTGGCCTCATGAAACTCTTCGGAAGCGGCATCCCTAGGGAGCCGCGGGAGGCCCTGGCTCTGCTTGAGGAAGCCTCGGCAAAAAACCAGCCTGCCGCGCTTTACCAACTCGCAGTCCTTTATTTGGAGGGTGAGTTGGTCAAACGCGATTCAACCAAGGCGGCTGGTCTTTTGGCACGCTCGGCGACCTTGGGCAATGCGAATGCCGACTATGCGCTTGCCGCGTTGGCAAGCGCCGGCGACGGTATTCCAGCCGATCCCGCGCGCGCTGCACGACATATGGCTTCTGCGGCACGCGCGGGTATGACCGATGCCGAAATCGAGTATGCGATCATGCTGGCCAATGGCCGTGGAGTACCAGCCGATCTGAAAGCAGCGTATGCGTTGTTTCGCAAGGCCGCGTACAAGGGTAATCCGGTTGCACAGAATCGACTTGCACGGCTTTATGCGAGCGGTCTCGGGGTAGAGGTCGATTTAGTCGAAGCCGCAAGATGGCACTTGATCGCAAAAGGAAATGGCCTGTCGGATCTTTGGCTCGACGGCGCGATAGCTGCGCTTACGGACGGTCAACGCCAACTGGCTTTTCGGCTGGCATCTAACTTTTCCGAGAAGCTCGACGATCCGACGCCGGTGCCCATCGTGGGCATAAGGGTGGTACCGCCGCAGAATGCCCCATTGCCAGCAGCCTCAAAC
>JBEINZ010000324.1:0-2598 GCA_040377825.1 Hyphomicrobiales bacterium | reverse complement strand
GCAATGATCTTCCAGCGCGAAAAATAGAGCATCAAAATCCCGTCCGCTGCCGCGCGACCCGCCTTTAGCGGGCGCGCTCCATTGCGTTATTCCTTGACCGGCTCGCCCTTGGCGCGCACCGTCGCGATCGAGCCGCGCTCCACGCGGATG
Source organism: Hyphomicrobiales bacterium (assembly GCA_040377825.1). GTDB lineage: Bacteria > Pseudomonadota > Alphaproteobacteria > Rhizobiales > Ancalomicrobiaceae > JBEINZ01. Next base: position 2,448 of record JBEINZ010000324.1, on the reverse strand, counting down.
CGCACGCCATCAGCGATCTCGACTTCGAGTTCGGTCTCGCTCACGACCTTGTTCACCTTGCCGATGATGCCGCCGGTGGTGACGACCTGATCGCCGCGCCGGATATTGGCGATCATCTCGCGATGCCGCTTCTGCTGCTGACGCTGCGGACGAATGATCATCAGATACATGATGACCAAAATAAAGACGAACGGAACCAGCTGGATGAAGATATCAGCGGCACCGCCGGCGCCAGGCGCCGCCGCTTGGGCGAACGCGGGGGTCACGAACATCGAGAGCTCCTCGACTTGGAATGAAGACGGCCTGTTATGGCGCCACGACGCCGGCCACTCAAGCACACGCGGCTTGCTACGACGCGGAATACCCGCCCGAAGCGCGGCGGACTATAGCGATGGCGTCCTCTTTTGCAATCGGATCAGTCGCGCGCTCGGTAAGCGCCGAGGCGAACGGTGCAGCGAACGACGATTTCGCCGCTAACGGCGCATCGAATCGGAAAAGCTTCGCGCGCGAACTCAAAGAAAGCGGCTTCGCTCAATCGTTTCTTTAAAGTATAAACTCGGGATCATCAGTTAAACAGCACAAAGGAATAGAGTTCAAAGATATTCCTCGGTCATTTAGGCAGAATATTTTGAACACAATTTTGATATCGATGACGGACTGCGATGGGTCCAGTCCTGATGGTCCGCCGTGGCACCCGCGGCGGACCATGATCCGGATTTGATGGGTCAGACATCCTTCGGCGGTCGTGTCGACAGGAAGCCGAGTGCGCCGGCGATCACGATGGCGAGCCCCGCGCCGATCAGCTGGGCGACAATGAAGGCCGGCACGCTCGACGGCGCGATGCCTGCGAACGTATCCGACAGCGCGCGCGCAACCGTCACCGCCGGATTGGCGAAGGATGTCGAGGCCGTGAACCAATAGGCGGCGGTGATGTAGAGCCCGACCGCGACCGGTACCGAGGCCGGCGCATGGCGGATTGCTCCGAAGATCACAAGCAGCAATCCGGAGGTTGCGACCACTTCCGCGACAAACTGACCGCTACCCGCCCGAACGGTTGTCGAAACCTGGAAGATCGCCAGATCGAACATGACATGGGCAAGGAGCACGCCCGCGATCGCGCCCAAGATCTGCGCGGCGATGTAAGCCGCCGCCTCAACCGGCTGAAGCGTCTTTCGCAAGGTGAAGGCGAGCGTAACGACCGGATTGAGATGCGCGCCGGAGACCGGGCCGAACATCAAGATCAGCACCACCAGGATGGCGCCGGTCGGCAGCGTATTGCCAAGGAGCGCAACGGCGACGTTCCCGCCGGCGAGCTTGGCGCCCATGATGCCGGAGCCGACGACGGTGGCGAGGAGGATGGCGGTGCCGAGTGCTTCCGCGAGGAGCCGGCGCGCGAGCGGTTCGGTCATCGCGTCAGGCCTCGCTTGCGGACGAAGCTTCGATCGACGCGCCGTCCAGCCGGCCGATCTCCAGCATCCGCTCCTTCAGCGCGGTGGCGGATAGCGTGGATATCGGCAGCGACACGAATTGCGTGATGCGGTTTCGCATGAATTTGAAGGCCAGCGCGAAGGCATTTAGCCGCTCGAGCTCCGTGCCCTCGACAGCCGCGGGATCCTCGATGCCCCAATGCGCCGAGGCCGGATGACCCGGCCAGATCGGGCAGGCCTCGCCGGCCGCGTTGTCGCAAACCGTTATGATGAAATCCATCTTCGGCGCGTGCGGACCGGCGAACTCGTCCCATGATTTGGAGCGCAGCCCGTCGGTCGGATAGCCCTCCTGCGCGAGCACGCGAAGCGCCAGCGGATTGACCACGCCCTTCGGCTGGCTTCCGGCGGAGAAGGCCTGGAACCGGCCGCCACCCGCCTTGCGCAGGATGCTCTCCGCGAGCACGGAGCGCGCGGTATTGCCGGTGCATAAAAACAGCACGTTCAAGCGACTGTCCGACATGAACCGTTCCCTCCATTCGGGTTGCAGGCAAGCGAGGACAGGATTGGCAGGCAGACATCCGGATGGCCGCCGCAGCAATCGCTGAGCAGGAAGACGACGAGTTCGCCGAAGCGTGACAGGTCGGCGCGATAGAGAATGACGCGCGAGCGCCGTTCGCTGGTCACGAGCCCCGCCCGGTGCAACGCCGCAAGATGCGCCGACATCGTGTTTTGCGGCACCGCGAGCACCCGCGCGAGCTCGCCCGACGGCGCCCCGGCCGCGCCGCGCCCGACGAGTATGCGAAACGCCTCCAGGCGCGTGGACTGGGCGAGCGCGGAGAGCGCATCGAGGGCGGTCGTTATTTCCATAATTCCGGAATGATGGAAATGCGTGACGGGCGTATGACAATGACGGCCGCATTTCCCGGTCGGATGGGATCATCCGATGGACAATGAATTGCTCCAGGTCCAAGAGCTTGAGCCGGCCTCAACGGTCATGTTGTTGTTGGAGCCTCCGATGGCG
>JBEINZ010000182.1:0-6583 GCA_040377825.1 Hyphomicrobiales bacterium | reverse complement strand
GCGACGACGATGTCGGCATTACCGTTGAAACGATAAAGCTTTCCGGTGTCGAAGGTTTAGCGCCCGCGAAGCGAGCGACGGCTGTGGGTTACGGCGATCGCTCCGAGCGGGTTGAAATGACGAACGTTAGGATCGAGCCCAGCAATGAACCGGCCATCCCGATCGCGTCCATCCTGTTAACATCCGGCGATTTGGTCGACGGGGTACCGCGCACGGGATCGGTGAATATTCGCGGGATCGTCATTCCGGTCGACGAAAACAAAGAGTCCATGAAGGAACTCTCCGAGCTCGGCTATAAGGAAATTGCGCTCGACATTGCCGCCGTCGGACAATGGGACAACAACGCCAATCGGCTTTCGCTCGAAAACCTGAGCCTGAACGGGGCAAACATCGGCTCGCTTACCATCAGCTTCGCACTCGGAAACGTCACCGCCGATGCCATCAAGGCCTTCCAGGCCGCACAGAACGATACGTCCAAACAGCTGGAAATACTGCAGGGCTTCTCAATCGAGGCCCTGTCGCTTCGCTTCGATAATGCGTCGATTGTCGATCGTCTGCTCGACGCGCAAGCCACTGCTCAGGGCCGCAAGCGGGATCAATACGTCCAGGATCTCGCCGCCGCCGCGCCCTTGATGGTGTCAGGCCTTAACAACAAGGTCTTTGAGAAGAAGGTGGCGGATGCCGTTGTCGCCTTTTTGAAAGCGCCCAAATCGATGCTGCTGACGGCCAAGCCGGCGCAACCAGTTCCAGTTGCCCAGATTGTCGGCAGCGCGATGGTCGCCCCTCAAACCATTCCCAACATCCTTGGAGTGGAAATTCAGTCAAATCAATGAAGTATCGAAGTCAATCCCATAAAAGGCCCGGAGCGCACCGGGCCTTTTCTTATTCAGGGATTACCTTCAGTGGATATACAGGCTTCATGGGAAGGACAATAGCAAAAGAAACCATGGTTTAGCATGTCGGCTCGGACCGAGAGCGGTGCTTGCAAACCTTAACAAGCTGTGTATGTTGCTCTTATGGCGGTTAAAAGCATTCAATCCGAGATCTGACTATTCTCGGCCGCATCAGGAGGGCTGTATTGAATTCGGCTGGACCGAACGGACCCGACGTGGAAACAGCCCGAGTTGGGTCTGATTCCGTCAATCAGCATAGTGCGGCTTTTGCCGAGAGCGAAATTCCGCAACTGGGTCTAGTGCCCTCTTCGCAGCGGGTAAGCCGTCGGGCGGCAGGAACGTTCGCATTGCTTCTGGCAGGTGTGACGTTACCAGGGCTGTCTATGTCGTTCTTCGGAACGTTCGCGAGCCGCGCGCCGAACTCGGACGGAACCGGCACTCCTGCCATCATCAACGATTCGAACCCGGCACAATTCGGTTCAGAAGCGGACGAGAGCTGGGTAAGGGTCAAGTCGGACAGACTCCCCGTCCCTGCCCAAAGAAATTCCTTGGCCGCGGCTTTTACGGAAGTCAGCAGTCTCATGCGCGGTGGCGGCGTTACCATCACCACGAACATGACCGACGCCCCGGGCACGATGGCAATGCCCATCCTCGGCTATGCGGCCTTTGGCGAACCTGAAATCGCCTCCCCATTCGACCGATTGTTGGTGGCACCGCCGGTCGATCCGTTGGACGGTCGGGCGCCAACGGTGTTGTTCAATCCGGAACCGCATCAAACGATTGCACCTCCGGTTGCCGAAGAGGACGACGACGTTGCCGCCCTTTTGCCGATCCCACATCCAAAGCCGCGTCTTGGCGTGCTCGCGGACGGAAGGCGCATTCCGCTTCCGCGACCAAAACCGGACGGTTCTGAAGAGGACGTCGAAACGCCGGTCGCCGCGACCCAACCACAATCGCCTGCCTCGGATCTTGCTGGGTCTAGTTCGCGGCCGACAGCAACAGCGGACGCCTCGGCAGCGCCACCGCCCTACAAGCCAGGCGCGATCCTTCAGCGCCCGTTATTCGCCGCGCTCCCGGCTGGGCGTACCCGGCCGGAAGCCGAGAAACAGGATAACCAGCAAGTCGCGATGTATGCCCCCCCTGGGGATACGATGCCGCGCAACCCGGTCATTTTGGACACCCCATTTGGCGTGCCCTATGTCTTGCAATCGGAGTCGGTTGAGACGGCCTGCCTCAGGCCGGAGCTCATGGATATTCTAACGCAGATCGAAACCCGCTACGGCAAAAAGGTGGTCATAACTTCCGGCTACCGGGCCCGCGGTCGTCCGTCATCTCTTCATCGGCGCTGCGCCGCTGCCGATATCATCGTTCCCGGCGTAGACGGCAGGTCGCTTGCGGCTTTCGCCCGAACGATCCCTCATGTTGGCGGTGTCGGACAATACTGCCATCCAAACATGATCCATTTGGATGTCGGCAGCCCACGAGACTGGAAGTACGGGTGCGGAAGCTATTTCGCAATGCGCGCGGGAGCGCCGGGTGAACGCGGGGCAAGCTCCGAAGAGTGATGGATCAGCCACGACGCGGCGCCTTCTGGGCTAACGTCACCTCAACAAATCGGCGAGCGGCGGCGTCCAATTTCGAGCCGCGCCGCCATACCAGGGCCGCCTTCGCGCGCGGGGCATCGCCTTCAATGTCCCGCGCTTCCAGCCGGTGTCCTTCCAGCGACCACGGCCGGAACACAAGTTCCGGCAGAACCGAAATTCCCATTCCCGTCGCAACGAGTGAGCGAACGGCCTCCACCGAACGAGTTCGGAAGACCACATTGGGCCGCAATCCGCTGGCGCGCCAAACCTGATCCGCGGATTCCTCGATTTCGTCCAGATCGAGTACGATCTGCGGCAACGCCGCGATCGCCGGCAGCGAGATGCTGGCGCGCGCGGCTAGTGGGTGGCCGAGCGGCAACCAGACCCGCAACGGGTAGGCATCCAAGATTTCCGCGCGCAATGAATCGGTATTGTGCAGTCCCGATATAATCACGAGCGCCAGATCGATTTCGCCATTGAGCAAAAGATGCTCAAGATGGTCGTGGCCGTCCTCCACAACACTGACGTCGACGCCAGGGAACGCACGGCGGAACCGGGCGAGTATATCGGCCAAGACATAACCGGCGACGAGCGAGGTGACGCCGAGCACGAGCCTGCCGTTGACCGTTGGAATGTCGGCCGTCAACGCGCGCCGCGCGTCCGTCACGTCGAGCCAGATCCGCTCGGCGTGACGCAGAAAGAGCTGGCCCTTATGGGTGACCGCGACCCCGCGCGCGTGCCGTTGCAGAAGGGTAACGCCTAGATCGGCCTCAAGTTCCTTGAGCGCCTCGGTGATGGTCGATTGGGATACGGCCAGTTCTTGCGCCGCGCCGGAAATTGAACCGTTCTCGGCGACGGCAATGAAGAACTGGATCTGACGCAACGAGAAGGCCATGGGACGGGATCCGGAAACGCCAATCACCGGCGCCGTGCCGTCATAGCCGATTGTGGCCATGGACGCTCATGCAATACCGGCGGCGGTCGTCGACAGATCAGTCGATGTCGGCGACCGAACCAGCGCCGCCGCTGACACGCGCGGCAAGCGACGCCTGCATGAAGGGGTCGAGATCCCCGTCGAGCACGCGCTGCGGATCGGTTGACTGCACGCCAGTTCGAAGATCCTTGACCATCTGATAGGGCTGCAGCACGTAGGACCGAATCTGGTGGCCCCAACCGATATCGGTCTTGGAAGCCGCGTCCGCCATGGCCTTTTCCTCGCGCTTCTGCAGCTCGATTTCGTAAAGCCGCGCGCGCAGCATCGCCCACGCTGTCGCGCGGTTTTTGTGTTGCGAGCGCTCCGCCTGGCAGGCCACGGCAATGCCAGTTGGGATATGCGTCAGACGGACCGCGGAGTCGGTCGTGTTGACGTGCTGGCCGCCAGCGCCCGACGAGCGATAGGTGTCGACGCGAACCTCGGATTCATTGACCTGAATCTCGATCGAATCGTCGATGACCGGATATACCCAAACGCTCGCGAAGCTCGTGTGCCGGCGGGCGTTGGAGTCATAGGGCGAGATGCGCACCAAGCGATGGACGCCAGACTCGGTCTTTAGCCAGCCATAGGCCTGCGGACCCTTGATAAGCAGCGTTGCACCCTTGATGCCCGCCTCTTCGCCGGCCGAGTATTCGATCACCTCGACTTTGTAACCATGCGCCTCGCCCCACCGCATATACATGCGAAACAGCATCTCGGTCCAATCCTGGGACTCGGTGCCCCCGGCGCCCGCATGAATTTCGACATAGGTGTCGTTGCCATCCGCCTCGCCCGACAACAACGCGTCCACTTGCCGGCGCGCGACGTCGCGCCCGAGATGACGAAGCGCTTCCTCGGCCTCCGCGATCGTGTCGTCGTCGTCTTCCATTTCACCGAGTTCGAGTAGCGTGAGATTGTCGTCGAGATCGCGCGCGATGCCCTTCACGACGTCGACCGACTTTACGAGCTGGTCGCGCTCGCGCATCAGCTTCTGCGCAAGCGGCGGGTCATTCCATAGGTTCGGATCCTCGGCGCGGGCGTTCAGTTCGTCGAGCCGCTTCAGCGCGACGTCCCAGTCAAAGATGCCTCCTCAGCAGGCTGAGAGCCTGCTTGATCTCTTCGACGATCCCCTGAATTTCCGCTTTCATTCCAACATCCTCGCCAAATCCGACCGTTATAGGCGAACCGAGAGTCGCACCCTTGACGGCGGCGCGGACGATACTCACGCGCAGCCTAGGTGTAAACCCGTTGCCCGGGTTCAAGACATCCAAGACGCGCGGGGATCCACGATGGCGATGGCTCGCGGGCTAGGACCTTTTCGTGAGGGCGATCTGGACGATGAGGCTCTGGCGGCTTTCGAAACGGCTCGCGAACAAGGCGGCGCATAAGCTTAACGGTCGGGCAATCCGAATTTTTACATAATACTATCAATAAGTTAAATTGAAAATGTCCATAGGACGGAGGGGGAACGTCTCGGGAAACTGGGAAGCGCTAAAATGCCGACAGCTTTACCGCCCCAGACTGGGACCTGCGCCGATGTTGTTGGATTTAAAGCGGCGGTGCGAAAGTCGGCCACGGTAGCGGTGATATTGGCCGACTGTGGGCGACCTAAAAGTCGTTTAGCTCTTCGCGCAGGACTATGCAGAGGCGATGTTGATCGTCGCCGAGATCGATTTCAGAAGACGTTCGGCATCAACGTGTGCGAAGTGGAACCCGTTGCCGTTTCTGAAGAGGTGGAAGCTCCGACATCTCGCCAGCATGACCGGGCCGACGACGACGACGGACTAGGTTTCGGCTGACCAGAACGCAAACGGAAGAAGCCATGCCAATGTGGTGCCTCAGCGCCAATCCGGCGATCACTGGCTGGCGGCAGCGACTTGGCGTGGCTGCTCTGAACCGATTCGCCGAACGGCTGCATCACGGCGGGAAGCTGAAGCAGCAGTTCATCGATACTGTGACGAATTCATCTATCGACGACCTTTATCGTGCAGGCAAGGAACTTTGCGCCCCGAACGGCAAGCCGCAAAGCGCGGGCGGGGGCAGCTTCGTGCCGATCGGCGTCGACTTCGGCCTGCCCCTGGTCTTCGAGGCCCGCTTCGGCCGCCAGAACATCATCCCAATCTGGATGACAAATGGGGGTTCCACTGTGATGAGCATCGTCCAGGTCAGTATCGCGTCTCGCGCTTGATCGCGTGAGGCTTCCGTAATATGCGGGCTCGGTTGGATGGATCGGCATCTTGTCCGGACCACCGCTGAAGGGCCCTTGGCGTTGAATCGGGAGAGACATGATCATAGAACGTGTGGTCCTGGTGCCTCCGGCCGCCCCTGGCAGCAAGGGCGATGAAGGCATGCTGCGCGGCACCCTTGCATTCTTTCAGGGGTTTCCGATCTCAGTGGTGAAACCAGATCGTTGTTCTGAATAGACCTCCGGTCTTGCACACGCAGGACGCGAACCAGAAAATCGAATTAAAACCTTAAGGACACGAGATGGCCGGTTCCGACAAAAAGGCTTACCGTGAAGCAGTTCCGTTCTGGCGGGAAGGCAAAGCCATGCAGAACTTTGGCGATTTTCTCACGGACTGTTTTCATGATCGACTTTTTCTCCGGGTGCCAAGGCGCCTCGGCGGTGTGCAGATCATCGGCCGCAATCTGGATGACCATATGGTTCGACTTGCCGATAAGCGTCCGCCCGCCACTGCGGTCGGGCTTTCGCAACCCGAAATCGACTGACACAGCAAGATCAGGTGGCCTCACATGCGGAAGGCGCTTGATCTCGCATTCTTATCTACCGACACTTCCGTCAAGGGACAACCGGCTATTGAAACACTCTTCAGAGGCGAAAGGACGTGCAAATGGGCATTCTTGATCTGGATACCTCCGACTTGATGCCAGTTCTATTTGAGCCGGGGAGTGCGTGGCTCAGGCATGGACCATTCGCCTTGTGGTTGGTGAACTGTCATCGACCGCGTTCAATTGTCGAGCTTGGAACTCACCACGGATACTCTTACTTCTGCTTCTGCCAAGCCGTCAAAAGTGGTTGCTTGGAAACCAAGTGTCTTGCAATTGACACTTGGAGAGGAGACGAGCATGCTGGTCTTTATGGCGAGGAAGTCTTCAAACTCGTTGAGTTACGG
>JBEINZ010000124.1:0-9059 GCA_040377825.1 Hyphomicrobiales bacterium | reverse complement strand
TTGCAGGTTCTTGATCTGTATCCTTGTCGATACCCGCAGTTTCGCGTCGAGATTGGAAAGGGGCTCGTCCATTAGGAAGACCGCTGGTTCGCGCACGATCGCTCGAGCGAGCGCGACGCGCTGGCGTTGGCCGCCGGACAACTCGCGCGGGCGGCGATTGAGAAGGTCGCCCAATTCGACCATCGCCGCTGCTTTTCTAACGCGCGTATCGTGAGAGCTCGCGTCGACCCGTCTTACCTTCAGCGGAAAGCGGATGTTCTCGTAGACCGACATGTTCGGGTAGAGACCATAGTTTTGAAAAACCATGGCCACGTCCCGATCTTTCGGTTCGAGATCGTTGACGATGCGGCCGCCGATCCTGATCTCGCCGTCCGAAGGATCTTCCAGCCCGGCGATCATTCGCATCGTTGTGGTTTTTCCGCAGCCCGAGGGGCCGAGAAATACGATGAATTCGCGGTCTGAAATATCAAGATTTATGCCACTGACACCCGTGAATGGCCCCCAACGCTTAGTGATCCCGCGCAGCGTGACGTCCACCATCCCCGAATGAGGCTCCTTCAGTAATCCGCGACAGCGAAGTCGACGGGAAAGCGTCATCCTTGCAGACATTGACTACGTATGCAACGGCAGTTAGCTTCAAAAAAGTCCTGCGATTATTGTATTCGCTCCAGCGCATAGCCGTGAAGTCAACGAAATCAGCCGGGATCATGCCTAGGGGGGATCCAGTGAGCGACCAGACCCGAATTCTCATGGCCAAATCGTTCGTTCGCGAGACCTTGAGCGCGCTTTCGGAATCGAGCCCGGCAAACCTTTTGGCGAGGTTGTCTGCCGCATACCACCCGAATGCCGAGTGGCGTGGGTCGTATCCGATGAACGAAGTCCGCGGGATCGAAGCGATGGCCGAGACGGTCTGGACGCCACTGTTGGCGGCTTTTCCGGACTTGGAACGTCGTGATACGCTCCTAATGGGGGGGCATTGGAATGGCGGCGACTGGGTCGGCGCGGTCGGCCATTACTGTGGGACATTCCGCAGGGATTGGCTTACAATTCCCGCCACCGGCGGCCCGATATACATCCGCTTCGGTGAATTCCATCGGGTCGACGCCGGCCGAATTGCTCAGAGCACCGTCTTGATCGACGTCTTGGACGTCATCAGACAAGCAGGGTTTTGGCCGGTCGCGCCGAGTCTAGGAACGGAAGAGCAGTGGCCTTGCCCGTTTACCGCCGACGGGATCGTTCTGACCGCTCAAGATCCGTCGGTTTCGGCGGCCAGCCTCGCGCAAACGCTCGCCATGCACGGGACGCTTGGGGCGTATGACGATACGAACGACCGCGGCCGGGATGGCCTCCTGGCCATGCCTCAGAAGGACCACTGGCACCCGAAGATGATGTGGTACGGCCCGGCCGGGATCGGGACGACTCGCGGGCTGCAAGGCTTTGTTGACTATCACCAATTGCCCTTCCGCCGCGCATTTCCGAACCGGCGTGGCGGCAATCATTATGTGCGGATCGCCGACGGCTCGTTCTCGGCGACGGCGGGTTGGCCAAGCGTGCATGCCCAGCATTTAGGCGGAGATTTCATGGGCGTGGCCCCAACAGGACGCGATGTCACCATGCGCGTCATGGATTTCTATCTCCACCACGAAGGACTTATCCGGGAAAACTGGGTGCCGATCGACATCATCCATCTCTTGAAGCAAATGGATGTCGACGTTTTCGCACGCATGCAGAGCATTTTCCGTCGTGGGCGGATCGATTAGGCAACACCGTGCTCGTTACGTCCGGCCCTTCAATGGACGTGTTGAGTCGCGCACAATAAGCCGCGCCGGAACGATTGCCGCGCGGCGGTCGACTTGGCGCTTGTCGATTTGCGACAGCAGAATATCGACGGTGGCGGCGATCATTTGCGGCAGACACTGGGAGACCGACGTTAGATTGTAACCGCCCCATCCGGCCTCCGGCACGTCGTCATAACCGATGACCGATACGTCCCGCGGGATGCGTAGCTTGAACTCGCCGCGCAGGACATCCATCACGGCGAAGGCCATGAGGTCGTTGGCGACAAAAACGGCGTCAGGCTTTAGGGGGACGCTGAAAAGGTCCCGAGCCGCACGTGCCGCTTCCTCAAAGTCATATCCACCGACGGCGCGCGCGATCGGCGTCAGCCCGCGCTCGGCGAGGCCCTTGCAGAAGCCGGCCTCGCGATCGCGGCTGGTCGACGAATCTTCCTGTCCGGCGATAAAGGCGATGCGCTTGTGGCCGGCATCCGCGAGAAAATGTGCGACCTGCCGTCCGCCTTCTATATTGTCGGACGTGACGCTGCTGGTCGGCGATCCCGGCACATAGCGATTGAAGAGGAGCACTGGCGTGCCGGTTTCGGCACATTGGTGAGCGAGTGCTGACGAAAGCGTGGCCGATAGGATAACGATCCCGTCGACTTGATATTGCAGCATCTTTTGAATGACGCCATCTTGATCGCCCGGATCTGTGATGAAGAGGAGGACGTGAAAACCCCGAGCTTGAAAGCTTCGTGAGATCTGCTCAAGAACCAGCGGATAAAACAGGTTGTCCAAATAGGCGACGAGCACGGCAATCAAGTGGGATCGCCCGCTAATCATGGCGCGCGCGATGGCATTGGGTCTGTACCCAAGTTCGTCGGCCGCCTGCAGCACCCGTTGCCGCATGGCGTCAGATACGCTCGCGCCCGGTGAAAACACGCGGCTCACGGCGGATTGCGACACACCGGCGCGTTTGGCGACATCGGCGGAGGTGACGGATGCCCTAAGCATGGTCCCATCATGCCGTTGGGGGCGTTATCGGCAAGAACATTTTGGCCGCCGAACGAATTGGATTATCGAAGTGTGGAGACAGCCGCGAGACCTGGGCGTTGGAGAAGACAGGGTAGGGTCCGTGGTCGAGTGGCTTTGCCGTTGACGAAGGGAATACCATCTATTCCAATCTGGATAACGGCCTGGATTGGTCGATCTCATAATGGGGCGCAGCGCCCCATTTTGGCGAGTGAGCGAACAGACCGAATGAGCGCATATTCATGAATAGGGTTGGAAAGAACGAGCCGACGGTTGGGTCTCGTGCCAAAGGCGTGCCATCCGCCGCCCGCGACATTGAGGCTTTCGTTGCGGCCGCTCAAGAGTCGGCGGTCGGCCCGCGCGGCCGGCTTGTATTTGCGCTCGACGCAACAATGAGCCGCCAACCGACCTGGGACATCGCGGCCAATCTCCAAGCCGGCATGTTCGATATAGCAGCGCGCGCGAAAGGTCTCGACGTTCAATTGGTCTTTTTCCGCGGCCACATGGAATGCAGGGCGAGCCGCTGGGTCTCTGACGCGCGTGCGCTGAAGGTCTTGATGGCCCGTATCCAGTGTCAAAGTGGAAACACTCAGATCGGTCGCATCCTGTCGCATGTCGCAGCCGAGACACGCCTCCAATCCGTCAATGCCGTCGTCTATGTCGGCGACGCCCTTGAGGAAAGCGCCGACGAGGTCCTTAAGGAAGCCGGTGCCCTCGGGCTTCTCGGCGTCAAGGCCTTCATGTTCCATGAGGGCGGCGACCCGGTCGCCGGACGCGTCTTCAACGACATCGCGCGTTTGACCGGAGGCGCCTATCTACCGTTCGATACAGGTTCGGCACAGGCGCTTGGGGATCTTCTCGGCGCGATCGCCGCCTATGCGAGTGGCGGCATGTCCGCGCTCAGGGCGTTGGAACGAGACAACGCGGCAGGCGCGCGGCTGTTGATCGCGCAGCTCGGGCAGGGCGGAACGGAACGATGAATGGTTTTTTGCTCGCCGCTGCCGTGATCGTCGCATTGGTCTTTGTGATCAGAGGCTTCGCGACGGCCAACCCGAAAAACCTGGCTAAGAATCTTCGCCGCTTTGCCGGCATCGCCTTGCTGCTCTTTGCCGGATTCCTGACCTTGACCGGCCGATGGATTGCCGCGATCCCGCTCGTCATGTTCGCGGTCTCGATCCTCGGTCTCAATCGGTCGAGTTTCGGCACGATCGGGACATTCGGCGGATCGCAACGGACACAAGGCGGCCGACGCTCGACGGTGCGCTCGGCGGCGCTGGAAATGCAGCTCGATCATGACAGCGGCATCATGAGCGGCCGCGTCTTGGCCGGACGCTTCGAGGGGCTCGAACTTGCCCGCATGTCGATGATCGATCTCAAGCAGCTCTGGCGCGAGGTTCGCTCCGATCAGGACAGCCGTTCGCTCCTAGAGGCTTATCTCGACCGCCGGGACGCCTTTTGGCGTGAAGACCTGAAGGATGACCCGGCAGCGGGGCAAAGCCGCGCGCGCGCGTCTGGCGCGATGACCGAGCAGGAGGCCTACCAAATCCTGGGGCTTGAAGCCGGCGCCGGCGACGCGGAAATCCGGGACGCGCACCGAAGGCTCATGAAGGCGGTGCATCCAGACATGGGTGGCTCCACCTTTCTCGCCGCGAAGATCAACGAAGCCAAAGACAGACTCATAGGGAAGCATCGTACGCGCTCCAATCACTGACGCAGGGCGAGACAGGCGAAATCCTTGCGCTTGAGAGACTGACAGGCCGCATTGGCGGCCGATTGGTCCGCGAAACCGGCAAAACGCGCCCGGTAGATCATCGATTGCCCCTTGGCGACGCTCATCGTGAAGGAGTCGCGGCGAGAAAGAAGCGCACCGGCCTTGTCCTTGGCCTTCGCCAACAAGGCACGCGCACCCGCTTCACTGTCGGTCGCGCCCACCTGGATCATCCAACCGGTTCGGGTCAGGCTCGCAGGTTCGACCGCCGGCGCGTTGCGCGTCGCCTCGCCCGAGTTCTCAGAGCGCGGAACCGATTGAGTCGTGCGATTGTCAACTTCGCGAATGTCGATTTTCGCCTCTGCCAACGACATGACACGCGGGCTTTCTTCGGCATCAACCGACGGAGCTGCCGGCGGCGCAAAGTTTCCGACCCCGGTCGCTGGCGCGAGCGACGGCGTGATCGGAGAAACTTGAGCGACGGTGGTCGGCGCCGCCGATCGTCCAACGGGAGGGGCCGGCATCATGCCAACCGGAGGAAGCAGCGGCCGCACCCCCTTGGGCTGGCTCGCCGAAGCGACTCCCGCCGCCGGAACGACGCGATCTGGCAATAGAATTGCTTTCGCCATGGCGACGGCCGCGCCGTTCTCGACACTGCCGGTTTCGACGTCGGTGGTGGGCCGCGCGTCGGGCTTTGCCGCGGCTGCGACAAAGGCTGTCAACGGCCGCTGGTCCGCCGCCCGGGCCACGGCCTCTATAGCGCCACTATCGGCGACGGCGTCGGTCTTAGGCCCGCGGGACGCGCTTGGCAGGGCCGCTTCCAACAGCTTGACCATATGATTGTCGCGCGCGCGCGCCGTCGGTCCGCCCATGACCGCGGCGACCACCTGCCGGCCGTCGCGACGCACGGAGCTAACAAGATTGAACCCGGAGGCCTGCGTATAGCCCGTCTTGATGCCGTCGACGCCATCGACCCGACCGAGGAGGCGATTGTGACTGCCGATGACGGAATCGCCCCAGGCAAAGGACCGGATCGAGAAATACCGATATTGATCGGGGAATCGATCCTGAATGGCTCGCCCCAGCGTCACCATGTCTCGGGCGGTGGTGATCTGGCCCATGTCCGGCAGACCGGAAGCGTTGCGGAAAACCGTACCGTTCATGCCCAACCGCCGCGCCGTCTGCGTCATGCGCTTGGCAAAATCCGCTTCCGAGCTGCCGATGTTTTCAGCCACGGTGACCGCAACGTCATTTGCCGATTTCGTAACAAGTGCCTTGATCGCGTCACCGACAATGATCGTCGATCCGGGGCGCAACCCGAGTTTGGACGGCGCCTGCGAAGCAGCTCGCGCGGAAACAGTGAGCGGCGAAGAAAGCGAAAGTCTGCCTTGCTGCATTTCCTCGAAGAGGATGTAGAGCGTCATGATCTTTGTCAGCGATGCCGGATGACGCGGCGCGTTCTCGTTTCGCGCGAAAAGTGTCCGCCCGGTCTTGGCGTCGACCACGAACGCGGCGTACTTGCCCGAAGACGAGATGCCGCCCTGGGATGACGAGTCCAACCGTCGCTTAACAGCGCCGGCATCGGTCGCCGCAAGACAAAAAACAGCCGTTACGAGAACCGCCGCTATCGCGCGGCCTCGCTTGAACATTCGTTTACTCAACACTGACGCGTCCCTGACTGGCCGAACTCACCTCGGCGAGGATTCCCTGTTTTGGCCCCCGATGGGCCGCTGCTCTATCGGTTTGACGCCGATCGTGCGGCGTTGCAGTCCGTCCACGCTCGTTAGAATGCCTTCAACGAGGTTGAGGAACGGTAAACCTAGGGGGTCTAATTTGAATAATGCTGCAGTGCAAAATACGGCTTGACGTCAAATCAGCATCTCTCTATTGTGCACTGCAGCATCAAGGCGGCAGGCATATGGGCTCTGCTGCACCGTCAAAGGAAAAACGACGATGGTCAGCGTCGAAGATATGCAGAAAGTCACAAAGGAAAACATGGACAGCGCAATGAAGTCAATCGGCGTCTTGTCGAAGGGCGCTCAGGCGATTGCGATTGAGGTAGCCGATTACTCGAAGAAGTCGTTCGAACAGGGTTCTGTCGCGGTCGAAAAACTTCTTGGCGCCAAGACGTTGGACAAGGCAATGGAAGTGCAGACCGACTACGTTAAGTCGGCCTACGAAGGCTACATTTCCCAAGCGACGAAGGTTGGCGAACTTTATGTCGATCTCGCCAAGGAGATGTACAAACCGTTCGAAGGCGCGCTGGCTAAGGTCGGCAAGTAAGCTCCATTCGGTTTGGCCCTCGGCCCGAGCTAAAGTCAAACAACACGCGCTGGCCCGGCCTCACGGTCGGGCTTTTGCGTTTTGCGTCTTGTGAAGCGCCGGCTCCCGCGCGTCGTAGCGGAATATGGTGCCCAATCGTCGCCTAGCAGCGTTGCAGGCGCGCCGTAAAGCCTTAAAATGATCCGAGGACAGGCCCATATAAGGTGGTAACAGGAAGCCAGCCGTGTCACCGTCGCAGCGGAAGCGTTCGATGGAGCGCAAGTTGGTGATCAAGGTTCACCCATGCGGCGCGAAATTTCTATATACTGCTAAAAGTGTTTAGTGCGAACAGCCGGATACGAGTCGAGCCGACCATGAGCAAGGAAACGCGACGACCCGGCGAGCAAGATCCGGGCACAATCGTTGTTACGAAGACGAGGCCGAAGACGAAACGGCCGAGCATGTATCGCGTGTTGATCCTTAACGACGATTATACACCGATGGAGTTCGTGGTTCACGTGATCGAGCGTTTCTTCAACAAGGCACGCGATGAAGCGACCAGGATCATGCTTCACGTTCACCACCATGGGGTCGGCGAATGTGGCGTATATACCTACGAGGTGGCGGAGACCAAAGTGACGCAGGTCATGGACTTCGCCCGCCAACACCAGCATCCTCTGCAATGCGTTATGGAAAAGAAGTGAGGTCCTGAAAGTGCCATCCTTCTCCCGCAGCCTTGAGAAGGCGCTTCACCAAGCGCTGCATTTCGCCAATGAGCGGCGGCAGGAATACGCCACGCTCGAGCACCTTTTGCTTGCGCTCCTGGACGATCAGGATGCTGCGGCCGTCATGCGCGCTTGCAATGTCGATGTGGAAGTGCTGAGGCGCAATCTCGTTGAATATATCGACACCGAACTGGAAAATCTCGTCTCCGAGGGTGAAGACGACTCTAAGCCAACTGCCGGATTCCAGCGCGTTATTCAGCGCGCCGTGATCCACGTGCAGTCTTCGGGCCGCGAAGAAGTGACTGGCGCCAATGTATTAGTTGCGATTTTTGCGGAACGCGAGAGCCATGCCGCCTATTTCTTGCAAGAGCAGGACATGACCCGCTACGACGCGGTAAACTACATCAGTCACGGGATCGCCAAGCGCGTGGGCATGGCGGACAGCCGACCTGCCAGGGGAGCCGACGACGAGATGCCCGGGACAGAGAACGGTGAAGGACCGAAGAAGAAAACCGACGCGCTAGAGGCCTACTGCGTCAATCTGAACGACAAGGCCAAACGGGGTAAGATCGACCCCCTGATCGGCCGAGACAGCGAGATCGCGCGCACCATCCAAGTGCTGTGCCGCCGCTCCAAGAACAATCCGCTCTATGTCGGCGATCCGGGCGTGGGCAAGACGGCGATCGCCGAGGGTCTCGCGCGCCGCATCGTCAACAGTGAGGTTCCCGATGTTTTGAAGGGCTCCACGGTCTTCGCGCTCGATATGGGCGCGCTTCTAGCCGGAACGCGCTATCGCGGTGATTTCGAGGAGCGTCTGAAGCAGGTCGTTAAGGAGATCGAGGACTATCCGAAGGCGATCATGTTTATCGACGAGATCCATACCGTGATCGGTGCGGGCGCTACGTCGGGCGGCGCCATGGATGCTTCGAACTTGCTAAAGCCGGCGCTCGCCGGAGGCACGATCCGCTGCATCGGTTCGACGACGTATAAGGAATATCGCCAATTTTTCGAGAAGGACCGCGCCCTTGTGCGCCGGTTCCAGAAGATCGACGTCAACGAGCCGACAGTCCCGGATGCCATCGAGATTCTGAAGGGCCTCAAGCCCTATTTCGAAGAGCATCACAAGGTCCGCTACACCAACGACGCCATCAAGGCGGCCGTCGAGCTGGCCGCGCGCTACATCAACGACCGCAAGCTCCCCGATAAGGCGATCGACGTGATCGACGAGTCCGGGGCGGCGCAGATGCTCGTGCCGGAATCCCGTCGCCGGAAGGTGATTGGGGTGCGCGAAGTCGAGGAGACCGTCGCGACGATGGCGCGCATCCCGCCAAAGTCTGTCTCCAAGGACGACGCGGTTGTGCTCCAGCATCTGGAACAGAACCTGAAACGCGTGGTGTATGGTCAGGAGAAGGCGATCGAGGCGCTGTCCGCGGCGATCAAGCTCGCGCGCGCCGGTCTTCGCGAGCCGGAAAAGCCGATCGGGTCCTATCTCTTTGCTGGCCCGACCGGCGTCGGCAAAACCGAGGTGGCCCGTCAGTTGGCGAAGCTGCTTGGTGT
>JBEINZ010000278.1:0-3682 GCA_040377825.1 Hyphomicrobiales bacterium | reverse complement strand
TTCCATTGGATATGGTAGAGGTTCAGCGGCAGGTCGCGATAGGATCGAACCGCTCCTCGGAAAATGTCGGTGATCATTTCCTCATTGGTCGGGCCAAAGAGTATATCTCGCTCATGGCGGTCGGCGATGCGCAGCATTTCCTTGCCGTAATCGTCGTAACGGCCGGACTCCCGCCAAAGATCGGCCGATTGAATGGTCGGCATCAAGACCTCGAGCGCGCCGGAACGATCCTGCTCCTCGCGCACGATTTGGCCTATTTCGGTCAAGACGCGAAGCCCGAGCGGCAGCCATGAGTAAATGCCGGCGGATTGCTGCCGCATCATGCCGGCGCGCAGCATCAAACGATGGGAAACGATCTCCGCTTCCTTCGGCGTCTCCTTTAGAATCGGCAGGAAGTAACGTGACAGTCGCATTGAACGCCTCGACAAAGACAGCAACTCAAGGGAATCCGGTATTCCGGCACTCGATCACCACAAACCCGATGGTAGGGCAAAAAACAAGGCCGGCTTGAGAATGCAACCCGCAACATGTGATTGAATTTGCAACAGCGCGTGAACCGCACGCCCTTCATTCGAGCTTACCTCAGATAAACGTTCTTTTTCCCAAACTGCTAAACAATTGTTCAAGATATCCGGGTTCCCTTAGATAATTCGTCTAGTCCGGGCAAAGATCGCGCAAAAAAGGTGGGCGACGCCTGCACAAAATGATGACAAGGCCGCAACAGCGCGATATGGTCTGCGCAATAACAAAAAGGGCCGATCAGAAAGGCAAATACCTTTCGTTCATAGCAGGCTCAACAAGGCATCGCGGTCTAAGTCTTGGGAGGAAGAACCTGGGCGCTCCAAAACGGAAGCCGCCGTCTTTTCGCAAGTTGTCAGGAACTAGCGAAAAAGATTTAAAGGTTGTGACGCGACACTAAAGAAAAGCAAGGCGTAGATCGCCTTGCTTTTTTTTATTTTTCTTGGCGATAGCTATTCTAAAATCGTTTTCCTGCATACAAGGACATGTAAGTCTACTGAAAATTGACTGCTGGCTAACTCTAGGCAGACGTCCTAGGAAATACTCACTATCTTCCGAAGGTAACGGACTGCGCCTGTCGGGATACCTATCTATCCGGTCAAGTACGATCGACATGTAATTGGCCAAAAAACGGAATATCGTGGATCGTAATCCCGGACGATCTGACCAAGACGACCCCCGCAAAAATGATGCTTGCGGCGATGGTGGTCCAAATCACTTTTTTGAGGATCATTGGATTACCCGGCGCGCCCGGTTCAGATCCGGGCACCACGTCCCCGGCCTCGGCCTGCGACTTCACGCCCCAAGGCAAAACCGCAAACAAAATCAGCCACCAGATGATGAAGTATACCGCGATCGACGTGGGAAGCGAAAACATGTCCGAAGTCGCGGCAAGAGCCAGCCGCCCTCTTGGGTTATTGGTTGCGGGATAGCCCCTTCGATCATGACGGCATAACAAGAGCTTTTTGGATTGCCTATCAGGCCTGTTCAAGCTCCACCAGGGTCCCGCAAAAATCCTTCGGGTGCAGGAACAAGACAGGCTTACCATGCGCTCCAATTCTCGGCTCGCCGGAGCCGAGCACGCGCGCGCCCTGCCCCTTCAGTCGCTCGCGGGCAGCAATGATGTCGTCGACCTCGTAACAGACATGATGCACACCGCCGTCGGGATTCTTCTCCAAAAACCGAGCGATCGGCGAAGCCTCGCCGAGCGGTTCGAGCAGTTCGATCTTGGTGTTGGGCAATTCGATGAAAACGACAGTCACGCCATGCTCGGGCTGCGCGAGCGGCGCGGTGACCTGCGCGCCGAGGGTTCCGCGATAGACCGCGGTTGCGGCAGCAAGGTCTCGAACCGCGATCGCCACGTGATTGAGTCGGCCGATCATGTTGCACTCCGATGTTGCGTTCGTGAGACGTATAGCCCCCATTCGACCAAAACTCGTGCGCGATGTGGCCGCGACCGGACGCCTCACTCTTCGAGAATGATAACCTCGACGATCGGCTTTTTGCCCCAACGCTCGTTGACGGATGCACGAACCGCGCGTTTGACGGCATCGGCGACGAGTTCCAGGTCCCGCCGCTTCGGCCGCGGAAGGTTGTCGATCGTCGCCTCAACGGTTTCGAGCACCAAGTCGCGGAATGGGCGGCCCGGTTCCACAAACTCGGGAACGCCGATCAGCGCCACGTCGGGCTCCAGAAGAAGCGATCCCGTCTCATCCAGACCGAACGCAACGGCGATGACGCCGGCGAAGGACGCCTTCCGACGGTCGCGCACGCCGGACTTGTCCGGCTCCACGATCAGCCGGCCATCCTTGAAAAGCCTGCCCGCATGGACCTCCTGGATCACGCCGGCCGGCGCGGGCGCGAGGCGTACCATTTTGCCGTTGCCGCCAAGGATAACCTCGGGCACGCCGAGCGAACGGGCAAAATCGGCATGCACATGCAGATGCAAGGGCTCGCCGTGCACGGGAATCGCGATTTCCGGACGGACAGCCGCGTACATTTGCGCAAGCTCGCCGCGCCGCGGATGGCCGGAAACATGCACCAACGCATCACGATCTGTGACGATGCGGACCCCTTTGGAGGCAAGTCCGTTTTGAACTTGGTTCACGGCCTTCTCGTTGCCGGGGATCGTGCGGGAGGAGAAGATAACCAAGTCGCCCTGCGAAAGCGCGACTTGGCGATGTTCGCCGGAGGCGACCTTCGCCAAGGCAGCCCGCGGCTCGCCCTGGCTGCCGGTCATCAACGCCACGACCTTGTCGCGCGGCAGGTATCCATAGGCTTCTTCGTCGAGAAACTCGGGCAGGCCGTCGAACATTCCCAGTTCCGTTGCGACATCAATCGCGCGGTGCATGGCGCGGCCGAGCACGACAACGTTGCGGTCGTTGGCTTCAGCGGCCTCGGCCACCGCGCGAACGCGACCGACATTGGAGGCAAAGGTCGTGAGCACCACCCGCGCCGGAGCGGCGCCAATGATCGAGGTCAAGGTTGCCGCGACTTCGCGCTCGCTCGGGCTTTCGCCCTCGCGAACCGCATTGGTAGAATCGCAGATGATCGCGCGCACTCCTTCGCGCCCGATTTCCGCAAGCCGAGCGAGATCGGTTGGCTCGCCGAGCACCGGCGTCGGATCGATCTTCCAATCGCCAGTATGGACGACGGTGCCAAGCGAGGTCCGGATCGCGAGCGCGGTCGATTCCGGGATCGAATGGGCGACATTGATCGCCTCAATGTCGAACGGCCCGAGCGTCCAGCGGTCTCCCGCTTGAAACGATGAAATCGGGATCTGAGGCGCGCCGGATTCGCCTTCGGCCTTCGCTTCCAAAAGTCCAGCGGCGAAGGGCGTCATGTAGACCGGCGCCTTCAAGCGCGGCCAGAGATCGAGCAGCGCGCCGAAATGATCCTCGTGGGCGTGGGTGATGATGATGCCGAGCAGGTTCTTGCGTTCCGCTTCGATGAAGCGAAGGTCCGGGAAGATAATGTCGACGCCCGGCTCGTCGAACTCATTGGCGAAGGTAATCCCGAAGTCGACGATGATCCATTGGCGCGCGTTCGCGGTACCGAACCCGTAAAGCGACAGGTTCATCCCGATTTCACCAACACCCCCAAGCGGCAGAAAAACCAATTCATCGCCAATACGTTTCTTCGCCATTCCCTCACCTGTTTCCCG
>JBEINZ010000129.1:0-8836 GCA_040377825.1 Hyphomicrobiales bacterium | reverse complement strand
GGGAATCAAACCGAACTTCAAAAGATCTTCCGGCTCCACCGCGCGAAACAGCGCACCCGTGCGACGCTCTTCCGGCGCCGCTACGCGCGCCTTGAAGCCGATCGACGTGCCCTTGCCACGATCGGAGATGATCTTTTCCAGACCAGCGAAGGCACCGCCGACGACGAACAGGATGTTGGTCGTATCGACCTGCAGGAACTCCTGCTGGGGATGCTTGCGGCCACCTTGCGGAGGAACGCTGGCAACCGTGCCTTCCATGATCTTCAAAAGCGCCTGCTGCACACCTTCGCCCGACACGTCGCGGGTGATCGACGGATTATCGGACTTACGGCTGATCTTATCGACCTCGTCGATATAGACAATGCCGCGTTGTGCCCGCTCGACATTGTAATCGGCGGCCTGCAGGAGCTTGAGGATGATGTTCTCGACATCCTCGCCGACATAGCCGGCTTCGGTCAGCGTCGTTGCGTCAGCCATGGTGAACGGTACGTCGAGGATGCGCGCGAGCGTTTGCGCCAATAGCGTTTTGCCCGAACCTGTCGGGCCAATCAGCAAAACGTTCGACTTCGCAAGCTCTACGTCATTGTTCTTCGACGCATGGTTAAGGCGCTTATAGTGATTGTGCACAGCGACCGAGAGAACCTTCTTGGCGTGTTCCTGGCCGATCACGTAGTCGTCGAGAACCTTGCGGATCTCACGCGGGGTTGGAATACCATCGCGGGACTTCACCAGCGAAGACTTATTCTCCTCGCGAATGATATCCATGCACAGCTCGACGCATTCGTCGCATATGAACACGGTCGGTCCGGCAATGAGTTTCCGCACCTCGTGTTGCGACTTGCCGCAGAACGAGCAGTAGAGTGTGTTCTTGGTGTCGCTTCCGGTGACCTTGCTCATCATCGTCTCCGTCCGGCAGGGGATCCGACGGTCACCCGGGGGTGGTCCATCATAGGCCGTGCCTCGTCTTCACGGGCCGCAGACCCTCGCCGCCGACGCCGACACGCTTCACGCGCGGCGACCCCTCGAACTGGACCTTTGACCGACGGCCGGACGGAACCGGCCGCCATTGAAATGAATTCTGAACGTACGAACCCGTTCAGGACTGATCGCATCGCCTACACCGTGCTCCCCGATTTCCAGGAGTGCCGCTGCGGCGTTGCCCCTACTAGACCCCGATGAGACACCACGGTCCAGCCTCTATTTTTTCGCGATCCCCATCGTTCTGACGTTTTCACCAAAACGAATGAATCGACACGCGAACCTGAAATCGTATTCGTGTTATGCTACGGCTCCAATGATCAAGGTTGCCTTAACAACGTTTTTCTAGGGTCCAACGTTGCAACGGCACTCTTGCCCCGAATTCGATCGTGGATTCCGTGGCTAAGGTAACATTCGGATTGCCGCATGATATGTGCTGCCAAAACCTCAAGCAGCGTTGGCGGTGTCGAACGATGCCCGGTTTGTAATGACCCCATCGATCAATCCGAAGTCCCGCGCCCGTTCAGGCGTCATAAAGTTGTCACGTTCGAGCGCCGTTTCCAGGGTGGTATAGTCCTGACCGGTATGTTTGACGTAGATATCGTTAAGTCGTCGCTTGAGCGCGATGATCTCTTGCGCATGAAGCGCGATATCGGTGGCCTGGCCGCGGAAGCCCGCCGAGGGCTGGTGCAACATGATGCGGGCGTTCGGCAGGGCAAATCGCGCGCCCTTCTCGCCCGCACCGAGCAGAAGCGCGCCCATGGACGCCGCCTGACCGATGCAGAGCGTTGAAATCGGCGGCTTGACGAACTGCATCGTGTCGTAAATGGCCAAGCCCGATGTCACGACGCCTCCGGGCGAGTTCACATAGAGCGAGATTTCCTTGTTCGGATTCTCGGCCTCCAGGAACAGTAGCTGCGCGCACACAAGCGTGGCGGTGGTATCGTCGATCGGTCCCGTGATGAAGACGATGCGCTCTTTCAAGAGACGCGAGAAAATGTCGTAGCCGCGCTCGACCCCCCGGCTCGTCTCCACGACGGTCGGGATGATCATCGAATAGGTCTCGAAGGGGTCCCTCATCACATATCCTTGATCGTGGACTCTCGATGAACGAGAGCGGCCGACCGTTCAGTTTGCCGACCCGGGCCGAAGCACGTCACGCGCCTCGATTGGCAGCCCCGGGACCGGTCACCCGACGGTGCCTCGTTTCGATACATATTGCATGGGTAAGGCGAGCGGAAGAGGCGATGCGCCACCGTCCCCATCTCGCCTGCAGTAACGTGATCGTGCCGGATCGCCGATTTGGCCGCGCTCGCATCGATGATGCCGGTATGCAACACATAAGGACCCGTCGCGGCCGTTCAAGAGTTGCGCTCACATGTCGCCACGCTCCGCACAACTGCAAACCCATCGCGTCCATCGACTTCTCCGCTTGGGGATTTCCCTGCGAAAGGCAGATTCGGGCGGCCCCTCAACCAAAGATCTATCACCTCCATCGCCTTCTCTCCTTGAGGGAGAAGGCGATAACCGCGATACATTTAAGGTTGTGGATTCGATTAACTCCGCGCACTGCCAGTGCCCGAATCTGCCTTTCGCAGAGATCCTTAAGGGAGAAGGCAAAGGAGTCGAGGATTCAGAGACCCTTCGCGACCGGTCGCGCCCCATCCGACTCAAGGATCGATCGCGCCCTCAGGCCGTGCTTTCCGAAGCCGCGGGCTCCTCGGGATCGTCCTTCATCAGCTCTTCCTTGGAGACCGGCTTATCCGTCACAGCCACCTTGGTGAGGATGAAATCGACCACCTTCTCCTCGAAGAGCGGCGCGCGCAGCGTGGCCATGGCCATCTGGTTGTTGCGGTAATACTCATAGACTTCGCGCTCTTGGCCCGGGAACTGCCGCGCCCGTTCGACCAATGCCCGCGCCACTTCCTCGTCCGTCACCTGGACCGCGTTGCGCTCGCCGACTTCCGACAGAACCAGTCCCAATCGAACGCGACGATTGGCAATACGGCGATAATCCGCCCGCGCGGCCTCTTCGGTCGTCTTCTCGTCCTCGAAGGTCTTGCCGGCCTGATGCATCTCATCGGTGACCTGCTTCCAGATCTGCTCGAACTCGCCCTCGACGAGCTTTTCCGGCAGCTCGAACGTATAGACCGCGTCCAACTTATCGAGCAGCTGGCGCTTGGCCTTTGCGCGGCTGGCCGCGTCGTACTGAGCACGGATCTGGCCGCCGATCGCGTCCTTCACCTTGTCCAACGATTCCATGCCGAGCTTTTGCGCCCATTCATCATCAAGCGCAAAAGCGCCCGGCGCGGAGACAGCCTTAACCGTGACGGCAAACACCGCCGCCTTGCCACGAATATGCTCGGCCGGATACTCGTCCGGGAACGAAACATTGACGGTCACGGCGTCGCCGGCCTTGGCGCCGACGAGTTGATCCTCGAAGCCCGGAATGAACTGGCCGGAGCCCAGCGTCAATTCGACGCTCTCTGCCGTGCCGCCGTCAAACGCTTCGCCATCGACCGTGCCGACGAAATCAATCGTCAGCTTATCACCGGATACCGCGGCGTCTTCCTTCGCCTCATAGGGGCGGCCATTTTCCGCGATGCGGGCCAGGTGTTCCTCGATTTCCGCGACGTCGACTTCCACGACCGGCCGCTCGATGGCGATGCCCGAAAAGTCGTTCACCTCAAACTCCGGCAAGAGTTCGTAAGCGGCCGTGAAGACCAGATCGGCCTCGCCGGACACGATCTTGTCCGCCTCGATCTCGTCGGACAGTTTGATTTCCGGATTGAGCGCCGGACGCTCCTTGCGATCCTCGACGACCTTGCGGATGGTCTCGCCGATCGTGGTGTCGATGATCTGCGCCATCTCGGCGCGGCCGACAAGCCGCTTCAGGTGCGCGACCGGCACCTTGCCAGGGCGGAACCCATTGATCTTGACGCGATCCTTCATCTCGTGAAGGCGTGCGTCCAGCCGCGACGCAAGATCGGAAGCGGGCACGACGAGCTTCAGTTCGCGCTTGAGGCCCTGGGAAAGCGTCTCGGTCACTTGCATGTCGGTCGA
This sequence comes from Hyphomicrobiales bacterium, assembly GCA_040377825.1. Lineage (GTDB taxonomy): Bacteria > Pseudomonadota > Alphaproteobacteria > Rhizobiales > Ancalomicrobiaceae > JBEINZ01. Next base: position 4,795 of record JBEINZ010000129.1, on the reverse strand, counting down.
ATTCCTCGGCTGTGTCCGCGCCGGCGTCGCATCGGGCGCCACCGGGATGTCGGGTTCTGGCTTGGCTCTTCAAAAGCGCGCACGAACAAAATCGTCCAGCGCGCGAAGCCCATTTCGAGCGGCCGTCATAGTCGGGAAGCAACGCGTTGGAAAGGGGAAAATCAACCGACGGCAAGCCGAAATGCTTCATTCGGGCGGTTGGTGCGGGTGAAGGGACTCGAACCCCCATGGCTTTCGCCGACGGAACCTAAATCCGTTGTGTCTACCAGTTCCACCACACCCGCACGCAACGGCCGCACCATAGGCATGCGATCGGAGCACGGCAAGATCAGTCCGAGCCATCGATCGCAAATCCGATCCTATCGCCGCGATCGGTCGGCTCCCGCGGCGTCGCGCGGGCGTCAAGGGCGTTTTCCCGGTAGAGGTCAACGAGGATAGGTCTCAGTTCGGCGGCGAGATCCTCGGCGATGAGCCCCGGCCCGGCGCGCCTGCCGCAGTCTCCATGCATCCAAACGGCCGCCGCGGCCGCCTCGAACGCCGGCATTCCCCGCGCGAGCAATCCGCCCGCGATGCCGGCGAGCACATCCCCCGAGCCGGCCGTCGCCAGATCGGCCGGCGCGTTGTCGTTGATGGCAAGGCGTCCATCGGGCGCGGCGATGACAGTGTCCGGTCCTTTCAGGATGACCACCGCGCCCGATTGACGCGCCGCGGCGCGCGCGCGCTCCGTACGAGGCAGCGGTTCGCGGGCGGAGAGGCGCGGAAAAATTCGAGCAAACTCGCCTTCATGCGGCGTGAGGATGACGGGCGAACCGGAGCCGAGGATCGCTTCAAACAGCGCCGCGGGCCGCTCGGCGTAACTCGTCAGCCCATCGGCGTCGATGACGACACCCCGTCCTCCGCCGAGCGCGGCGGCGACGAGATCGCGGGTGCCCTCCCCGACCCCGAGCGCCGGACCGAGGACAACCGCGTTCATCCGGCGGTCGGATAGAATCCGTGCAAGCCCCGCGGCGCCGTCCATGCGCGCCAGCATGACGGCGGTCAGGTGAGCGGCATTGACCAAGATCGCGTCCGGTGGCGAGGCAAGCGTCACCAACCCGGCCCCAGCCCTCAGCGCGGCCATTGCGGCGAGCCGAGCCGCCCCGGTCCTCGTCGGCGGCCCGGATACGATGACGGCATGGCCGCGATCAAATTTGTGATTATTCAGTGCGGGCGCGACAAGGTGCCCGCGCCAAAGGTCCGGCTGATTGCGCCAATGCTTTGGGCCGATTTCACGAAGCACCCAATTCGGGATGCCGATATCCGCGACGATGGTCGCCCCGCACCGGGCCCGTCCGGGCATCAGGAGATGCCCGAGCTTCAACCGGAAGAACGTGACGGTTGTGTCCGCCTGTATCGCCGGGCCGATCGCCACGCCGGTCGCGCCATCGACGCCGGACGGCAGATCGACCGCCACGATTGGTCGCCCCGCGCGATTGACGGCCTCAACCATTGCGGCCGCTTCTCCAGCGAGAGGGCGCGTCAACCCAGCCCCAAAAAGCGCGTCGACTACAACGCTCGACTCGGCAAGCGCCGCCTTCAGGTAGGATTGATCCGCCGGCCCAATGGGTCCGTTCCACATCGCCGCCGCGAGCGCCGCATCGCCGGCGAGCCGATCGCGGCGACCGAGCAAGGCCAAGCGAACGCGATACCCCCGCTCGGACAGGATTCGCGCGGCAACAAATCCGTCGCCGCCATTGTTGCCCGGCCCGCAGATAACCAGCACGCGCGCGCCGAGCGCATGTCGGAAGGCAACCGCATCCGCCACTGCGCGACCGGCGCGCTCCATCAGCTTGATGCCGGCGATACCCGATTCGATCGACAGCCGATCGGCGAGCGACATTTCCAGAGGTGTCAGAACTTCGATCATTTCACTCTCCCTCACCGGACCTTGGTTCGAACCGTTGCCCCGGCCAAGGGCACACCGAAACCTGAGTAAATGGGCATATTCGCGCCTGCACCCCCTCGGATGTCCTTCGGCGAAGCGGGCTTTCGAGCGATGCGGGGGCGGCAACCCGAGTATAGATTGCCTATATTTTCATCAATTTTGGCGTGCCGGGACCTGTCCGAGGCAACAATATCCAACGCGAGCCCTGAAATTCTGCCAATTAAAAAAACAAACAAAACCATATTGTGCACAATGGCGTTTGTTTGCTATGAAAGTGCCGCGCCCTTAATCAACAACTATAAAGATTAAGAGATCTGAAACTGTGAATCGATGCCAAAAAGCTCGATTCGCATCCCAAAATGGCGACAAAGTTATCGTGGCACGCGGTATGCTTGGGGCCGAGCACAGGTTGGATGTCCCGGACCTGTTCACATCTTCGGAGTGTGGAAGGCAATGAAGAAGATCGAGGCCATCATCAAGCCCTTTAAACTGGACGAGGTGAAGGAAGCTCTCCAGGAGGTCGGCCTTCAAGGCATCACCGTAACCGAAGCGAAGGGCTTCGGCCGCCAGAAGGGTCACACGGAACTCTATCGCGGCGCCGAATATGTGGTCGACTTTCTGCCGAAGGTAAAGGTCGAGATCGTCCTGCCCGATGAATTGGTTGAGAAAGCCGTCGACGCAATTCGCAAGGCAGCTCAGACCGGTCGCATCGGAGATGGGAAGATCTTTGTTTCGAACGTTGAGGAAGCCGTGCGTATCCGCACAGGAGAAACCGGACTAGATGCGATCTAAATTCGGTGTTAGGAAAGCATGATGACGTCTTTGTTTCGTCATGCTAGTAAATTAAATCCAACGACACAGGTCAGCCTAAAACTGAAGTGCGACCCGAGAAAACGGTCGTAACTATTGTTACAAAAGGGGAAAGCTTACTATGAAGACCGCCAAGGACGTCTTGAAGTTCATTAAGGAAAACGACGTGAAATACGTCGATTTCCGCTTCACCGACCCCCGGGGTAAGTGGCAGCACGTGACCTTTGACGTCACGATGGTTGACGAGGACCTTTTCGCTGAAGGCACGGCCTTTGACGGTTCCTCGATCGCCGGCTGGAAGGCGATCAACGAGTCCGACATGATGCTGATGCCGGATCCGGAGACCGCGACCATCGATCCGTTCTTCGCCCAGACAACGCTCTCGATCGTTTGCGACATTCTCGAGCCGTCGACCGGCGAGCGCTACACCCGCGACCCGCGCGGCATCGCCAAGAAGGCTGAAGCCTATATGAAGTCGCTTGGCGTGGGCGACAGTGTGTTCGTCGGCCCGGAAGCTGAATTCTTCATCTTCTCGGACGTCAAGTACAAGGTCTCGCCCTACAAGACTTCGTTCCAGGTCGATGATCCGGAGCTGCCGACCAATACCGACACCGATTACGAAGGCGGCAACCTTGGCCATCACGTCAAGACCAAGGGTGGTTACTTCCCGGTCCCGCCGATCGACTCCTGCCAGGACATCCGCGGCGAAATGCTTGCCATGATGGCCAAGATGGGCGTCACGGTCGAAAAGCATCACCACGAAGTCGCCTCGGCGCAGCACGAACTCGGCATGAAGTTCAACACGCTGACGCTCATGGCCGACCAGATGCAGATCTATAAATACTGCATCCATCAGGTTGCCCAGGCTTACGGCAAGACCGCGACCTTCATGCCGAAGCCGATCTTCGGCGATAACGGTTCGGGCATGCACGTGCACCAATCGATCTGGAAGGACGGCAAGCCGGTGTTTGCCGGCAACCAGTATGCCGACCTCTCCGAGACCTGCCTCTACTATATCGGCGGCATCCTCAAGCATGCCAAGGCGCTGAACGCCTTCACCAATCCGTCGACCAACTCCTACAAGCGCCTGGTGCCTGGCTACGAAGCGCCGGTTCTGCTCGCCTATTCGGCGCGCAACCGCTCGGCCTCCTGCCGCATCCCCTACACGACCTCGCCGAAGGCCAAGCGCGTCGAAGTCCGCTTCCCGGACCCGACCGCGAACCCCTATCTCGCCTTTGCGGCGATGCTGATGGCCGGTCTCGACGGCATCAACAACAAGATCCATCCGGGCGCCGCGATGGACAAGAACCTTTACGACCTGCCGCCGAAGGAACTGAAGAAGATTCCGACGGTCTGCGGCTCGCTGCGCGAAGCGCTCGAAAGCCTGCGCAAGGACAATGCCTTCCTCACGGTCGGCGGCGTATTCGACGCGGACTTCATCGAGAGCTACATCGAGCTGAAGTGGGAAGAGCTGATGCGCTACGAAATGACCCCGCATCCGGTCGAATACGAAATGTACTATTCGGTCTGATCGAGAGCATTTTGATAAGCGGCCCTCGACCTCAACCGGTCGGGGGCCGTTTTTTTTGGCCGACTCGTCGCAGCCAAAGGTGGTTTCGCTTGAGAGATCGGCCGAATGGCGACCGCACGCTATCGCCGCCCTTAAATCGCGTCATCAGTTATCGGAGCCGTTCATGGGACGGTCGATACAGTCCCGTTAGGATTTCTCTGCAAAACGGGAGAATTCGGCGCTGTTGGCGCGAGAAAACAATCGTCGCCACAACCAAAAGTCAACTACCTCCATCACCTTCTCCCTTTGAGGGAGAAGGTGATGGAGGCCGGATGAGGGGTATGGTTCAACAATTTCCAGGGGTTGAGGCCTTGTACTTTTGGCAAGAGGCCCCTCATCCGCCCTCCGGGCACCTTCTCCCTCAAGGGAAGAAGGGGATGGAGGCGATTCATTTTAGGTTGTGGCCCGCCGCCAAAATCATCAACCCTCACGCTGAAAACAGACGCTCCTCTCCTTGCCACGCCGCGCTGCCCTTGACCCAGGCCCACGCG
>JBEINZ010000194.1:0-6067 GCA_040377825.1 Hyphomicrobiales bacterium | reverse complement strand
GGAATGACCGTCCGCGCCGAAATCAAGACCGAAACCCGCCGTGTCATCGATTATGTGCTTTCCCCGGTGACGCAGGTACTGGCGGAGGCGGGGAGGGAGAGATGAGCGGAGGAAGATGGCGGGTAATAGGGGGTGAAAGCATCTCCATTTCCGTGAATAGGCCGGTTCACCGGTCATGCGCTGAGTCCGAGTTTTGGTTTGGCTTCAGCACAAAACACGCGTATCCACGTTTATCCTGCGGAGTCAGAAACTCGGATTAAAACGCCAGGAGGGAAGGGGTGACATGGTTATGAGCACGCAGTGTGATGTTAAGCTTGTATTCTTTGCCCGTAAAATCGTATTCGCTGCAGTGCTTTGTCTTTTCACCCAAGCATCATCCGCTTTTGGCGGGGCAATTGCTAAAGACACAAGGATGTCTTTCGCATCTTATGGCATCCTTCACAAACTCTCAGAAGACAGTGTTAGACAAGCATACGGAGCATCGGGCCGAATTATGTGCCCATTCAACGAAGCTAGTGCCTTTTTGATCCACAGATCGGATATCGTAGTAACGGCACGCCATGTCATTTATCCGGAAAAAGTTATGAACTCTTACGCAGGTCGAATGGCGATCAATCGATGCGGCTTTGAAGTCAGTGACGGGAAGGACTCTGTTTGGTACAGCGTTGATATAAAGTCATTTCGAAAATCGGAAGCGGAACAGCGGTCTACAACCGATCGGTTCGATTGGATTGTCATGAAACTGGCTACGCCTGTTGTTGGGCTCCAACCATACCGCCTTCCATCCAAGCACCCTGCGATAGGGGAAAAGATCAAAACAGTGAGCATTAGGCAGGACGGCTTCCGGCCGGATGGTTGGCACGATCGAATTATTGCTGACTGTAGCATTCGTGCATTGGACGCAATTGATAAGAAACCGGCAAGTGGACTACGAACCGACTGTTCTTGGGCCCGTGGGGCATCTGGTGGCGCTTTACTGCGGGAGACCGAGAACGGACCGGAGGCGCTCGGCATTATGAGCTCAACGACTTCGTTATCCTGCGAGCGGTACGATCGCACGCGTTGTTTTAGTTTTGCAGTTGGTTTTACCTCGGAGATCATAGAGGCTATTCGCGAACTTGCCGAAGAGTGATTGGATAAACAAAGGGCGTGAATTCCTCCAGAAGCTCAAAATCGCGCGCGCTCCTGGTTCATGGCCGCTTGCCAGCGTTTGCGCAGGACGGCGGGCCGCTCGGGGATCTGCTCATCCAGAATGACGGCTGCATGGATTCGCTCGGTCCGAAGGTAACGCAACGCCCCACGCAGCTCGCACCAAGCCGCCAGAATGCGCCCGTGGTCGCGGTATCCCAGCTACCCGGCCATACCTTTCTCGATGAAACCTTACCGTTCACGTCGCAATAACGGATCTCGAGCTTCCGTTTATGTCGGATGGCCGCACGAAGTTCAGCAGACTTGGTCGGCTCATCCTCTATCGCGACAGGTGCCACGCTTGTTGTCGGAAGTTCGACGAAAGGCGTGAGCCTTTCTGGAACGGATGCATGAACCTTGGCAAGCAAGCTCCTCGCTGCCCGCTAAATCTCTAGCTCACCTCGGCTTTTTTACAAATTCGACACCAAGAACCAAGGCGTCGAGTTCGTCCTCGGTGAGCATGAGCGGTGGCAGCCGATGGCCTTTCTCGAGAATATAGCCGACACCGGCTTCGCCTTGGATGGGTACGCGGGAGGCGATAAGGTCCGCAATGTCGCGATAGATCGTCCTCTTTGAGACATCGAGTTCGGCGGCAATCGCGCCAGCGGTGAAAAGACGTCGTTCGCGGCGCAAGATTTCCACGATCATAAAAAGTCGATCCGCCCGTCACATCGCCTTTTCCACGTTAGCTGCTGACACCACGCCGTCAGTAGACCGTCTGTATCAAGACATCTGTTGTCTTCCACCTCAAGGACCATGGCAACAAAATGCTCAAATCGATGGTCACCTCGGCCCCAACACTAGCGCCGGGAAACGCTGACTTCGCAGAACCCCTTAAGATTGAACGTTTTGGCCTGTATGTGTTGGCCGACGACCTGGATCGCGCGACTGAATTTTACGCGGCCCTGTTCGGTTTGCCCCCCGAGGTCCGGATACCGGCGTTGGTCGGCTTTGGCATCGGTCAGGGTCTGTTCGCAATCGCATCAAGGATGACATATGCGATTGGTGTACAGAAGGGCGGAGGCGTGCGTCCTTACATCAAGGACGCGGATCTCAATAGCACCTTTCAAAAGGTTCGTACGCTCATGCCAGATGGCCCGGAAATCGCGGGTGTCGTTAAGGAGGGCGCCTTCAGCTTCTTTCGTTTCACCGACCCGGAGGGGAACGAAATCGAGTTTTTCTCAATCGAGAACGAAGTTGAGCGTTCGAAGATTTGGGAAGTCGAGCAGTAGGCGAGGGCACAAAAAATGTGGTGATCGCGAACTGAGACGTGCGGGCTTATGCCGGTGGGCAGCAACCCGCCTGCTTCTAGATTATAACGATCGCCATCGGGCAAGGCGGTTACGGAGCAACCGATTCGTCCATTGATTGAAATCAATCAATGTTATCTGGTGAGCCGGGCGGGGATCGAACCCGCGACCACATGATTAAAAGCAAGGCCGGTGCTGTGCGGATCTTGGCGATTGTACGTCGATCCAACACCTCAAGCCTGAAGCCGGCAAATATCCGGACCATTGGAGCGCATCAGGGGCTTTCAAGCCCTGTATTCCTCAAACAGCCTTGCCCTGTTACACCGACTTTTACCCCGCTGAAAGATACGACGGGTATGGATTATAGGGTGGCTCTACCGAGCAGGATCGGTGTCATCGTTCGGATATGCTCGTCGATGCGCTGAAGGACCAACGCAGGCACAGTATTCCTTTCAGGCAAACCCCACCAGCACTCATTGACCCGTTCGACCGTCTCCTCCATGGCCTTGAGGACCGCAGGTACAGGAAGCCGCGCTCGTCCCGCAAAGGACTGCCAGCGGTCCACTGTCATGGCCTTGAATGATCGCTCGCCGCCGAGCGTCAGCGCCATCTTGTCAGCTGGAATATAGGGAACTGTCGAAAGAACATCGTAGATCGGTGCGATGGCGGGCGTGTGGCCGTCTCCGCGATAAATGAGCGACCAGTTCTTGAGGTGCATGTCGCCATTGCCGGTCACGACGGCCAAAGCGAGACGCCGCACGAATTCCAGTGCGTCTTGCGGCGATATCGCTTCGGTCAAGGCGGCTGCGATATCGTGATACGCCGCTCCTTCATATTTGCGCCCGGGATAAACGCCGAAAACTTGAGCGAAGTCCTCAATATGGATCCGGGTGCTTGTTTCGCTCCGGTCGAAGCGTCTGACCAGCAGGACCTTTCCCTCGGCCATCGTGTCGAACTCGTCCGGAATACCGTCGAAATCCGATTTTTCGACCAGTTCGCGCGCCGGAACCTTCATGCCAATGGCTTCAGCCAGCGCAAGGTTGGCGAATTCGTTCTCGGAGACACCAGGAAATGCCGTCGATGGAAACTTGGCGATATACCGGCCTTGTCCGTCGTCGATCGGCAGCGTCAGACCGCCGCCTTTTCCGGTCGCCTTCATCACCGACAATTTCATCTGAACACCCGCCAGGGAAAACCGCGCCTTGCGTCTTTCCTGCGCGCGGTTCTGCGGAGGGGAGACGACGCCGTCGCTCGGGACTACCCTTACGGCTCCGGGCAGATCGGCACCGAGGGCGGCGAGTAGATCGAAATCGTTGCCGCGCCGGACGTCGTCGGCGTGGTGTTTTTCCATCGCATCGCGCAGTTTATCTTCCGGCAGCAGGTTGGCGAAGAATGCCGGCAACACCCCTGCCAAGGGCTTCGGGTCCTTGCGCAAACCGCCGGTTGCCGATCGGAAAGACAGGCTGAGCACCGGCAACCCGCCTGTTGCACGATAGGGTTCGGCAAAGCTGAAGGCGTTGAAGTCGCCCGGAGTGCGGACGATCGTACCGACGTGCGTGTCGTTCAGAAACACGTCGAGCGACGTCATCGTCTTTGGAGCGTCAGAGCTTCGAGCCATGGTCGCCGTCCTCAATCGGGTTGAGGCGCGAAGGCCGGCAGGTCGTCGTCGTCCGGTGTGTTCATCATGGCGCGAACAGCCGGCACAATGGACTGAGGGATGAGCATCATTTCCAGACCCAGAGCACGTCCGACATTGATGAGCGTGGTTGCGCGCGCTGCTGCGGTGCCTTTTTCGACATCGCGATAGCGAGGACGCGAAAGTCCGGCCAGATCGGCGACCTGTTCCTGCGTAAGCCCTGCGGCAAACCGTGCTCGCCGGAACAATTCGCCGATGTCATGGAGAGGTTCGGATGACATGAAGATACCTATACGGATCATGTTCCATTGAATTGATCCGGAAACATATCCTATTTATATCGAATCGTCAATTTCAAATGATACTCTTTCGTATCATTCAGAAAGTCCATGAGCCGTATTCGTATCATGTTTCCGATGATCGGTCTGGACGCCAACCATCATTCGGACGCAAATTTTCTCGCGGTTCAATTCCATCACATCCATGCGAAAACCGGCAGAAATCCTTGGATTTTGCGAGACCGAAACACCTGACGGGCGTCAAATCGCATGACATATCATCTTCATGCGAAAGAAACTCACCGCCCGAACCATTGAAACGCTGAGCGCTCCGACCCAAAGTCGTATCGATGTTTGGGACGACCTGCTGCCGGGTTTTGGCGTGCGCCTGTCGCCGACTGGTCGCAAGACATGGTTTGCCATGGGGCGGATCGGCGGGCGGCTTGTCCGCCACACCATCGGCACCTATCCGATACTCGGCTTGGCCGAGGCGCGCGAGGCAGCGAGAATTGCCCTTGGTCACATGCAGTTGGGGCTGGCGCCCAATGGCTCGCCGCATGAGGCGGTCGTCTCTGTCGATCCTGCCCCCGCTGTTCGGACGCTAGGCGACACTATTCCCGAGTTCATCGAGAAGTACGCCAAGCCGAAAAACCGCAGTTGGAAGGACAGCGAGCGAGCGCTGAACCGCTTCACCGAGTTGATGCAAAGGCCGCTTGCTGAGATCCGCCGCGCCGAAGTGGTTGCGTTTCTCGACCGGATCGTCGCCGAGCGCACGCCCATTGTTGCCAACCGGGCACTGGCGGCCATCCGCAAGCTTTTTGCCTGGGCGCTTGATCGCGGGCTCGTCGAAGTTCATCCCGTCCGGGGCATGAAACTCCCCGCCAAGGAGGTCTCACGCGAACGGGTGCTTTCTGACGCGGAAATCTCGGCGTTCTGGCAGGCGACCGGCGACCTCGGTCCGATCTGTGGGGGAATGTACCGTATGCTGCTTGTGACCGGCCAGCGGCGCGGTGAGGTTTCTTCGATGCGCTGGTCGCAGATTGACATGGATCGCGCCATCTGGACCATCCCGGCGGAGATCGCCAAGAACGGCAAGGCGCATGCCGTACCGCTGACCGAACTGGCTATGGAAATCCTGACCAACGTGCCGCGCTTTCTGCATTCTGATTTCGTCTTCACGACCACTGGCACCAGCCCCCTGTCGGGTTTCAACCGGGCACAGAAACGGTTGGAGCAGGCGATGGGTGTCGACGACTGGCGCATTCACGACCTCCGCCGAACCTGCGCGTCCGGTCTCGCTCGCCTTGGCGTAGCCCCGCATGTCATCGAGAAGGTGTTGAACCCTATTTCCGGGCAGATTTCGGGTGTGGCGGCTGTGTATAATCGCCATGGTTACGACGCCGAAAAGCGGGGAGCCCTGGAGCTATGGGAACGACACCTGATCTCGGTGAACAGCGCAAAGACGCCGCCTATGGCACCAAGAACAAATTCAAGGAGATCTGGAAAACGATCATCGCTGATGCCAAACGCTATTGGCGGATAGATATGCACATCGCTGCCAACATCACCGGTTTTTGCCTCTATCCCGTCGGGTGGTCTTGGACGGAGGTTCCGGTCAAGGATGCAGCATCCAAAATGCCTTACAGGACAAAGGCCGAGGACGTCGGTCGGCTCGGTATCGCTCTTGATGGCCGGCAGACACGTAACGGGCTAAG
>JBEINZ010000256.1:0-4235 GCA_040377825.1 Hyphomicrobiales bacterium | reverse complement strand
CATTGATTATTTTTACATACGTAAAAAGTGCTTGGGTGGGGGTCCTTATCATGAATGTGGGCGTGCAAATTGGGATAATTGATTCTGGCGAACTTTCGTCTCTCTTGGGCAAGATCTACGATTGCGCGTTAGATCCTCGCGGATGGGACGATGTTCTCAAATCGTTAGTCGATCACTTGAACTGTGCAAATGGTGTGATTGGTCTGAACGATACAACAAAAAATCAATATTTGCTCAACAGATCCGTAGGAATTGACCAAAAAGACCGCGAATCAATGTTTTCGTATTTCGGTGATTACGTAAAGTTATGGGAGGCTGCTAAACAGGTCGATCCCATGACTTGGCCGCTTGACGAGCCGCTTGTTGCGAGTTGGCAAGTTCCCAAGGCCGTCATCGAAACAAACCGATATGTTATCGAATGGGCTTTGCCGCGAGGATACGTCGACTCGATCGGCTTTATCCCTATTCGCCAGCCGGGACGGATCGGTGAGTTTGGCTTCGGACGACACGTGAGCCGCGGCGTCATCACCGACCGCGAGGTATCGCTCCTTCGGATGTTGATCCCGCACCTTCGGCGATCCCTCATGATCGGTGATCTCCTGGACATGCAGTCGCTGGCGCGCGCGTCATTATATGATGTGCTCGATCGACTGACTTCCGGGATTGTATTTGTCGACTCCTCTGCACGTATTGTTCACGCCAATTCCACGGCCATGACCATGCTTTCAGCCGGTGATCCGATCAGGGACGAACGCGGCTGTCTTACATTGCGTCAATCCTCCGCCATGGAGGCATTGACCTTGGCGATCACGCTTGCGGCGAATAACGAGCTCGGTCTCGGCGGGCGCGGCGTTGGCGTCCCGCTCCAACTTGCCAATGGTGATCCAGGCATTTTCCATGTTTTGCCGTTGAGCCAAGGCGAATTGCGCGCTTCGATGGAGCCGCGGGCCATCGCCGCGGTCTTTATCTCGCTGTCCAATGCGCCTCGCCAGTTTCCCTTGGACGCCCTGACTGCGCTTTATGACCTTACGCCAGCGGAATCACGTGTATTCGCGGCGCTGGCGAATGGCATGACCAAAGCCGAGGCTGCCGATAGCTTGGGTGTTCAAGTTAGTACGGTCCATACGCATTTGATGAGGATTTTTACGAAAATCGGTACGTCGCGGCAAACAGACTTGATCCGACTGGTGCATTCGCTGAGTGCACCGGTCAGTTCATGACCAACGCCGCGCCGCCGGTCATTCAAGATCCGTAACGAACGACCAGACAGGTAATGTCGTCGGATTGCTGCTGGCCGGCGGCATGGCGATCGACCGCATCGATGAGGCCAGCCACGATGCGCTCGGGATCATGATGGGAAAGACTGGCAAGCGCCCCTAGTAGCCTTTCCTCGCCAAAGGCTTCGCTTTCCATGTCGAAGGCTTCGGTCACGCCATCGGTAAAGAGCACGATGGAGTCGCCGGGTTGCAGTTGCACTGCGTTTTCTTCAAAGGCTACACCGCCGATCAAGCCGACAAGCATGCCGCCCGCTCTCGGCAGCGGCTCGGCAACGGTGCTTGATAGTCGAACCGGTGTGTCATGGCCGCCGACGGTGTAGCTAAACACACCACTATCCGTGTCAAGTATCCCGTAAACAACTGTTAAGTACAGATCCAGCGGATTTTGCTCCAGAATCAGATCGTTCGCGCGGGCAATACACGCCCTGACCGATGGCGCTTCAAGCGCTACATTGCGGATGATCGTGCGGGCGATCACCATAAACAGGGCGGCCGCAACTCCTTTGCCGCAGACATCTCCAACCACGACGCCGATACGCTTCGCGTCAAGCTGGAATACGTCGAAGAAGTCACCGCCAATTTCGTGCGCGGCCCGCATGACGGCGTGCCCTCGACTGCTGCCGATTTGCGGAAAGCGCGACGGCAGGATTGATTGCTGCAGGACCTTGGCGACTTCCAAATCAGCATTGATACGCGCATTTGCCGCTTTGAGGCCGTCGTTGACCCGCGTGAGATCAGCGGTCCGGTCCAAGACCTGTTGCTCTAGCGATGCCTGATAGGCCCTCAAGCTCTCTTGAAGAGACACGTTGCGCAGGCCGACGGCGAGGCTGGAAGCATAGATGTCCACCAAGCCGACCCGATCTGCCGGAATCTCGTCCTCGGCGATCACAACAAGCGCGCCGGCGCGATAGTTCGGAATTTCTAGCGGACGCAGCAGCAGCTTTTGCCCGTCGATCGGCGACCAGTTCCGGTCGATCGAGGCGCCGGCTTGCCCCAGCAGCGCAGTCGGATCGGTGACGCCGCGACGCGCGAGCGGCCCCTCCGCGACAATGACCTGGATTTCCGCCCCCGGTCGATCTGGCATCGCATAAAGCAGAGCCGTCCCGGCGATCCCCAAAATGTCGGGCAATCGGGAAACCGCAAGTAAATTGAACCGAGCCGCATCCTGCTCCAGCGACAAAGCCGTCGTCGCCGCGATGATCCGCTCCAACCCTCGGCGGGTCTGATCCAATGCAACGATGTCGGAATAGGACCGAAGCGCGGCGATCGTGGCGGTAAAGAGCTTCTGCGCCGTCAGCTCCGTCTTGGATTTGTAGTCGTTGATGTCATAGCCAAGAATGACGTCGCGCTCTGGCGCCTGACCGGGCTGACCGGTTCGAAGAATGATCCGTAGTTTGCGGTTTCCCATGGACTGCCGGATGATATGGACGAGTTTCAGCCCGGCATCGTCGGCTTCCATGACCACATCGAGGAGCACCACGGAGATATCGGGATTGGCCCAAAGGACGCGTTCCGCTTCGGCGGCCGAGTAGGCGCTGAGGAGCTTGATTGGTCGGCCCTGATAGCGCACATCGCCGAGCACGACCCGCGTAATCGAATGAACGCCTTCGTCATCGTCGACGACGAGAATGATCCAATGAGGACGATGTGGATGCGCCGGCATTGCTTCGGGCACATCTTCGATAATGTAGTCATCGTCCGTTTCGACCGACATGCAACCACTCACACGGTTGCGGCTTATTTAGCCGGCATGTTTCGGGGGATCGAAAGGGTGAAGCGGGTGCCCTGCCCCACGACGCTGTCGCATCGGATGCTACCCTTCAGTCGCTCGGAAACAAGGTTGAACACAATGTGCATTCCGAGGCCGCTCCCGCCTGTTCCACGCCGTGTTGTAAAAAACGGATCATAGATCTTGGCCTGAACTTCGGCGCTCATGCCGCGCCCGAAGTCTTGAACGAACAAAACCACTTTTTCGTCGGTTTCGATCTCGCCCCCAACCTTGATGAGGCCGCCGGTTCCCTTTTCATAGGCATGCATCACGGCATTGCCGACGAGATTGGCCATGATCTGTCCTATCGCGCCGGGAAAGCTGTCGACGGTGATCCCGTCCGCGCACTCAAGGACGATCCGATGTCCCGCTTTGCGAACATCAGGCTCCAGGCTGCTCATCAACTGTCCCAGGAACGTGTTCAAATCGAAGCTGCGCTGATGCTCGCTTGCCTGATCGACGGCGACCTGCTTGAAGCTTTGAATGAGTTGGGCCGCTCGGCCGATATTGAACATGATCATGTCGGATGTTTCGCGGGCGAGCACCATATAGCGCTGCATGTCGGCGCGCTTTAGGGCGTTGCTCTCGAACGACTCGGTCATGGCGATCGTGCGCTCGCCGAAATTGCTGGCCGCGGTCAGCGCGACACCGATCGGCGTGTTGATTTCATGCGCAATCCCGGCGACGAGCAGGCCCAGCGACGCCATTTTCTCGGACTGGACAAGACGGTCCTGCGTTTCTTGCAGGCGCTTCAGCGCCAGACGCAGGTCGTTTTCCGAACGGCGGATCTCTTCGATCAGCGTGTCTTTTTCCCGGTTGGCGTTGTCGAGCACATTGGCTTGCGCGCGAAGGACGGCGTCCATCTCGACGAGCTTGTCGATCTTGGAATGGGTACGTACGATGATAGGGTCATAGGCCCGCTCTCCGCGCAGCAGCGCCCGTTCGACCGCTTGTTTAACCGGAACGTCGTGATCGAGAATCAACGGATCGCCGTCGATAATCGACATCAGGCTGGAGATCGTCTTTCTGACGGTTAGTTCCCGTGTGAACGGCCGGGACAAAAACGCATCGAGACGACTGGCCACGATCACACCGAGGATGCGGTTTTCGTTTTCAACGATCGCCGCCGGAACCTGCATCTCCGGCATGAGCCGATGCAAATCATCGACGAAGGTTTTGAACGGAACAAT
>JBEINZ010000244.1:0-4551 GCA_040377825.1 Hyphomicrobiales bacterium | reverse complement strand
GACGAACCACAATGCATACGAATTTCGGCACTCTGCTCGCGAAATGGCCCCTACATTGCCGAGCCTATTCTACCCGGCAACGGCAGTTCCGTGCCTTTCGCAACTTGCGTATCTTCCTTAAGCCAAGCCTATGCAAAGTGCCGAACCCGCTCCATATATGTCGCGTCCAACTTCCTTACCAGGAGTGATACGAGATCATGACGACCTTCGACAAACGTGAGGAAGGCTTCGAAAAGAAGTTTGCTCACGACGAGGAGCTGAGGTTTAAGGCCACCGCCCGGCGCAACAAGCTTCTTGGACTGTGGGCCGCCGAGAAGATGGGCTTGACCGGCGAAGCCGCCGAGGAATACGCGCGTGAAGTCGTTCGCGCCGATTTCGAGGAAGCTGGCGACGAAGACGTTTATCGTAAGATCAAGCACGATCTTTCGGCGGCTTCAATCGAACTGTCGGAACACCAGATCCGCCGTACCATGGACGAGTTGATGTCCACCGCGATAACGCAGATCCGCACGGACGGCTGAGGGCAATCGACCTCAAATCGGGAACGGCTCACCCCGTCGCGCACCACGCGGCGGGGCGTAGCATGGCTCGGCTGGCGTTCGACCGCGAGCAAAAGACGCTTGGCCGCGTCATGCCTTAGCCATAAGGTCACTGCCTTAGACCCGGGAACACGCCCGCGCGACAGCGGGTCCGAGGTCCGTCCGGAGGATTTCCCGCTCATGTCGTCCGCCTTTAACCTCGCCCGCCGCGTTCGTGCCGGCGAAACCTTCTTCATTGCTTGGGTTGCCACACCTGATCCGCTGGTTGCCGAAACGCTGGCCCGCTCCGGCTTCGATGCCATCAATCTCGACATGCAGCACGGCTTGCACGATCCTATTTCGATCATGCAGGGCATCGGCGCCGTGGTTGCGGCCGGCAAGCCGGCCATCGTCCGCGTACCGGTCGACGATTTCGCGATGGCCAGCCGAGCGCTCGACATGGGCGCGGAAGCGGTCATCGCGCCGATGGTGAATTCCGCAGCCGACGCGCGGGCGTTCGCCGACGCCATGAAATATCCGCCGCTTGGCCGCCGTAGCTGGGGCCCGACGCGCGCCATGACTTTGCAGGGCATTTCCGCGGCCTCCGGATACGCCGCGCTCGCCAATGCCGAGACGCTGTCGCTTGCGATGATTGAGACGCAAGAAGCGCTCGACGACCTCGACGCCATCCTCGCGGTTGACGGCATTGACGGGATTTTTGTTGGCCCCTCGGATCTCTCGCTGACACTCTCCAATGGCGCGATCATCGACGCCAATCATCCGTCGATCGACGACCCGATCCGCCGGATCGCCGCCGCGACGCTGAAAGCGGGAAAGATACCGGCGATTTTCGCCGGCGGCGGCGCACGCGCGAAGCAATTCGCGTCGTTCGGTTACACAATCATCGCTGTCGGTTCGGATTCGGGTGTTGCCTCGAGCGGTGGCGGATACATCGCGGTCGGCGCGCGGGCGATGTTGGCCGAGGCGCGGGGTTAAGTCAGAGCGTCAACTCCATGAAAACCGAAAGCGGGTCGGGCCGATAGGGGGCGAACGCATCGATTTCACGGAAGCCGAAGGCGCGATAGAGAGCCTGGGCGGCAACCGCGTCGTGTCCGGTTTCTAACCGTAAGCGCGGCATGGCCTCCGCGCGGGCCACATCGATGATTGCCCGTAGTAGCCCCCTTGAGCGTCCCTGGCCCCGGGCGGCCGGCCTCACGAACATGCTTTTCACCTCGCCATACCCTGTGTCGCGCCGAAGCGCTCCACATCCGAGCAGGGCGCCGTCCTTCCGGATCGTCCAAAAAGTCACAACCGGCGGCACGAGGTTTTCAAGCGGCGGTGTATGCACGCTTTCGGGCGGATAGAGCGCGTAACTGTGCGCGGACCGTTCATCAATCAGATCGGCGATGTCCCGCGACGCGCGGGGGTCTTCGATTGCGATGACGATCCCAGTTGCGCTCACAACGCCCTCCATCGCGCCGGCGTTGGGGACGGCGCTCAGGCGTCGCCGAACACCCGCTCGAAAATCATATCCACATGCTTGAAATGGTAGGCGAGGTCGAACTTTTCCTCGAGATCCGCGACACTTAGGGCGGCCGAAATCTCTGGATCCGCCTTGAGCAAGCTCAAGAAATCACCTTCGCCAGCCCATACTCGCATCGCGTTGCGCTGGACCAGCCGATAGGCATCCTCACGGTCAATGCCTTTTTGGGTGAGCGCAAGAAGGACGCGTTGGGAGTGAATCAGGCCGCCGAGCTGGTCGAGGTTCTTGCGCATCGCGTCCGGATAGATGACGAGCTTGTCGATAAGACCGGTGAGGCGCGCGAGCGCGAAATCGAGCGTTATCGTTGCATCCGGGCCGATCATGCGTTCCACGGAGGAATGCGAGATGTCCCGCTCGTGCCAAAGCGCGACATTCTCCATCGCCGGTTGGGCATAGGCCCGCACCATCCGAGCGAGACCGGTCAGATTTTCGCTCAAAACCGGGTTGCGCTTATGCGGCATGGCGGAGGAGCCCTTCTGGCCCGGCGAGAAATACTCCTCGACCTCAAGAACCTCCGTGCGCTGGAGATGGCGCACTTCGGTCGCCAATCGCTCGATCGACGAGGCGACGACGGCAAGCACCGCGAAAAACATCGCATGCCGATCACGCGGGATAACCTGCGTGGAAACCGGTTCGACCGCGAGCCCGAGCTTGGCCGCGACGTGCTTTTCCACAAGCGGATCGATATTCGCGAACGTTCCCACCGCGCCCGAGATTGCGCAGGTCGCGATCTCCTGTCGGGCGAAGATCAGCCGTTCGCGGGCGCGGGCGAATTCGGCATGGGCTCCGGCGAGCTTAACGCCAAAGGTCGTCGGTTCGGCGTGGATGGCGTGGCTGCGGCCTATGGTCGGGGTGTATTTGTGTTCGAGGGCGCGGCGCTTCAGGGCCAGAAGCAGGGCGTCGACATCGGCGATCAGGATATCGGCCGCGCGCGTCAGCTGGACGGCGAAGCAGGTGTCGAGAACGTCGGACGAGGTCATGCCCTGATGGACGAAACGCGCATCCGGACCGACGATTTCGGCCAGATGCGTCAGGAAGGCGATGACGTCGTGCTTCACCTCGCGTTCAATCTCGTCGATCCGCGCGACATCGAAAACCGCCGCGCCACCGCGCTCCCAGATCATCCTGGCGGCTTCCCTCGGAACGACACCGAGGTCGGCGAGCGCATCGGTCGCGTGCGCCTCGATTTCGAACCAAATTCGAAACCGGGTCTGCGCCTCCCAGATCGCGGCCATGGCAGGGCGTGAATAGCGCGGAATCATCGTTGAGGACCTAGTCTCGGCGCGCGGCTTAACGGCGTCATGGTTGGGATGTATCACCGCAAACCACACGGTACAACGAAAACGCCTTTGTGGGCTTTGCCTGATGGCGATCCTTACGATAGTCAGGGATTGTGCGGGGAAGGCGGCGGCAGGCAAAGGAGGCATCGGTGACGACAGCGGATGTGATCGTTCTAGGGGCTGGAATGGTCGGCGTTTCGGCGGCGGTCCATCTCAGGAAACGCGGACGGGATGTCGTGCTTGTCGATCGGAGGGGGCCGGGCGAGGAGACGAGCTTCGGCAACACCGGCGTCGTGGAGCGCGAAGGCTTCGTTCCGGTCGCCTTTCCGCGCGATTTGAAGGCGCTCGCCCAATACGCCCTGAACCGATCGCCGGCCGCCAACTATCACCTGACCCATTTGCCGCGCGTCGCCTCCTGGCTCCTCGCGCTTCGCGCCAACACCGACGATGCGGGCATTGAGCGCTACGCCGCGGCGAATGATCTTCTATGCCGGCACGCCGTCGCCGAGCATCGCGCGCTTGCCGCCGAAGCCGGATATGACGCGGAGCGCTACTTTCGGCGTAACGGTTGGCTCAGGGTCTATCGTTCGGATGCTGGCTTTGCCGAGGCCGCGGTGTTGCATCGCCTCGCGGACCGCTATGGCGCGGCCTACAAAGTCCTCACGCGCCCCGAGCTTTCGGATTTGGAGCCGCATTTGCTCGATGTCGTGAAGCATGCCGTCTTATGGCCCGAAACCGATACAGTCTCTTGGCCCGGAGGGGTCGTAAAGGCATATGCGGCGCTGTTCGAGCGGAACGGCGGGCGTTTTGCGATTGGCGATGCGCGGTCGCTGACGCGCGGCGGGCGCGGGTGGGAGGTTGCGACCGAAGGCGGGGCGGTGTCCGCGCCGGATGTCGTCGTTGCGCTTGGACCCTGGTCGCTCGATCTCCTGAAGCCCCTCGGCCTCGATGTTCCGCTCGCGCCAAAGCGCGGGTATCACATGCATTTTAGCGCCAAGGGCAATGCGACCCTCAACCGGCCGGTGGTCGACGTCGACATGGGATGCGTGCTGACGCCGATGGAGGCCGGCATCCGGCTGACCACCGGCATCGAGTTCGCGGCCCGCGATGCGCCGCCCACGCCGCGCCAGATCGAGCAGCTGAAGCCGATCGCCCGGACGCTGTTTCCGCTCGCCGAGGCGCGAGACCCGGCGCCATGGGTCGGCAGTCG
>JBEINZ010000136.1:0-8530 GCA_040377825.1 Hyphomicrobiales bacterium | reverse complement strand
TCGACGTAACGCGGAATGTTTTCAACGAAGCCGCTGACCTGATTGGCGATGACCGGAATGAGGACGACCCCGACTAACACGAAGATCAGAATGAGGCTCAAGACGATCATGAAAGTCGCTATGGACCGGGAAAGCCCTAAAGCCTGCAATCGGTCTGCAACGGGATCAAGTAGATAGGCGAGCGCCATGCCGACGACGAACGGCAGCAATATGCCCGCGAACACGTAAAGGAAAATCAAGACGCCGAGGAGTGCAAGGCCCCAGAACTTTAACTGCCGGCCAAGACTCACGCGTGTGATCCCCCGTCCCCGTTGCGCCCGCCCGCCGACATGACCCTAAGCCAATCAAGCAAATAGGCTGTCCCCGACGCTATGGTCAACGTGGCCACCGTAAGGACGACGGGGAAGATAGCGCTCGAAAGTTTGAGATCAAATGCTTCATTGCCCAGCACGACGGCGGCCAGCGCGATTTGCGCGCCCGTATTGAGTTTGGAGATCAGCAACGGACGAAGCTTGACCGGATGCGCCATGATCCAGGACAGCATAAAGGCCCCAACGATCAATAAATCGCGCGACACAACGACGATGACCAGCCATCGCGGTAACTCGCCTTGGATGCCGAGCGTGATATAAATTGCCACCAATAATGTCTTGTCGGCAATGGCATCGAGATATGCCCCGAGCACCGATCGCAGATCCCAACGGCGGGCGATCCAGCCGTCAATCCCGTCCGATACACCGGCCACGACGAAGAGCCAAAAGGCGATATCGAGGCGATCTTCAACGATGGCCACAACGACAAGCGGCACGAGCAAAAGCCGCGCCGTCGTTATCAAATTGGGGAGCGTAATCGTGGAATGCGCGCTCAGATCCCCCTCCTGACCAAAACCCCGAGGTTGCAGGTCCCCAAAAAGTAGAATGCCGGTTACTGTGCTTAACCTTTGCAAGATGGCGTCTTCGGCGTGGATTTCCAAGTCAGGGACAACTCGACTGTTGCGCGGATGGTTGCTTTCCAACGCGCCTTGGTCCATTCCCGCCACATGCATGCGCAAACGGGAGCGGTTGGATGACTGGTGAGAAAGATCGCTGGACGTACGCGAAAGCAGGGGTCGATATTGATGCAGGCAATGCGCTCGTTCGCCGCATAAAGCCATTCGTCAAGTCAACGGCGCGCGTGGGTGCAAATGCCGAGATTGGCGGGTTCGGTGGCCTGTTCGATTTGGCGGCCACCGGCTACCGCGACCCGGTCCTGGTCGCCGCCAATGACGGCGTCGGCACGAAGCTTAAGGTTGCGATAGAGGCTGGCGCGCATCATGGGGTAGGCATCGACCTCGTGGCGATGTCGGTCAACGATTTGGTCGTCCAAGGCGCCGAACCGCTGTTTTTTCTCGATTATTTCGCGTGCGGGCGGCTTGACGTCGAGACCGCCGCAGCCGTCGTGGCGAGCATCGCGGGCGGGTGCCGCGAGGCCGGCTGCGCCTTGATCGGTGGTGAAACGGCGGAAATGCCGGGACTTTATCAGGGGGAGGATTACGATCTGGCCGGTTTTGCGGTGGGCGCGGTCGAGCGAGAGGGCTTACTGCCCCGTCGTGACATCGGCCCCGGAGACGCAATACTCGGGCTCACCTCGTCTGGACTTCATTCCAACGGATTTTCCCTCGTCCGTCGTCTCGTGGACACGACGGGTCTCGGCTGGCACGACGCCGCCCCATTCGTGCAAGGTCTATCGCTGGGGCAAGCGCTGCTGGCGCCGACGCGCATTTATGTGAAGCCCATCCTTGCGGCGATCAGGGCTACGGGCGCGATTAAAGCACTTGCCCACATCACCGGCGGCGGATTTACCGAGAATATCCCGCGCGTTCTTCCAGCCGGCACCGTAGCGCGCATCGACCTTGGCACGGTTCCCGTGGCCCCCGTCTTTGCGTGGCTCGCCCATGTCGGCGGGATCGATCAGTCTGAAATGCTGCGAACCTTCAATTGCGGGATCGGCATGGTCATTGTCGCTGACGCCGACGGTGCCGAGACCGTCGCGGACGTTCTCCGCGCCCATGGCGAAACCGTCGTCCGGCTTGGAACGGTCGAGGCTGGGCCTGACGAACCTTTCGTGGATGCACACGGGAGCCTTGGGCTCGCATGGTGACGACCAAACGGCGCAGGCGCGTTGGCGTGGTGATATCCGGCAGCGGTTCGAATATGACTGAGCTGATTTCAGCCGCGGGCGCCGCAGATTATCCTGCGCAAATCGTCGTCGTGGTCTCGAACCGACCGGATGCCCCAGGCCTTGCGAAGGCGGCGGCGAGCGGCGTCCCAACGGCAATCGTCGACCATCGGGCCTTTGCCGACCGCCAAGCCTTCGAAATCGCACTCCACGCCGAGCTCGTCCGCTACGATGTCGAGACGGTCTGCCTCGCCGGCTTCATGCGGCTGCTGACGCCTTGGTTCATCGCGGCGTGGAGAGACCAGCTCATCAATATCCACCCAGCCCTGTTGCCGCTATATCCGGGTCTCGACACACATGCCCGCGCGCTTGCGGACGGTGTGAAGCTCCATGGTTGCACGGTGCATTTCGTCCGTGAGGAGACCGACACGGGACCGATTATCGGGCAGGCCGCCGTTCCCGTGTTATCCTCCGACACGCCCCAAACCCTCGCTGATCGGGTCTTGGCGGCAGAACATCGCCTGTATCCAACAGCCCTAGCGATGGTTGCGGCCGATCGGGTGCAGATCCTCCAGCACGACGACGGCCGAGAAACGACCCGGATCGATGGCGAATATGGTCAGCCCGGGATGCTTTTTTGGCCTGCCGGTTGAAGTTAGGGCTTCACGCAAGCGGACACTTCCGAACGTAGAGCTTCAATCCAAGCTTGCGGTAGGCGGCTGCCGGCATCGAGGCCTTCCATTGCCGAGTCCGGAATATCCTTGGCCACCCGTGTCGCCGCGCATTGGCACGAGCTGATCAGTTGCTTCTTATCGACGGCCTCGCGCTCCGCCTCGGAATAAACACATCGATCAAGAAGGGCCCGGCGAAGAAGGTTTTTGGTCATCGGCGGATCGAACACAGCCGCACTCAAGGGAATCGGCGCAATGATCAGCGTGGCCAAACACGCCGCGACCATGCGCCAACCGCCGAGTCTCAAAACCGCCATCGAAGTCTCCAATCCCAATGTCTTGGCCAAAGATCTGCCCGGACGCTTGGTAAACCGGAACCCCGCAGCATCTCAAGGGGGCATGAACAAAGCTATGCGCCGCAACAGCGTGACAAGACACCACGGACGACCACATTGAGTGGCGGCGGTTGCATGCCCAGCCCAAATTCATGGCCGGTCAGGTCGCATGCCTTGACCGGGGATAACTAACTGTCATTGAGAGTCTTCCGCGACCTGCATTTTGAGGATTTTGTCGGGATTTGAGACCAGCCCGTTCGATGAAGAGTCGCCTTTTTTGATTTTGTCGACGAGGTCCATGCCCGATACGACCTCGCCGACGACCGTGTACTTCCCGTCAAGCCAGGGACTTTCGGCGAAGGTGATGAAAAACTGCGAGTTCGCGCTGTTTGGACTTTGGGAGCGCGCCATTCCGAGCACACCGCGTCCGAAAGAGACTTTCGAAAACTCGGCTGGAAGGTCGGCCAAATCGGACTTCCCCATGCCGGTGCCGGTCGGATCGCCGGTTTGCGCCATGAAGCCGTCGATCACGCGGTGAAATACGAGACCATTGTAAAAGCCCTTTTTGGTCAGGGCCTTGATCTGCGCAACATGTTTCGGCGCGAGATCCGGACGAAGCCGGATGACGACCCGGCCGTCTTTCGTGTCGAGATAGAGCGTATTGGCCGGATCGATTGGCTTTGCCGCGGTTTGGGCTGATGCTGGCGCGCCGATAGCAACGACAAGGCTCGCGACGGCGGCGATGAGGACTCTTCGGTTCATGACACATCCTGATGGGTGGCAATTGTAAGGGAGAAACTTGGCAGCGGGCGAAGTCAGCGATTGTCCTTGGACGACATCCGCTTGGAAACGCTCGACGGCACGAACGGGCCGATGTCGCCTCCCATTGCCGCGATCTGGCGCACGAGCGTGGCCGTGATATGGCGAACCGTCGGCGAGGCTGGAAGGAGCACGGTGCGTATTGCCGGTGCCATCGCTTGGTTCATGCCGGCCATCCGCATTTCATAATCAAGGTCGGTTCCATCACGCAAACCGCGGATTAACAGCTTCGCACCGTGCACCCGCGCCGCATCGACCACGAGACCGTCAAAACTAACCACCGCGACCCGCGAATGCGGGACTTCCAATGAGGCGACAGCCTCGTGGATCATTTTAACGCGCTCGTCGAAGCTGAAAAGCGGTTTCTTTGCGGCGTGAATGCCGATGGCCACCACGACATGGTCGGCAATATCCAAGGCCTGGGACAATACGTCCACATGACCGTTGGTTACCGGATCGAAGGATCCAGGATAGAGCGCTATGTGCGTCATAAGCCCCTCATTACCGCTCCATCGAGGAGCCCGCAAGCGCCGCCGATTTTTGATTCATCGATCCACAGAACGATACAAAAAATACAAACATTGCTTCAATTCGCGAATTGTTTCCTAGCATTCCACCCTGTAATATCAATCTGAAACCGTTTCCCTTGCGCAAGCAAATCTCCGGACATGCAAACTAGGTAATCTCATGAACGTAGACGCTGTACTCCGAGACCGGGTTGACCGGCAGGAAGATCCAGAGCTGCACACTGTAAGGCTGGCCCGCCCCCTCTGCCCTGACCCAAGGCCGGCCTTCGAGCATCCCTAGCGAAAGAGGCCGAGACGCGGCTGATCCCTGAACGTGTCTCGGCCTCTGAGCCCGACTGGACAGTATCTACACGTCCCTTTCGAAATTGTGGCTAGCCATCCGGCCACCACCTCAGGCGCGCTCCTCGTTGAGCGCGCCTTTTTTCTTGCTGATTCGAAGCAAAAAAAGCAGAACGACGTGTCTATAGGATTGATATTCTCTGTTATTCTCTATATCGACCTCCTCGCCCACTATTCCGCTTTGTATTGCGGCGCGGAGGCAAGAAACCGACCGTAGACATCAGCCTTCGGGTAGGAGAAATACTCTACTAGAGGATTACCTAGCTTACGCACCTTTGCACCTATGTCTTCCAAGATCTCATCGAAATGTCGGTAATGAAACGGCGCGGTGCAAAGGCCGCCGTAGATCCTCGCGGCCGGACGCTCCGTCCGCTTCCATTTGAGCATCATCTCGATGTTGTCGCGCATCTGCGAGGTCGAAGCGGACCGGGCCAATTGTCCGTCGGCATGGCGCACAAGCCAGTTTGCGATGAGTTCGGCGGACAAAACCGTGCAAAAGCTGCTGTTGAAGCCGACAAAGCCCATGTCCGGGAGGTCCGGGTTCACGGCATATCGATAGACACGGTACTGCCCGTCCGGTTCGATAAGTTTCGTTTGGTATTCCGGCGCGAGGTAGGCAATGCCTTACTCATAAGGCTGGGTGGCGTGCCATCGCGCGGCGAACGACCCGACTGATTGCTTCTGGAGTCATCTGCGTAGGGCGCGCTCGACCACCGGTCACACAAAGCAATGCCCGATCAGTCCGTTTGGAACTGATCGGGCATATCGCAGCCTAGTCGGTGAACCGAGCCTTCCAACTAGGCTGAGGCTGACCCGGGCCCTTCGCTTCCGTTGCCGGCTTCGCCAACTTCGCCCTCCTCGCGAACGCGTTCCACGGAAACGACCTTTTCGCCTTCCGCCGTATCGAACACGATCACGCCCTGGGTCGAGCGACCCGCCAGTCGAATTCCCTCGACCGGTGTACGAATAAGCTGGCCACCGTCGGTCACGAGCATGATCTGGTCGCCTTCTTCCACAGGGAATGATGCGATCAGCCGTCCGTTGCGTGGTGTCACCGCCATCGCGACAATGCCTTTGCCGCCGCGACCGGTGATCCGGTACTCAAACGACGAAGTTCGCTTGCCGAAGCCGTTTTCGGAGATCGTGAGAATCAGTTGCTCCGCCGCGCTCATCTGCGCATAGCGCTCCTCTCCGAGCACGACGGCCTCCACCGTATCCTCCGCGTCCGGTTCCGGTTGGAGATCCTCGGCCACGCCCTCCACCGATTGGCTGCGACGTACGGCGGACTGCATCTTGAGAAATGCCGTCCGTTCCTCGGCAATCGCATCGAAATGGCGAATGATCGCCATTGAGATGATGCGATCGTCCTCGGCGAGTGCGATGCCGCGCACACCCATGGAGTCGCGACCTTTGAAGACGCGAACGTCGGTAACGGGAAAGCGAATGCACTGGCCCCCGGCCGTGGTCATGAGAACGTCGTCGGCCTCCGTGCAAGTCTCCACCGACACGATCCCCTCGCCCTCCTCGAGCTTCATGGCGATCTTGCCGTTGCGGTTCACCTGAACGAAGTCCGAAAGCTTGTTCCTGCGGACGGTTCCCGACGTTGTCGCGAACATGACGTCGAGCGTCTCCCACGCGCCCTCATCTTCGGGCAGCAACAGGATCGACGTGATCCGCTCGCCTTCCGATAGCGGCAGCAGGTTGACCAACGCCTTGCCGCGTGCCTGCGGCGCGGCAAGCGGCAAGCGCCAGACCTTCGTCTTGTAGACCTGGCCCATGGAGGAGAAGAACAAGATCGGTGTATGCGTCGATGCCACGAAGAGCCGCGTGACGAAATCCTCGTCCTTGGTCGACATGCCTGATCGACCCTTACCGCCACGACGCTGGGCGCGATAGGTCGACAACGGTACGCGCTTGATCCAGCCGGCATGGGTCACGGTGACGACCATGTCCTCGCGCTGGATTAGATCTTCGTCGTCCATCTCGCCGTCGACATCGAGAATCTCGGTCCGCCGCGGCGTGGCGAATTCGTTGCGAACCTCGGCGAGTTCGGCCTTGATGATCGACAGAATACGGGCGCGCGAGCGAAGAATATCGAGATAATCCTCGATCTCGCGGGCGAGCTTCTCCAATTCTTCGGCGATTTCATCGCGTCCGAGCGCGGTCAGACGGGCAAGTCGCAACTCGAGAATGGCGCGCGCCTGCTCGTCCGAAAGCCGGTAGGTCCCGTCTTCGGCAAGCGCATGCCGGGGATCGGCGATCAGAACCAGCAGCGGCGCCATGTCCTTGGCCGGCCAAGCGCGTTCCATCAACTGCGCCTTGGCCGTTGCCGGATCCGGCGCGTGGCGGATCAGATGAATGACCTCGTCGATATTGGCGACCGCAATCGCTAGGCCGACCAAAATATGCGCCCGATCCCGCGCCTTGCCGAGCAGATAGCGCGTCCGGCGGCCGATAACCTCCTCGCGAAACGCTATGAAGGCGGCGAGGATATCCTTCAGGTTCAACAACTGCGGCTTGCCGCCGTTGAGGGCGACCATGTTGGCGCCGAAGGTCGATTGCAGCGCCGTGAAACGATAGATTTGGTTCAGGACAATTTCCGCCATGGCGTCGCGCTTGATCTCGATCACCACGCGATAGCCGTCCCGATCGGACTCGTCGCGTACTTCCGCGATGCCCTCGACGCGCTTCTCGCGCACCAACTCGCCGATGCGCTCAACCATCGAGGCCTTGTTCACCTGAAACGGGATCTCATTGATGATGATCGCCTCGCGCCCGCCGCGAACCGTTTCGATCTTTACCCGGCCGCGCATCGTGATCGACCCGCGTCCGAGCGCGTAGGCCGAGCGAATGCCGGCGCGGCCCAGGATGATGCCGCCAGTTGGAAAATCCGGGCCGGGAATGATTTCGGTCAGATCCTCGATCGTCATCTCCGGCCGGTCGATCAGCGCGACGGTCGCGTCGATCACTTCGCCCAGATTATGCGGCGGAATATTCGTCGCCATGCCGACAGCGATGCCGCCACCACCATTGACCAGCACATTCGGAAACCGTGCCGGTAGGACCGTGGGCTCGCGCTCGGAATTGTCGTAGTTGCTTTGGAAATCGACCGTGTCGAGGTTGATGTCTTCGAGAAGCTTATGCGCGGGCTTTGAAAGCCGCACCTCGGTGTATCGCATCGCCGCCGGCTGATCGCCGTCGACCGAGCCGAAGTTGCCCTGACCGTCGACGAGCGGCAGGCGCATCGAAAAGTCCTGCGCCATGCGCACCAATGCGTCGTAAACCGATTGGTCGCCGTGCGGATGGTACTTACCGATCACGTCGCCGACGACGCGCGCCGACTTCCTATAGCTCTTGTTCCAATCGTAGCCGTTTTCGTGCATCGAAAAAAGAATGCGTCGGTGCACCGGCTTCAAGCCATCGCGCACATCCGGGAGCGCGCGGCTCACGATGACGCTCATCGCATAGTCGAGATACGAGCGCCGCATTTCGTCGGCAATGGAAATTGGCTTGATGTCGAACGGGTTTTCCCCGCCCGCGACCGGCTTTTCGGAATCGGACACGAACGTCTCGTCTGTTGTTGCTTGATCGCATCTCTATAGGCGATTCCGATTGGAAAGGCCAACGCGGGCTGTCGGTGTTCCAAGGTTGGCGCGCGGACGAAGCCCAAGGTGGGCCGACG
>JBEINZ010000039.1:0-16414 GCA_040377825.1 Hyphomicrobiales bacterium | reverse complement strand
GGCAGCTACACCAACACCGTGCCGGTCGATGCCTATCGCGGCGCCGGCCGACCGGAGGCGGCTTATCTCATCGAGCGGCTGATGGATGTCGCCGCCCATGAGATCGGCATGACGCCGGAGGCTTTCCGCGACATCAACTTCATCAAGACCCTGCCCTACAAGACGCCGACCGGCCGGCATTACGACACCGGCGATTTCCCCGGTCATCTCGCCCGCGCGCTGGAAGTCACCGACCGCGCCGGCTTCGACGCGCGCCTTGCCGCCTCCACGGCGAAGGGCAAGCTGCGCGGCTATGGCTTTGCAAGCTACATCGAGGCCTGCGCCTTCCCGGGCTCCGAGGAAGCGAATGTCGTGCTCGGGACCGATGGTACGGTCACGCTCTATATCGGTACGCAGTCGAACGGCCAGGGCCACGCCACCGCCTACGGTCAGGTGATCGCCGCCTATCTCAGCCTCGACATATCCAAGGTGAAGACGGTGCAGGGCGACACCGATCTCGTCGCGAATGGCGGCGGCACCGGCGGGTCGCGCTCGATCCCGCTCGGCGCGGCCTCGGTCGATATCGCCTCCAAGGTGCTTGTGGAAAAGATCAAGACCATCGCGGCCGACAAGCTGGAGGCATCCGCGGGGGATCTCGAACTCGTCGATGGCGCGGTGCGCATCGTCGGCACCGATCGTTCGATCAGCCTCGCCGATGTCGCCAAGGCGGCTCCGGACGAAGAGGCCCGCAAGGGCTACGGCAATTTCGAGCAGAAGGAATGCACCTATCCGAACGGCACGCATGTCTGCGAGGTCGAGATCGATCCGGAAACCGGCACGGTCCAGCCGGTCGGCTATTGGATCGTCGACGATTTCGGCGTCACCGTGAACCCGCTTCTGCTCTCCGGCCAGCTTCACGGCGGCATCGCCCAGGGTCTCGGCCAGGCGCTGACCGAAAACACCGTCTATGACGAAACCGGTCAGCTCCTAACCGCATCCTTCATGGACTATGGCATGCCGCGCGCGGACAACATCCCGCCGATCTATTTCGAAACCCGCAACGTTCCCTCGACAACCAACGCGCTCGGCATCAAGGGCGCGGGCGAAGCCGGCACCATCGGCGCCACGCCCGCCGTCGCCAACGCCGTCAACGACGCCCTCTGGCGCGCCTACGCCATCCGCCACCTCGACATGCCTCTGACCCCGCTGAAAATATGGGACGCAATCCAAGCCGCTTCGTAATCGGGTTGCACTTCACGGCGAGGTCTCTCGACTCCTTTGCCGTCTCTCCTTGAGGATTGGTCTGCGAAAAGCGGATTCGGGCGACCCCTCAACCAAAGATCTATCGCGTCCATCGCCTTCTCCCCTTGAGGGAGAAGGTGCCCAACGGGCGGATGAGGGGTCTCTTGCCCAAGGCACTAAGTCGCAACCCCTTGAAATCGTTGAACCAACCCCTCATCTGACCTTCGGCCACCGTCTCCCTTAAGGGGAGAGGGGGGGGGGCGGAGGCTATATATCTTTGGTTGTGGCGTTGATTGTCTCGTCGTGCCGACAGCGCTGCACCCCCTTTTTTCGCGGGGGAATCCTTGAAGGAGAAGGCGATGGCGCCTATCGATCTCGGATTGTGGTGGTTCCTTGTGTGGTTCCGACTTGTGTTTGCTGTCATGGGTTTGGCGGACATTGCGTCGAAGGGTCCAAAGCAACAGCCATGCGTCCGCTTACCGGCATTGCCCTAAAAGTCGCCTCCACCGTGGTTTTCGCGGTGATGGTGGCATTGATCAAGTCAGTGGGGCTCGCGGTTCCGCCCGGCGAGGCCGTGTTTTTTCGGTCGTTTTTCGCGCTGTTGCCCGTGCTGGGCGTGTTGTGGTGGCGGGGTGAAACCGGCGCGGGTTTGAAAACCTCACGCCCTTTCGCCCATATCGTTCGGTCGTTTTTCGGCGTGACGGCGATGATCCTGTGGTTTGGCGGCCTACAAAGGTTGCCGCTCCCCGATGCCCTGGCGATCAGTTACGCCGCGCCTCTTATCACCGTAGCGCTTGCGGCGATCGTGCTTGGCGAGATTGTCCGGTATGATCGATGGATTGCGGTGGCGGTAGGCTTTGTCGGTGTTCTCGTGACGCTATCACCGCATCTGGAATTGGACCATCAGTTCAGCGGTGACTCGCAGTCGATCGGTGCGATGATGTCGTTTACATCAGCACTATTCATGGCACTGGCTGGCATACAAATCCGGCGCCTCACGGCGACCGAGCCGACCGGCGCAATCGTTGTGTATTTCTCGATCGGCTCCGCGCTGTTCGCGCTGCTGACGTTGCCATTCGGTTGGGTGATCCCCTCCCCGCGCGACACTTTGCTTCTGGTGCTCGCGGGCCTTCTTGGCGGGATCGGCCAGTTGATGCTGACCCAAAGCTACCGATATGCCCCGGCCTCGACCATCGCGCCGCTGGAATACGCCTCGATGCTCTGGGCCATGGTGATCGGCAATTGGTTCTTCAACGAAATGCCGGGAACCAGGGTCTTGATCGGTTCCATGATCGTGGTCGGTGCCGGCTTGGCGATCGTTTGGCGGGCACGGGCCTGAAGGGTGCTGAACTCAGAACGTAGATGTATAATTCCAATAGAATAGCGATGACTCTTGATGTAGCGCATCAACATCTTTGTTTCGATCGACGGCTTTTCCCGTCTAACCGTCACGAGACGGTGACAACGCGGGAACCATGGTATTCTCCAGATTCGATACCGTTACGGAGATGGCAAGCGTGGTGGGCAACGAGACGGAGAAGTTGGGCCCGGGGGCCTTGGTTTTGGTCGTCGGACCATCTGGAGCCGGCAAGGATACGCTGATCGCGCGGGCGCGCGCGCGCCTTGCGGCGGACTTCTTTGCCAGCTTTCCAACGCGACTGATCACCCGCGCGCCCGACACGACCGAGCAAAGCGCGGCGCTCGACGAACCGGAATTCGAACGGCTCATCGCCGGTGGCGGAGCGGCGTTGTTTTGGCGCGCGCATGGGCTAGGCTATGCGGTGCCCGTGGAGATCAATCGGACCATCGCGGCCGGCGGCGTGGTCGTGGTCAACGTGTCGCGGGCGATCATTCCCGAAGCGCTCGCCCGCTACGAACGGGTGACGGTCGTTCTCGTCACCGCGCCGATCGATGTACTCGCCAAACGCCTCGCCGGGCGCGGGCGCGAAAGCGCGGAGGATATCGCGGCGCGGCTGAGGCGCGCTGAAGGGCATCTCCCGGCCGCGCCTTCGCTCGTCGTCATCCAAAATGTCGGCGATCCCGAAGAAGGCGCGATGCGCCTGGAAGACGTCGTCCGTGATCTCCACGCGGCGCGCGCGCTCCGCGCTTTCGGCTGACGTCAAATGGAGTCTCCCGCGAAAGACGCGTCGCGGGGGAGATCAGAATCCTCGCCTCCATCGCCTTCTCCCCTTGAGGATTGCTCTGCGAAAGGCAGATTTGGGCACTGGCAGAGCGAGGAGTTAATCGAATCCACAACCCTATATGTATCACCTCTATCGCCTTCTATCCTTGAGGGAGAAGGCGATAGATCTTTGGTTGAGGGTGCGCCCGAATCTGCCTTTCGCAGATTAATCCTTGAGAGAGAAGGCGATGGGCGCGATGGATTTAGGGTTGTGGTGTCGATTGTCTCCTCGCGCCGAAAGTACTGGAAACCCCTTTCGCGGATAAATTCTCAAGCGAGTTATCCAGCCCCGCGACTTTCCGAGGAAAACTTACCGATCATGGCCTCTCCAGCATTCTCGGGCAGCGCGGCGAAGATCCAGGCGGCGCTGGCCGACAGAATTCCGACGAGACCGATGGCTATCGAGATATGTCCGGCATCCAGCGCCAAGCCGTCCTTCATGGTCAGCAAATGCAGCGTCAACGCAGCGAAGGCGACGCCGCCGCTTAGGGAGAGCTGCTGCGCCATGCCGGAAAGCGACGTCGCGCGGCTCATTTGAGCCGGCTCGATATCGGCGTAGCCGATCGCGTTGATGGCGGTGAATTCAAGGGATCGGAAAAATCCACCGATCAGCAGGACCGACATCAAGATCGCCACCGGCGTGCCGGGCCCCGCCAGACCAACCACCGCAATGAACAGCGCCCCCAGGATACTGTTGAACACCAGCGTATTGCGGAAGCCAAAGCGTCCGATGATCCGGCCGGCAAAGGCTTTAAGCATCAAGGCGCCCGCCGCGGACACGAATGTGGTCAGGCCGGATTCCAGCGGTGAGCGCCCAAAACCGATTTGGAGCTGCAGCGGCAGCAAAAACGGGACCGCGCCAACGCCAATCCGAAACAACGAGCCGCCGACGACAGCCGCCCGAAACGTCGGAATGCGCAAGAGCGAAAGGTCCACCAGCGGTCGGTCGACGTTTCGTGCATGGCGGATATAGGCAAAGATCAACGTGAACCCGACCAGCGCGGCCGCAACGGTGACTTCAACCGGGACGATGCCGCGCCCGAGCGTTTCGAAAGCAAACACCCCCGCGGCCAATCCGGCGGCCGACAGGAAAAATCCGGTGTAATCGAAGGCCGGCGCATCTTCCTCGCGGATCGATGGCAAGAGCCAAAGCGCAACGGCGATGCCGATGATGCCGATCGGAACGTTGATCCAGAAAAGCCATCGCCATGATGCGTAGGTGGTGATGAAACCGCCAACGGGAGGCCCCATCACCGGTCCGATCATGGCCGGTATGGTCAACCAAGCCATGGCGGAGATCAGCTCGGTCTTCGGCACCGAGCGCAGCAATAAAAGCCGACCGACCGGCACCATCATGGCGCCGCCGAGTCCCTGGACCAGTCGACCGCCGACAAGCATAGGCAATGACTGGGAAAGTCCGCAAAGGATCGAACCCAACAGAAAAACGCCGATCGCGGACACGAAGACGCGACGGGCGCCGAAGCGGTCGGCCAACCAACCCGAGGCCGGAATGAACACAGCGACGGCGACGAGATAGGTCGTGATCGCCAAATTGAGCATGATCGGTGGCAGCCCGAAGTCCTTCGCCATGACCGGCAGGGCCGTGGCGATGATGGTCGAGTCCAGGTGCTCCATGAAGAGCGCGGCGGCCACGATGAGCGGGACCGTCCGATTGCGTGGAATTCTCATGAGGGACGACTGCGTCGGAGAGTGATGGTTGCAGCGGGCGTCAATCTAACGGATCGGACGGCGGACAAGATCCGCTAATCCGACGACTCTCCCCTGCATCCGAGGAACATCAGGCAAGGTCGCTCACTTACCGCCTTCACCTTACAGGACGGTGACTGTGGTGCAGGTTTCCGAGAGATTGGCGGGAGA
The DNA here is from genome assembly GCA_040377825.1 of Hyphomicrobiales bacterium. GTDB lineage: Bacteria > Pseudomonadota > Alphaproteobacteria > Rhizobiales > Ancalomicrobiaceae > JBEINZ01. Next base: position 11,133 of record JBEINZ010000039.1, on the reverse strand, counting down.
ATTCCACGCCCAATTGCACCCAAGCGACGCAAGAGGATCATGTTTCCGAGGAACGACGCGGCTCGCCATCCTCCGTTTTGTGGCGGCGCCCGAGCGGCTCATCCTCATTCCAGGTGCACTCGGATCGAAGCGGTTGCGCCGATCGCGCTCATAGACGGCTCTCCGGCACCCCCGCCGGGATGAGCCTTAACCCCGGAATTTTCTGGTTCCGGCTGGCCTCGTTTCGGGGTGAATTTCATCTCAACCCAGGGCTCTCGCTTCAGCTGCATGACAAGATGGGGTCACAGCACGAAGCAGCGCGGGGCGGCCGGGGCTCCGATCACCGATCGGCGCGGGATGGTCGTCGGCTTGGTCGCGAACAATGCCAAGGAAGCCCGTCAAGTCGCCGGAACCGTGCCGGCTACGCCATACGACATCGTGCCGGCGGGAGTGCTGTCGGATTTTCTCGGCGAGGCCGGCATCCGGACCCACAAAGGACCATCCTCAGGCCTAAAAACCGCGGGTGAAATCCTGTCGAAGCTTGGGTCGGCCATTGTCGCGGTCGACTACGATCGTTGAACCTGACGGTCCGACGCGCGCTCAGACGAACGCGATGCCGACGCTGTTTTCCTTGCGCCACACGACTTTTGCGCGCCGCTTCGATGTTTCCCACAGCAAGACGATCTCATTCGGCAGGGGCGTCGGCGCAGGAAACCGGATCTTGGCGCCGGTTGCCGAGATATCGGACAACGTGCCATTATAGCAGCAGCAGGTATTGTTGAAGTAAGCTGTCGCCTTCCGCAGGCAGCGCTTGCGGGGTACGATCCGGCGTCCCGAGTCTAAGGTTCGCGAAGGGTCGGAGCGACGATCGGATCGAGAAGACAAGTTCGCATTCATTTTGAACCCCCGATGTAAACTAAAGTTACTATCTCCTTAATTCTTTCTTTCGAAAAGGATCTTCTCGCAAATGGGCCCGCAAGCTCAATTACTGGTTAAACGGTAAGGTTTAAATGCCATCGGGGTCGGCGATGACGCTCACATGGGCCGCCACCACACGCCAGCCGTCGGCAAAGCGCGCCCAGGTTTGCATCTGTCGGCCGACCTTGCTCGGCGACGTGGGACGGCGAAACAGCGTCGAGGCGACGGCGAAGTCGCGCCCATAGGTCGTGATGACGGTGCGCTCGAGTGTGCGTTCCAAGCCAACCGACGGCCGCGCGGCGCGGAACGCCGCGATTTCTTCATGGCCGTAGAGGTTCTCGGCGATGCCGTAGCGGATGGTCTCGGCCGCCGGATGAAACAGCCGGTCGAGCCTATCGACATCATTGCTAACCAGGGCTTTTTCATAAGCAACAAAGGCGGCTGTTACGTCCGCCAGGACTTCCGGAATATTGATGTCCATTGCAGCTGCCTTTTCGTCTCAAGCCCCGATCGCCGCAACTGGCGATTTGACAGTGCCCATGGCTTCCAATGCCGCCGCGACGCGCAGCGCGCGATCTTCCCGCCAGGGCGCGGCGATGATCTGAACGCCAATGGGCAGATGCGTGTCCGGAAGCCAGACCGGAACCGTGACGACCGGCAGGCCGATAAACGAGATCGGCTGGGTAAAGACGCCCATGTTCGGTCGAAGGGCCACCTCTTGGCCGTCCAGCATAAGGGTTTTCTGACCGGATAGGGGCGCATGGCAGGGCGTTGCCGGGGCAAGCAGCACGTCATGGCATTCAAAGGCTTTCGCGGCGGCTTGGCTGAACCAGCGGCGTAGCTTCTGCGCCTTTTGGACCCAAACCGCCGGAACCATCGCCCCAGCGATGAATCGGTCTCGGGTCTCCGGATCGTAATCCTGCGGTCTAACCCGTATTCGGTTCAGATGAAGTTCCGCGCCCTCCGCCGCCGTGATGACGAAGGCGGCGGCACGCGCATCGGCGGCATTTGGCAAATGTGCGGTCGCGGTGACGCCGAGCGCCTGGGCGACGACATTCACCGCCGCGAAAGCCTCGGGAAAACCGTTTTGAGCAAAATGATCATCGAGCACGCCGATACGCAAGCCTTCCGCCCCTGCCCGAAGCTTCGGCACGGTTGGCTCGATCGGCCGTTCGGCTTGATGGGAATCGAGCGGGTCGCGGCCCTGCATGATGTCGTAGGAATGCGCGAGATCGGACACCGAACGAGCCATCGGCCCAACATGGTCCAAGCTGGCGACGAAGGGATAAGTCCGCGCCCGCGATAGCCGACCATAGGTCGGCTTCAGCCCAAAGACGCCGCAGAACGACGCCGGTACGCGGATCGATCCGTTGGTGTCCGATCCGAGCGCGACCGGGACCATGCCCGCCGCGACCGCCCCGCCCGCCCCGCTCGATGAGCCGCCGGTCATTCTAGTCCGGTCATGCGGATTCAGCGCGTTGCCATCGTGGGCGTTTTCGCCGGTGAAGTCATAGGCGTATTCGCCCATGTTGAGCCCGCCGATCAAGACGCCGCCAGCCGCGGCCAGCCGCGCGACGAGTGTCGCGTCATGCCCTGCCGGCGCATGGGCGCGGTTGATCAACGATCCGGCGCGTGTCGGAAGGCCCGTGATATCGAAGAGGTTTTTGACCGCGAACGGCACGCCCGCGAAGGCGGGAAGCTCTTCCCGACGGGCGCGCATCGCATCGATAGCCCGCGCTTTTTCCAGCGCCCGCGCCCTGGTCACGTCGGTGAAGGCATTGAGGATCGGATTCAAGGCATCGACACGCTCAAGCGCCGCGCGAACCACATCGGTTGCGCTGACCTCGCCAGATCGAACCATCGCCGCAATCTTGCTCGCCGTGACGAGCGACAAATCGACCGGTGCGCTCATGCCAGAAAGACCGGAGCCGGTTCGATTTCGTCAACGAGCGCGACGTTCATCACTTGGTTGCCAGCGCGGGCGATAGCCGTCATGTGGGCGATCACGATCGGCCGCCATGCATCCTCGATCGTCAGACCAAGCATGTGCTCCATGTGATCAACGTGCTTCGCTGGATCGAATTCCGCATTCCGCATTATCTTTCTCCAAGGGCGCTTACAGGGTTTCCGTCAGAGTGATCATGTCCACGTTTCAGCGCGATCGGAGGATAGCCCACCTGAATTCGCGACAGAACAATTCATCGGCAGTCATTCAAAGGGCTTGCTCCAGGGTTCCGTCACCGGCTTGAAGTCGACCGCCATACCGCGGCCGATGCCATTTCGACAGCCTCGGACAGCTTGGAAAATGGCGTCGTCCAGCCAACGATCCCACCCTGCGCGCGGATCATGTCGATCGTGGCCGACTTGAAGTCCGCGAAATAGCTCTCGGTGGCGTCTTCCACCAGCAGGCATTCGTATCCACGGTCGTTCGCCTCGCGCATCGTCGTCTGCACGCAGACCTCGGTCGTGACACCGGCAAACACCAGATGCGTGATGCCCTTCAGCCGCAGGATCTCGCCGAGCGCGGTCGCGTAGAACGCGCCCTTGCCTGGCTTGTCGAGCACGACCTCGCCCGGATACGGGGCGAGCGCGTCGACGATGTCGTTGCCAAGCTCTCCGCGCACGAGAATGCGGCCCATCGGGCCGAGATCGCCGATCCTGAGCGTCGGATTGCCGCGCTCGCGCTTTGCCGGCGGGCAATCGGCTAGATCCGGCGAATGGCTTTCGCGCGTGTGCACGATCAACCAGCCCTCCCGGCGAAAGAGATCGAGCAGGGCCCGAACGGTCGGCACGATCGCCGTCAGCCGCGATACGTCGTTGCCGAGCGTCTCTCCAAATCCGCCCGGCTCGACGAAATCGCGCTGCATGTCAACGACGACGAGTGCGGTTTTGCCCGGCGGCAGGCTGTAGGCGAAAGGCGCCGCCGGCACCGTGATCATGGCTCGATCCTCAATCATGGCCAGCCATCGCGCGGCCGATGGTCTGCCGGTCCGTATCCGCGATCGGCGCCTGATAGCGGATGTGGCCTTCAGACATGACCGCGACCCGGTCGGCCAGTTCGAGGATCTCGTCGAGGTCCTCGGAGATCAGCAGCACGGCCGCGCCGCGGTTGCGCTGCTCGATGATCTGGGTGCGGATCTCGGCCACCGAGGCGAAATCGAGCCCGAAGCATGGATTGGCGACGATCAGCACCTCGACATCGCCCGAAAGCTCGCGCGCGAGCACGGTGCGCTGCACATTGCCGCCGGAGAGATTCTCGATCGGCGTTTCCGTCGACGGGGTCTTTATGCGATAGGTGGCGATCAGCTTCCGAGCGGCTTCGCGAATGGGCTTCGGCGACAACCACCATCCGGCTCGCAAATAGGCCGCGCGATCGAAACTCCGCAGCGCGATATTCTCCGCGACCGACATGCGCGGCACGGCCGAATTCTTCAGCGGCTCTTCCTGCAGCGAAAAGACCTTCAGCCGTTCCATGTGCTCGCGCAACGGTTCGTAAGGCTGACCGCGAATGAAGATGCGCCCGTCTTCCAGTTCGCGCTGGCCCGACAAGACCTCCACCAGCTCGGATTGCCCGTTGCCGGACACTCCGGCCACGCCGACGATTTCGCCGGCGCGAACGCGCAGGTTGATCTCCTCGAGCGCCGGCAGGCCGTCGTCGTCATTGGCGAAGAGCGCGGCGAGCTCGAGCACCACATCGTTCTTCAAGGCCGAAACGCGGGCCGTTCGGTCCCGGATCTTGGTGTCGCCGATCATCATGTGGGCCATGTCGTCGGTCGAAAGTTCGCCAACCTTACCGCCGCCGACATAGCGCCCGCGCCTAAGCACCGAGACCTCGTCGGCATAGGCGTTCACTTCGCGGAACTTGTGGCTGATCATCAGAATGGTCAGCAGGCCCTCGGCCGTCATGCCCTTCAGCAGCCCGAGGATCTCGTCCGCCTCGCCCGGCGTCAGAACCGAGGTCGGCTCGTCGAGGATCAGGAAGCGGCGGTCGAGATAAAGCTGCTTCAGGATCTCAAGTTTCTGCTTTTCACCAGCCGACAGCGAGGAGACCGGCGTTCGCAGCGGCACCTTGAACGGCATCGTGTCGAGAAAGGCTTCAAGCGCCCCGAGCTCTTTGCGCCAATCGATGATCGCCGGACAATCCGGCCGCGACACGACCAAGTTTTCCGCGCCGGTCAGTGACGGCACGAGCGTGAAGTGCTGGTAGACCATGCCCAGTTTCAGCGCCATCGCCTCGCGCGGATTGCGCACGCTGACCGGGTTTCCCTCTACGATCAGGCTGCCGCGTGTCGGCTGGTAGAAGCCCATCATGCATTTGACCAGCGTGGACTTGCCCGCGCCGTTCTCGCCGAGCAACGCATGGAGCGTGCCGGGCTTAACGTCGATCGACACGTCTTCGATCGCGACCAGTGAGCCGAAGAGCTTGGTCATCCCGATCGTCTGGACGCCAATCGCGCCGGCTGCCATGGCTGGAGGCGACAAGGGTGCCGTCATGGTCGCGGTCATCACCGACATGGAGCGATCTCCGGTTTCGGGTTCACGGCAAGGCCTCGATGAAGACGGTCGACGTGGCGACCGCGCCAAAGACGCCGCCCTGCATCTTCACCATGTCGATCGCGGCCAGATGATTGTCGAGCTTGGTCGCCCCGCAGCAATCTTCGAGCAGCAGGCATTCGAAGCCGCGATCATTCGCCTCGCGCATCGTGGTGTGCACGCAGACATCGGTCGTGATGCCCGTCAGCACGATGTTGCGAATGCCGCGCGTTCGCAGGATCAGTTCAAGATCCGTGGCGCAAAACGAGCCCTTGCCCGGCTTGTCGATGATGGTTTCGCCCGTGATCGGCTGAAGCTCCGGGATGATCTCCCAGCCGGGCTCGCCCCGGATCAGAATCCGCCCCGCCGGGCCCTGATCACCGATGCCGGCCCCGATGCGCTGCGAGCGCCAGCGCTTGTTGGCGGGAAGATCCGACAGATCCGGCCGGTGCCCTTCGCGGGTGTGGATGATCCAATAGCCCTTCTCCCGCATGGCGGCGAGCACGCGCCGGATCGGCTCGATCGGCGCGCGCGTCAACGAAATGTCGTAGCCCATGGAGTCCACATAGCCGCCGACGCCGCAGAAGTCGGTCTGCATGTCGATCACGATGAGCGCGGTATTGTCCGGTCTCAGATCCGCATCGAACGGCCAGGCATAAGGATCGGCCCCGACCGTCCGCCCGCCGGGGACCCGTATCGTCGTCACGCGCTCGTCGAGAGTATCAGTCGTCATCACTTACACGCCCTGTTCCGCCGGCATTGGGCCCAGATCAATTTCATTCCGCCGCCTGAGCCAAGTCCTTCTCGCCAAAGTTCCGCGTTGGCGGGGCAAAACCGCAGGCGGTTCCGTCCTTGTGGACGATTTGATCCTCCCACGGCAGACGATACCGACCCGCCACCATGTCCTGCATGAACGTATAGGGGCAGTCCTGCGCTCCGCCCTTCACGGCCACATAGCCGCGATGGCCGAGCTGATAGATATTGTTTTCCACGCCCCAATTGATCCGCGCCTCGCGCACGAGATCCGGGCGGACTTCGGCCGTGATGATTTCGTCCGGCCGGCCGGTCGTGCCATGCGCGAGAACCGTGCCGTCGAAATTCACGATCATGCCTTCGCCCATGGAGTCGAACATGCCGTCCGAGCCGCACATGCAGACATTGGCGGTCACCATGAGATTCTGGAATGAATTCGCCTGATTGGTGAAACGCCAGGAGTCGCGGATCGGCGCGGTGTAGCCGGCGGTTCGGATCATGATCTCCGCGCCCTTATAGGCGCATTCGCGTGCCATTTCCGGGAACATGCCGTCATGGCAAATGATCAGCGCGATCTTCGCGCCCTTCGGCCCCTCGATGACCGGGATGCCGATATCGCCGGGCTCCCAAGGCTCGACCGGTATCCATGGATGCAGCTTGCGGTAATAAAGCCGGATCTCGCCGACATCGTCGATGATTAGGCCCGAATTGTAGGGATTGCCGCCCGGATTGAACTCCATGATGGAGAAGCAGCCCCAGATTTTGTTCTCGACGCAGGCCGCCTTGAAGGCCGCCACTTCCGGTCCGTCGAGCCGGCACATGATCTCCGGATTGGTGTCCATCGATAGGCCGTGCAGCGCGTATTCCGGAAACACCACCAGATCCATCGTCGACAGGTTCTGCCGGGCCTTTTTCACCATTCGGACGATCTTATCCGTTTGCGCGGCGAGATCGGCCTTGGTCTTCGTTATCGGCAGCTGAAGCTGCACCATGCCGATCACCACGCCGTTGGGCGACTTATTGAGACCGCCGAGACCGTTCATGCGCAAAGCTCCATCGTATGGGTCATTTCATCAGTGAGAGTTCGCCCGGCGCGCCGCGCAGCGAGCGCTTGGGCGAGATCGAGGCGATCATGATGAGGAGAGTGAGGATATAGGGCGCCGCATTGAAGAAGTGGTAGCCCTGCGAGATGCCGACCGACTGCAAGGCCGGCCCGATCGCGCCCGCGCCGCCGAACAATAGCGCCGCCGCAAAGCAGGCAAGCGGATTCCAGCGGGCGAAGATCACCAGCGCCACCGCCATCAGACCTTGGCCCGACGATAGACCCTCGTTCCAACTGCCCGGATAGTAGAGCGACAGGAACGCGCCGCCGACGCCGGCAAGAAAGCCGCCAGCGGTTGTTGCCAAGAATCGCACGAGATCGACGGAATAGCCCATGGCCTTGGCCGTCGCGGAGCTATCGCCGGTCATGCGTACGATCAGGCCCCAGCGCGTGTTCTTCAGCGCCCACCAAAGCAACACGGCCACCGCGATCCCGACGAAGAACAGCGGATTGACCTGCAGCGCCACCTTGACCTGCGGGATATCGGACCAGAAGCCGAGATCGATCGAGGGAAGCCGAGGCGCTGTCGGCTGGATGTATGGCTTGCCGAAGAAGAACGCGAGGCCCGTGCCAAACAGCATGAGCGCGATGCCGATCGCGACATCGTTGACGCGCGGCAGCCGGCAGACCAATCCGTGGAAGGCGCCGAAGAGAGAACCGGCAAACCCCGCCGCCAGGACCCCAACCCAGGGATTGCCGGTCATATACGAGATCGCATAAGCCGCCATCGCGCCGAAGACGAGCGTGCCCTCGAGCCCGAGATTGATGCGGCCGGACTTCTCCGTCAGCATTTCGCCGAGGCTGACGAACAAGAACGGCGTGGACACGCGGATCGCGCCGGCAAAAACCGCGAGAAGGACGGTGAAAAGCGCGTCGTTCATGGCCTCACCGTGACTTTGGATCGAAGAATTTGAAGCGGCCGTAGAGCGTCTCGGACACGAGAAGCACCACGAAGATCAGGCCCTGGCTGACCAGGACGGTCGCGTCCGGCAAGCCCATGCGCCGCTGGATTAGGCCGCCCGCCGCCGCCAAGCCGCCGAACAGGACCGCGACAGGTGGGATCGCGATCGGATTGTGACGGGCGAGGAACGAGACGAGGATGCCCGTAAAGCCATAGCCTGCGATCAGCGACGCGTTGGCCTTGCCGAGGATGGCCGAGACCTCGAAATAGCCGGCCATGCCCGCGCAGCCTCCCGCGATCATCGACGAGATCACCATCAATCGGCCGACCGGCAAGCCTTGCGCCCGCGCGGCGCGCACGTTGCCGCCGGTGACCCTCGCCGCGAAGCCGAAAGTCGTCCGCGTCATGACGATCTGCAACACGATCGCCGCGACAATGCCGAAAACGAGGCCCCAGTGGACGGAGATCCCCAGGTGATCGCGCAGCCACGGGATCGCACCGACCATGTTGGCCGGCCCGATCGGCGATGTCGACGGCTTGTTCGGGTCGCCGGGATCGCGCAAGGCGCCTTCGACGAAGAAGTTCAGGATCGACACGGCGATATAGAACATCAGCAAGGAGGATATCGTTTCGTTGATCCCCCGATAATGCCGCATCGCGCCGACGGCGCCGATCCACAGCGCGCCGGTGACGACGGCCGTGAAGAACATGATCGGCATGACCACGAAGGGGCTCGCCCAGCCGATGAACGGCAGCGCGGCGACCGCCGCCATGAACCCCGCCAACACCAGCGCGCCCTCCCCGCCGATGACGACGAGGCCGAGCCGGGCGGGAATGGCGACGCAGAGCGCCGTCAGTATCAAGGGCGCGGTTCTGACCAGGGTATTTTCCCAAGAAAACACCGTGCCATAACCGCCGCGCCACAAAAGCTCGAAAAATGTCGTCGGGCTTTTCCCGAGCGCGAGGAGAAACAGCGAGAAAAGACCGGCGGAAACCGCAAGCGCGAAGAGCGGGATTACCACATATTCAGACCCGCGCCGAACCTGCGCCACCCATTCGGCGGCGAACGTCTCGGAGGCGGGTGCCGATGCGGAGGTCGTTTCGGTCAAGGGCGGTTCTCCTTATCACCTTCGATATGGCCGGGCGGCTCCTCGACCTCAGCCGCGCATCCGCCCGTCGCCAAAATGCTCAAACTCGAAATCCGCCTTGTCGCCTGTTCCGTTCCCGCCCGTCGCGGCGGGATTGACCCCGTCGCGACGGACATTCTTGTCGATCGATCAGGTGATCGAGCCGATAATGCCTTCGACCAGATAGTTCGTCGTCTCCAGCGCGCCATCGTAATTGTCGATGGCCTTGCCGGCGGCGAAGACTTCCTTGCCCTTGTTGTCCTTGATCGGTCCGATCACGTAGGGCTTATTGGCCTTGAGATCGGCGATCGCGGCGGTCGCGGCCTTCTTGGCCTCTTCCGTGGCGCCGGCGCCGAAGGCCGTGTTTTGGACATAGTCCTTATCGTAGCCGCCGCGCTCGAAGTTCGGCAGCTTCTGACCCTTGCCGAGCAGTCCAGCGAAGGACTTGTAGATCGTCTCCCACTTGTATTCAGCGCCGGTGATGAAGCCCTTCGGCGCCAGCGAAGCCTGCGAGGCATTGTGCCCGCAAACCTTGATGCCGCGCTTCTCCGCCGTCTCGACGACAACCTTCGGGCTATCGACGTGGCACGTGAGAACGTCGCAGCCCGCGTCGGCCAGCGCGTTCGCGGCTTCGGCTTCGCGCACCGGCAGCGCCCAATCGCCCGTGAAGATCAGCTGCACGGTCGCCTTCGGATTCACCTTGCGCACGCCGAGGGCGAAGGCGTTGATGTTGGTCAGCACCGAGGCGATCGGCTTGGCCGCGATGAAGCCGAGCTTGTTCGACTTAGTCGAGAGACCGGCCGCGATGCCGTCAACGTAGTGCGCCTGATGCAGATAGGCGTAATACGATCCAGCGTTCATCGGATGCTTGTCCTTCTGCCATAGCCCGATGGCGTGGCGGAACTCGACATCGGGATACTTCTTCGCCATCTCGAGCATGTGCGGATCGAAGTAGCCGAACGACGTCGCGAAGATCAGCTTGGCGCCGTCGAGCTTGATCATCGACTCCATTGTCTTCTGGACCGCGACCGTCTCCGGCACATTCTCTTCCTCCACAACCGTGACGCCCGGCGCGGCCTTCAGCGCGCTGGCGGCAACGGCGTGCGCCTGGTTCCAGCCAAAGTCATCGCGCGGGCCGACATAGATGATTCCGATCGTCAATCCGGCGGCATTGGCGGCGCCGAAGCGGCCAATGCTCGGGGCCACGCCGAAGGCACCCGCCGCGGCGGCGGTCTTCAGAAGACTACGACGGTTGATTTCAATTTTCGACATGAGAGGCTCTCCCTGGACGCCGGCGATCCGTGTGTTGCATACAATGCCCGGCGGGCTCTCATGGCTATTCGCAATGCGCATGCCAATCGACCGGCGCAATACAAGACACGGCGATCGAACGGAAACGAATCTGGCAACAACCGGCTCAATTTCGGCAACAACGACGCTTTCCATGGGCAACGGAAGGAAAACAACGCGTGCACAATGCACTGTGTATCGCGGTGTCGATCTCAGGAATTATGCAAACTGTCGTGGCAGGCTGCGGCGACGAAATGCCTATTTTTTCGCCAAGTTTAGCTGAGGTGTTTACACTAGCCGTGCCTTTAGCCACACGCCTCCCCAACTGTCGCTAACTATGAAGGGCGGACTTGATAGGTTGCGTTCAGCCGCTCAGTTAAGTAGTCAGCCCCAGAAACGGGTTGATATTTTGGAGCAGCTCTAGTGTCGACACAGCTTTCGATCGCCTCAACATGGCATCAGGATTTGGATCCAAGAAATACGCAAGCGAATAACGTTCACGCCCAGTTGCATTGATCACGCGATGGGGC
>JBEINZ010000164.1:0-7392 GCA_040377825.1 Hyphomicrobiales bacterium | reverse complement strand
CCGAGTCGATCGCGCAACAAAGATAGAAGTATTCTCTCGTCAGGACATCGTCATTTTCGCGTGAGTGACGCTGAGGGGCACGCATGGTTAACTGATCCATAATTTGGCTATCATCGTAGCGAACTTGATCCTATTTTAAGAAAGCCTCCCGCGGTCATGGCGCCGAGTTCTGTTAGGTTAGTTCGCGGGAAATCGAACAACATCGCCGTCGAGGCCTCAGTTGGATGAACGACATTGTTCAAGGAGACAAAGCATGCATAAGTTTGCGAACATCGTAGCTTTCGTTACGGTCAGTTTTGCAGCCCTCGCAGGCAATAGCTCAACACGAGCTCAAGACGCAGCTGCCGGCGAGAAGGCGTTTGTCGTCTGCCGTGCATGTCATCAGGTCGGAGAAACCGCAAAGAATGGTGTCGGCCCGATTCTGAACGGCCTAATGGGACGTAAATCCGGTTCAGTGCCCGGTTATAGTTATTCAGAAAGCAATAAAAATTCCGGGATTACTTGGGACGAAGCAACTTTCAAAGATTACATCAAAGATCCGAAGGCCAAAATCCCCGGGACTAAGATGACCTACGCTGGTCTGAAAGACGACCAGAAGATTGAAGACCTTACGGCCTACCTGAAGCAGTTTGACACCAGCGGCAAAAAAATGTGACACCGATCGCGCTAGTCGGCGCGGTGATCTGGTAACCGATTTCTAGATAGACTTGATTGCCGATCGAATACTTCGCAGTACTTGGCGCGCAGTGAAGTAAAGCTTATTGCGACTAGCCAAATACGCCCGCCAACGGTGGTGTTCACGAAAGTACCACATCTCAATGCGCGGGAGGTCGTGGAGATCACATCGCAAATCGAGTGGTGCGAGACGCGTACCACAGGACGATGCGAACGTCCGGGCAATCATCGCCTTGGCCGCAAGGTCAGCTCGACCAAATGGCGGGGCAAAATGGAGGGCGGAACGACCAGTCTCATCCTCAATTCGTTTGCGCACGCCCTCGATTTCGTTTTTGAGACGAATAGGGTGCAGGTCGACAAGCGGACAATGAGTGGCTCCGTGCCCGCCGAAATCGATACCGACTTCGGCAAGAGCGCGCACCGCTGTCCAGGAAAGCAATGGTCGGTGCGGGCGGCTGGCCCCCGGCCAATCCGCGACACCGCCGATACGCTCCGTTGGCAGGAACACCGCGGCGGGGAATGCGTTTGCGGCGATGATGGGGTATGCCATGTCGGCGAAATCGGCGAAGCCATCGTCAAAGGTCAGCGCGATGGCGCGACCTGGAAACGTCTTGGCTCCCGCCCGCCAAGCAACGATTTCGTCCAGGGACACGACTGCGGCACCGCTTTCGACGATGAGTTCCATCTGCATCTTGAACGTCGCCTGATCGACGAATGTAGGCCCCGTTCCACGCCCGATCGCGTGATACATCAGAATGTCGACTTTGTTCGCCGGCATTAAATCAATCCTCGACGACATGGGTCTCAAACCTCTCGCGACAGCGCGCCCACGCCGCATGGTCAAACCCACCGTCGGGGTCTAGGCAATCGACGGCCGCATAGGCCATGGCCATGGCATGATGCGTGTTGTCATGGGCAAAAAGGCCCTGTCGGCCGAAGGTAAGGAGCCCTTCAAGCTCAGATAGCCACGTATCGAGGGTATGGAGGCGAGCTTGATAGCCAAGATCATAAACTGGATAAGCATGGGGAAGCCGAACCGTGATCGTCGAGCGTATCGGCACAATGATCGGTAAGCCGACCTCGGCCAGCCATCCGGCAAGCGCAACGCCGAGCGCGTCGTCGTCCATCGACCAGGCCGGCTCCGTTGGATCGCAAGGCAGTTCAGCACACAGCACCGTTACGCCGTGCGGCTCGCTCGTGTCCGAGTAGTTCTTCGGCTCAGAAAGTCTAGAAATCGGTATTCTGGCTTCCGGAAAGTAATGCGCATCATAATCGGTGAAGCGATTTTGTTCGATTACCAAATAAATCAGTATCATTCCACGAAACTTAATCTGATCGGCGGCGGCGCGTACGTTCGGCGGAGCCGGCGGCTCGATCAGCCGGACGAGCGACGTGATCGGGATAGTCGAGAAAACGCGGTCGAACACGATGCGCTCGACCTGCCCAGCGCGCTCAAACCGCAGCGCAACAATCCGGTTGCCAGATCTTTCAATCGCGGTAATCGACGTTGCCAGCCGAAGCTTGGCACCATCGCGCTCGGCGGCATGGTGGAGGGCTTTGGTGATCCGGCCAAAACCTCGGCGCGGGTAATAGAATTGACCCGCGGTATTCGTGCGAAGTCCAGGAAGTTGGCTGAACATCTTTGCGAGGATTTTGACCACGGAGTTGCCGGATACGCGACGCTCGGCAAGCTTCGGAGAAATCAGCTCCGGATCGAGCCCCCATAACTTCTTCACATACGGAAAATAGAAGGCCTCGCTAATTGTTGGTCCGATCCCAGCGCGGAGAACGTCGGCAAAGGTTTTTCCATTCGCAGCATTGCGGCGGAATACGGACATCAGACCGTCGAAGAGCAGTGACACCGTGAACGGCGTTGGCAGATGTCGAAGTAGGTTGGCAGGCTTCAGTGGGAAATTGATCCAGCGACCTTGCAGCCGAATGCGGCCGTGCCGTGGTCGCAGGAGGAGGTCCGTACCGAGAAGCTCCCGGATATCGGCAAGAACCGCTGGGTCCGCGACAGGATGGAGGCGATGGCTGCCGTAATCGCACCACACGCCGTCGAGCATGAAACTGCTTGCGTTGCCTCCGGTGCGGGTAGCCCTTTCGATGACCGTGACCGTGGCCATCCCACGTTTTGCAAGTTGTTGGGCTGCCGCGAGGCCCGCCGGACCGGCGCCGAGCACTGCAATGTGAGGTTGGGTTGAGGCGGCAGGGGAGTGCGCGAGTGAGGCGCTCATATCGTTCATCGCGCGGCGCCGTTGATTGGGGCTTCGCCGATACTGGCCGAACTGGGGCGCGGGCGGGTCAGCAGAACAAAGATCAGCGCCCCAATACCGCCGCCGGTGAAAACCACCGACTGCCAGGCCAAGCCTGCGGCAACGACGGCCGAAGGATCCGCGCCAAACGGCAACATGAGTGCGGCGAGGCCAGCCTCGCGAACGCCGAGACCGGCAATCCCTAGCGGCAAAACCGAAAGCAATTTTGCGAGGGGCCATGCAAATAACCAAACGGCGATCGATACATCGACCCCCATAACGTTTCCGATTTTGCTCGATAGCACCACGAAAAGTGCTTGAATCATCATGGACACAATGAACACGCCGAATATTCGCAAAGGTCGGCGCGTCATCGCTATCCAAGCCGCGGAAACCTGCTCGGTTGCGCGATGCGACAGCAGGCCGGGCAGCCGTTTTGCAACGCGGGGAAGCAGGCAAAGGCAAAGCGCCACGGAAACGAGAAGCGCAACAACCAACCCGGCAGCGATAGCAAACCGACTGGTGATCCCTGCCGCTGGAAGTCCGATCGCGATCACGGCCGCGCCGGAAAGAACCAAAAGTCCAGCCGTATCAATCAGCCGGTCGATGAGCGAGCCGAGCGCAAGAGCCGTCTTCGCACCCGAACTTCGCATGCCGACCACCGCGCGGACAATGTCGCCCCCAGCCGTTCCGGGCAGAAAAAGATTGGCGCCAAGCCCAGCGAAATGCGCGCGTAACGCAGCGCCAACGCCAAGATCTGTTCCGATCAGGACTCGCCATTTCAGACCGGCCACGACATGGCCGACAAGATAGGCCGCGAGCATCAGGCTCCAAGGAAGCACAGCGATGCTTGTCAACGCACGCCCGACATCGCCGAGCGGCAACACCGCGAACGTAACGCCCAAGGCGAGGATGGAGCCAAGCGCGCGGACAAGTAAGGCGCGCAATCGTTGCGACCCAAGAGCCCTCATAAAGACCGTACCGGGGCGCATGTTATGGCCGGAGATTCAAGCGCGACATCATGTCGGCGATTAAACCAAGCGACCAAATCATGATCCCGGCCATAATTCCGAAGATCGCGCCTTCCGAGAGATTGAAGCGAGAGACGTCGTAGATCGCCTTAAGCGTGCCCGCGCTGAAAAAGAGTAGACCGAGCGGAAGAAAGACGCGCAATGGGTTAAAAAGCATGATGATCCGTAACAGCAGGATCACGAAATTGAAGAAGTCTCGAGCGCGGATCTTCGAATGTCCGATACGCTTTCCATATTCTATCGGTGTATAGACCACTGGCATGTCTGAACATAGCATACACATTGTAATCGTCGTGGTAAAGGAGAAGCCGGACGGCATCAATCCAAGAAAAGGCACGAGCGCTGTACGATTAAAAATACGAAGACCAGAGTTCAGATCGGCAATTCTGCTTTCCGCAAGAAAATTTGCCAGGGCGTTCAGGACGAACTTGGCCGGCCGGCGCACCCAGGGAACATTTCGCATCGAAGCGCCACGATCCCCGACCACCATCGCCGCTCCAGCAGCAAGCCTCAACATCAACGGCAGATAATGGGCCGGATATGTTCCATCCGCATCGATAATGGCGATGTACGGATGAGACGAATTCAAGACGCCACGCTTCAAAGATGCGCCGTAGCCAGTGTTCTTGACATTGGAAAGGACGATCACGCCACTCGCCTGCGCCTCCATGACCGTCCGGTCCTCGGACCCATCATCGACGACGATAATCTCATAGGTAATGCCGAGCGGGTCGAGTGCTGCACGGACATCGGACACTGTACGTCGAACCGCGCCCTCCTCGTTATAGGCAGGTATGATAACGCTAAGCGCTCGTGGCGCCTCACTCTGTGGCCTTTGGGCTGCCTGATGCGAGTATGATTTCGCACCCACTCCAGCATCATACAGTAGTTCGGCACCGCGAACCGGTATATCGCGAGGGGTAATCGGCAAATCGCGGGCAAAGGTCTCAACGTTGCCAAAAATTGGCTCCGCACGCTTCATATCAACCTCACAATGCTAACGAAACAAATTCCTACGAGGCTTAAACGAAATTCTCGCGCCGCATTAAGCACGGCGGGGCGCAAATAATACACTTATGAATGTATTCATTTTTGTATTAGGCGCAAGCGGAAAGCGTGAGCGAAGCTGTCATTCGCTGCTTAGTTTGATTTGATGGAACTTAAAAATTCTTTTCTTTTCAGAGTGTTAGGTCGCGGTAACAATTCATCTACCTTAACCAGATAGCGAAGGCGGCGATTTTGACGATGCAGAGGAAGTTGACAAGCAGTTTGTCGCATCGCGTGACGACACGCCGAACGTGTCTGATTTTGTTGAAGAATCCTTCGACGGAGTCTCGCCCCTTGTAGAGGTCTTCGTCATACGCGACGAACACCTTGCGATGCTTGCGCGGCGGAATAACGGCTTGCCCACCTTGGTCCTTGATTTTATGTCGAAGCCGGTCGCAGTCATAGCTCTTGTCGGCAAGGACGGTGTCGGCCTTCAATCCGTCGTTCAATTCATCGCCTCTGGCCGCGACGTTTTGCTGGCCGGGGACTTCGATCAGGCGGACGGGAAGCCCAAGGCATCTGTTCCGGCGTGGATTTTTGTACTCAATCCGCCCCGAGACCGGCCCAGGCCCTGGGCATCCGCCTCCCTTTTGTCCCAGGTGCGCCCGCCGCGTGCTGATGGGCCCGCATGACCGTCGAATAAATCATAAACCATTCCATATCGGCGTCGCTCGCAAGCAGTTCGAACATCCGATCGAGGACGCCTATCGCGATCCAACGATAGTATAGCCGCTTCACCGTCTGGAAATCGCCGAACCGCTCCGGCAAATCCCGCCATCGACCGCCAGATCGAGCCATCCAAAGTAACGCATTGAAAAATCGTCGATTATCAGACCCAGGACCCCGTTTGCCCTTGCCGCCGCCCGGCACCAAGGGCTTCAGACGTTCCCCCTGGTTATCACGCAGAGAATCAATTGGTTGATCCATGACCGAACTCCGAAAATCAGCCCTGAATCACAAACCTACCGGCGCAGGAATCCTCCAGAGGGGAAATTGTCACCGCGACCTAAGATTGGTCGGTCACTCGGATGAACCTTCGCTTTATCTTGCGGCAAGGGACTTGTTCTGCCTCCCGTCGCGATGGGAAGCGCTGCGATTCTCGATCGTTAAGGCATTCCGTCCGGGATTGCCCGTGGTTGCAACCGATTGCGGCGGGGTCCGCGAGCTTGTTGATCCAACGGTCGGAAATGTGGTTCCGTTTGGGAATTCGGAAACGATGACCGATGCAATCGTTTAGCTCGCCGACGACGATGTTCAACGCATGAAGATGAGCCGGGCGGCGGAACTGCTCGGCGGCGCCGACCGCTTCCGACCAAAGTTCACGGGAAAATCGAAAGCCATTATCGATCAGTGCTTGCGTCACATCGGCGATAACGCAAATGGCACGCGGTCAACGTTCAGCTTCGCCCGAAACTTTTTCGCGATACACGCGGACGTCTCCGTCGCCCAGTGTGCCATCGAAAACAGCGGCCAACTCGAAAGCGTTATCAAGGCGGCGCGTAATGCCCGGGTAGTCGCGGGTAGAGCGTGTTGGGAAAATCATGACGATCCAGCGCCGTCGGTCGTTTGGCCTCAAGGCATCGATATCGCTTTCCCTCGTTAACGACTTCCAATCTAAGCCATAGTACTGGCGGTAAACGGCTGCCGCTAGGCCGATCGCACCGATGCTTTCGGTCGTGGCGCCTTCGCGATCGAGAAATGTGATTGCCGCGGGAAAATCCTGCTTCGGAAGCGTATAGTTGCGCCATGCGAGGGGCACCGAAGCAATCAGGGCTGCGCCCGCCGCAATGCCGGCAATCCGGGGCGCGGTCGCGAAGCCGAAGCCCAAACGACCTGCGACATGGGCCAAAGCGCCACTGACAATGAAGAGGCCGTGGGTCAGGAAAAGCAGTGCGAAAGCGATATCCGTGAAGAAGAAACGCGGCCAAATCCGCATCCAAAGCGCCATCAGACCACCAAGCGTCAAGGCGACATGCAGCACGGCGACGAGGACGACCAGCGGGTTCTTGCGGGCGAGACCGACCGCGCCGACAACAATCAGCGCCAACGCGATCGGCACTCCGATTGTTATCAGAAAGCCACGAGCGCCCGTGGTGCGAACACCTTCGAAAAACGCCCATATCGGACTGGAATACTCGACCATAGGATCGGGACCGCCGTGGACGAACAGTTGACCGAACACCTGTGAGAATGTCGGCCAATAGAGGATAAGCGTCAGTACTCCACCAAATAAAAATCCAAAGATCGGCGCCCATTGCGCCGCTCTGCTGCTGGGCGCCAATAGCGCGCCCGGTAGGGTCCCAGGTAACGTCCAACGTGCAACGAGCATAAGGGCATAAACACCTGCCAAGGACGCTATAAAGAACCCTGCGGTGAGGTGAGTG
>JBEINZ010000064.1:0-12652 GCA_040377825.1 Hyphomicrobiales bacterium | reverse complement strand
TCAAAGTAACGGCTCATGTAAAAATAAGGTTCTGACAGGGCGCCGTGCTTCCATAACAACAACGGGATAAGCATTCGACCAATTCTACCGTTCCCATCCTTGAATGGATGAATTGCCTCAAATTCCAAATGGGCTACCGCTGTTTTAAGTAAGACTTCTACATTTTCGTCTTGTATGAAATTGAAAAGGGCATCCATTCCATCGTTTAGCTTTTCAGGGCTTATTGGTACAAACAATACTTTGCGGCGGGAACGATCTGCCAAATAATTCTGATCCGTTTTAAATTGACCTGGCGCCATGTTAGCCCCGCGGCCGAAACCTAAAAGCATTCCGTGAGCTGATCGAATGAGCCAGTTCGAAAGAGGTTGACCCTCCTTCATGCTTCGCTGTGTATGGAGTAGCGCTTTACTGTACAGATAGACTTCGATAGTTTCACTTCTGAATTTCTCATCAGATGCTGAAGCGTCACCCTCCTTCTCGGCCTCATAACGGAGCACTTCATCGAGGGTGCTTACGGTTCCTTCCATACGAGAAGAAACAACGGCCTCTTGTCTGCGCAATGGCGCAAGCAAAATCTGGCTATTATGCATGCTCTTTAGCATCTGGTCATATCGTGCAACAGCTGCCGCAGCTTGAGAAATCGGGCGGATTAGAGCTGAATAGTCTGAAATAATCGGTGGAAATTTGCCGTAATGATAATAGACGGCTTCTTCCGTGTTCAGACCGTTGATGAGCTTCTCGATCATGCAGCCTCGGTTGCCCCATTTCACGTGCGTCGACGCCCTTTGATCCGAGCATGTGACAGACAACGCGATTTGTCTATCAAATCGATGTCAATGTGAGAGACAAACGAGCTAGGCTTGCATCCATGAGAGACAAACCGCGTTGTCTCTCAAAAATCCGGAATTCTTCAAATCAAACCGGGCGTGCTCGATAGCCCGAAGGCGCCACAGCCCCACCTATGGACCAGCTCAGCCTTCGACACCGTAGGCTTCACCGGCCCTCCACTACCCCGCCACGCTCTCCGCCGCCTCATGCTCCCCGGACAGCGCGAGCCAGGCCTCCTCCGTTTCCGCGATCGCCTTCTCGGTATCCGCCCGTCGCTTCATCAACCGCGTGCCCTCGTTGGGGTCGCGGGTGAAAAGGTCTGGAGCGGCTAGGGAATGGTCGAGGCGGGTGAGTTCGGCTTGGAGTTTTTCGAGCCGCTGTTCCGCATCGCGGATTTTCTTGCGTAGCGGCGCCAATTGTTCGCGCAGGTCGGCGGCACGGCGGCGCCGCTCCTGGGCTGTCTCCTTCGCCCCATCCTCGCCGGCTTTATCCGACGAGCGGACACCCGCCGCCTGTTCGATGACGAAGCGCTTGTAGTCGTCCATGTCGCCGTCGAACGCGCGTACGCCGCCATCGGCCACCAGCAGCAGCCGGTCAACCGTTGCTTCCACGAGGTGGCGATCGTGGCTGATCAGGATCACCGCGCCATCATAGGCGTTCAAGGCTTGGACCAGCGCCTCGCGGCTATCGATGTCCAAGTGGTTCGTCGGTTCGTCCAGGATCATCAGGTTCGGGCCGGCGAAGGTTGCAAGCCCGAGGAGCAATCGCGCCTTCTCGCCGCCGGATAGGTCCTTGGCCGGCGTATCCATGCGGTTGGTCGGCAGGCCCATTTGCGCCACGCGCGAGCGAATGCGGGCCTCCGGCTGGTCCTTCATCAACGGTGCGACATGCGCGACCGGGCTTTCGGACGGCATGAGATCGTCGAGCTGATGTTGCGCGAAGAAGGCGATGCCCATCTTGCCGGCGCGGCGGATCTCCCCGCCCATCGGATCGAGCCTGCCGGCGATCAGCTTGGCGAAGGTCGATTTGCCATTGCCGTTCGAGCCGAGCAGCGCGATGCGGTCGTCGTTGTCGATGCGCAACGTCACCTTCTTGAGGATCGGCTTGCCCGGCTCATAACCGACCGACACGTCGTCGAGTGCCAAGATTGGCGGCGCGAGCCGTCCGACCGGAGCGGGAAAGCGGAATTCCATCCCCTCGTCCTCGACGATCCCCGCGATCGGCTGCAGCTTGGCGAGCGCTTTCATGCGGCTCTGCGCTTGCCGCGCCTTCGATGCCTTCGCCTTGAAGCGATCGACGAAGGCCTGCATGTGGGCCCGCTGGGCTTCCTGCTTCTCGCGCATTTTCTGCGATAGGATCTGCTTTTCCCGGCGCTGCCGCTCGAAGCTGTCGTAGCCGCCGCGATAGGCGACGAGCTTGCCCTGGTCGAGATGAACGATCGTGTCGACGGCGATATTCAGCAGATCGCGGTCATGGCTGATGATGATGACCGTGTGCGGATAGCGCGCGACATAGTTTTCAAGCCAAAGGGTGCCCTCAAGGTCGAGATAGTTCGTCGGTTCGTCGAGGAGCAAAAGATCCGGCTGCGAAAAGAGGACCGCGGCGAGCGCGACGCGCATGCGCCATCCACCGGAGAAATCAGAACAAGGCCGGCGCTGCGCCGTGTAATCGAAGCCGAGGCCGGACAGGATCGTTCCGGCGCGGGCTTCCGCCGAATGGGCATTGATGTCGGAAAGCCTAGTGTGGATGTCCGCGATTCGGTGTGGGTCGGTCGCGGTTTCGGCCTCTTCAAGCAAGCGCGCCCGCTCGACGTCGGCGGCGAGCACGAAGTCGATGAGGCTGATGGCGCTTCCCGGCGCCTCCTGGGCGACGCCGCCGATCCGCGCGGCGCGCGGCAGCCCGATAGAGCCCGATTCCGGCGCGATATCGCCGGTGATCAGCTTGAAGAGCGTGGTCTTGCCGGTCCCGTTCTTGCCCACGAGGCCAACCTTCGCGCCCGATTGAAGCGTGGCGGAGGCCTTGTCGAAGAGCGTGCGTCCGGCGATCCGGTAGGTGATGTCGGTGATCGTAAGCATGGCGCCAGACGTTTAAACGAGTTGCGCGCGCGTGGAAATCCGCCGAGCGTCACGCATCGTTCGAGTTATCGACCGCGGCTTGCCAACGCCATCGCGACGAGATAGGCCGCGAAGGCGGATACCGCCAACGCAATGAACAACGCCGCGAGACCGTCGGCGCCGCCGAAGTGGAGCGAGACGAAGGCCGCCAGGATCGGCGCGGCCGCGCGCGAAAGCGAGCCGGCTGCCGCAAAGGCGCCCTGGATCGCGCCATATCCCTCCGATCCGATGAAACTCGGCCCCGCCGTCGCTTGCACGATCGTTTTCAGTCCCACGCCGAGCCCATAGAGGACCGGAAAGGCCCAGATAAGCGGGTCGTTTGCGGTGGTTCCGGCAAGGATCGCGACCCCGCCGATCGGTGCCAGGAACGCAACGATCCCGACCATTCGAAAATCGATGCGGCCGCCGGTGGCAAAAAGCACGACGCGGCCCGCCGTCTGCGATATGCCGATTATGGATGCCACGGCCACCGCCGTGGACACATCGTAGCCGCGTTCCATGAGATAGGGCACGAGATGCAGCGACACGGCACTGAAGATCGCCCCGCTTGTCGCGAACACGACGGCGAGCGCCCAGAAGACCGGCATGGCGAGCGCGGCGCGCAAGGGGCCGCGCGTTTCGGGGCCGCCGCTCGTTCGCGTGCTCGGCGGCGCCAGCTTTTCCTTGGGCAGGAGCAGCCAGTGGATCGGCGCGCCGAGCGCTAGATTGACGGCGCCGAGGATGACCAGCGCCGTCCTCCAGCCAAATCCGTCAATGAGGGCGTGAACGAGGGGAAAACCGAAACTCCCCGCCAGACCGCCAAGGAACGAGATGATCAGGATTCCTCGGGCGTAGTCGGCCCCATAGGTCCGACGGACGACCGCGAAGAGCGGCTCGTATAAAGTGGCGCCCATGGCAATGCCGAGGCAAATCCACAGGCCGTAAAGCGCGGGCAGGCTTTGCACGAAGGACATGCCGAGGAGGAGCAACCCAGCGGCGGCCGAACCCAATGTCATGACGACGCGCCCCGCGCCCCGGTCGATGAGCCTACCGATCGGCACCGCCGCGAGCGCCCAGGCGACCAGCGCAGCCGAAAAGACGCCGCTTGTATCCGCGCGCGACCAGCCGAATTCCTGCTCGACGGGCACAAGGAACAGCGCCCAGCCGTAGTAGATCGTGCCCCAGTGCAATAACTGCACGGCCGACAAGGGGAGCACGAAGCGCGCAATCGGCGTTTTCGGCTTGGGCTGCAAATCGGCGTCTTGGCGAGGTTTGGCGGGCTGGGGCGAATCCGTGGTCATGGCGGCAGCGGACGCGTTTTCGAGCCGTCGATCAAGGGCCGAACCTTCTGGTTCTTTACGAAACGTCAATCTTCCGGGCGGCTTTGTGTCAGAGGATGCACAGTCTTGCGATTCTTCGCGAGCTAGACCGATTGAGGTCCGATTTTCGCCCAATGCGCAGACTAAGCTTCGGATTGCCGACGGTGTGCGGGTCCCGACAGGGTACGGGCCGAAGCGGCCCAGAAAACCGTAAAGGAAGTCCAACATGGTTCGTACGCTCGATATGCGTGTTCTTTTTCTCGGCGCGATGGCGCTCGCCCTGGTGACCTGGGACCATCCGCGCGCCAATGATGGCGGCGTCGAAGCCAAGCGCGCCAAGGACGGCTCGATTGCGATCGAGATTGTCTATCAGGCACCCGAAGCCTGCTGGAGCATCGTCTCCACGGCGGCCGGCGCCCCCAAGGGCGAGTTTCCGCCGCTGACCGCCGCGCCGGCAACCGTCAAGCTGAAGCGCGCGGACGGCCTGTGCGCACAGATGATCACGCCCATTAAGGCGTCTTTCTCCGTGCCCAAAATGGCCAATGCAAACTCGGTCATCGTCTATGTGACCGGGCAGGACGGCAAGGTGCTCGCGACCCCGGAAGCCCCGATCCGCTGACTTTGCTGTTTTGCATGTGTCGGCTCGTCTTCGGCTCATCGTGGTCCGCCTCGAACCCGCAGCCGAGGTTGATTGATGAAGCCGATCGTCCTTTAAGATCTTGTCCGCGCCGATGGGCGGCGGTTCAGTCCGTATTGCTGGCGCATTAAGCTAGCGCTCGCCCATAAGAGGCTCCCTTTCGAAACGGTGGCGACCCGCTTCACCGATATCCCAACGATCGCCGGTGGCGGCCATGCGACGCTGCCGGTTATCGACGACGGCGGCCGGCTGATCGCCGATAGTTTCGCCATCGCGCAGTATCTTGAGGCGACCTATCCGGATCGGCCGAGCCTCTTTGGCGGCGCGCGCGGCCTGGCCGGCAACCGCTTGGTGGAGAGCTGGGTCTTGACGCTCCATCCGATGATCTCGCGCATCGTCCTGCTCGACATCCACGGCATCGTCGACGAAGCCGACAAGAGCTACTTCCGCTCAAGTCGCCAAAAGCGGTTCGGGCAGCCGTTAGAAGCGATCGTCGCGGGCCGGGAGGCCCGGATCGCGTCATTCAATGACGCGCTCGCGCCGCTCAAGTCGATGCTCCGCGTAGAGCCCTTCCTCGGCGGCGAAACACCGGATTACGCGGATTATTGCGTGTTTGGCACGCTCCAATGGGCGCGCGTGGTTTCACCGGTTGACTTGCTATCGGCCGAGCCGGCGATTAGGACGTGGTTCGACAGGATCTTGGATCTCCACGACGGACTGGCGCGCAAGGCCCCGGCAGCCGAGCCTTTATGACTGCTGCATGCTCGACCGGAAGCAAGCTCGGGCAATCGTCATCTCGGCCAAAGAAAGGACACAACATCGATGGCAGTCCTTGTCACGGGGGGCGCCGGCTATATCGGCAGCCATATGGTTTGGGAACTCATCGATCGCGGCGAGACAGTCGTCGTCCTGGACAGCCTCAGCACGGGATTTCGCTGGGCCGTCGCGCCCGAGGCCGCGCTTATCGAGGGCGACATCGGCGACGAGGCGCTCGTCGGCGCGCTCATCCAGCGGCATGAGGTCGATGCGATCATCCATTTCGCCGGATCGGTCGTCGTGCCGGAGTCGGTTGCCGATCCGCTGGCCTACTATCTCAACAACACCGTGAAATCGCGCGCCCTGATCGCGGCCGCAATTGCCGGCGGCGTGCGGGCCTTCGTTTTCTCCTCCACGGCCGCCGTCTATGGCGACCCTGAGCGCATCCCCGTTGATGAGGACGTACCGCTCAAGCCGCTGTCGCCCTATGGCACGTCCAAGCTCATGACGGAGATGATGCTCGCCGACGTGGCCAAGGCCCATGATTTCCGCTACGCGGCGCTACGCTACTTCAACGTGGCGGGTGCCGATCCGCGCGGGCGCGCGGGTCAATCGACCAAGGGCGCCACGCACCTGATCAAGGTCGCCTGCGAGGCCTTTCTCGGCGAGCGGGATGGCATAGACGTCTTCGGGACCGACTACGCCACGCCCGACGGCACCGGCGTGCGCGACTATATTCACGTGAGCGACCTGATCGCGGCGCATGGTCTGGCGCTCGATCACTTGAGGGGCGGTGGCACGAACTTGATCGCCAATTGCGGCTATGCGCGTGGTTTTTCGGTGCTTGAGGTGCTGCGGTCCGTGGAGCGGGTCGGCGGCAAGCCGCTTAATGTGCGCCATGGTCCGCGCCGGGCGGGCGATAGTCCAAAAGTGGTCGCAAACGCCGAGCGTATTCGCGCAACACTCGGCTGGACGCCGCGTTACGACGATCTCGACACGATCGTATCCCACGCCCTAGCTTGGGAAACGCATTTGCGCCGACGCAATCAATTCTAGCGCATCCGAAGGACCCGTTCTCATGGATTTCGCCTTAACCCCTGAGATCGAGGATCTTCGCGCGCGCACCCGCGACTTTGTCGAAGCCCATGCAATCCCGCTCGAACGGGATCCGGCCGCCTGGGACGCGCATGAAAACGTCACGCTTGCGAAACTCGATGCGCTACGCGAAGCGGCGCGCACGGCCGGTTTGTGGGCGCCGCAAGTGCCCAGGCAAGACGGCGGCATGGGCCTTTCGAAGGTTGCTTGTGCTTCGATCTACGAAGAGGCGAACCGCGCGTTGTTTGGCCCTGTCGCGCTGAATTGCGCGGCTCCCGATGACGGCAACATGAGCCTGCTTGCCGCGGTCGGCACGTCTGCTCAAAAAGCCCGTTGGCTCACGCCCATCGTGGATGGTCGCGTTCGCTCGGCTTTCGCCATGACCGAGCCTCATCCCGGTGGCGGGTCCGATCCCTCCATGATCATGACCCGCGCCAACCGCAAGGGCGGCCGATGGATCATCGAAGGCCGGAAGTGGTTTATCACGGGCGCCGGCGTCGCCCAGCACTTCATCCTGATGGCCCGGACATCCGACGATCCGCGCAAGGGCCTCACGGCCTTTCTGTTCGACCGCGATCAGCCTGGCTGGTCGATCCTTCGCCGCATCCCGATCATGGGGCCGGAAGAGCATGGCGGGCACTGCGAACTGATGTTCGACGGTCTAGAAATTCCCGACGAGAACGTCCTGCTTGGTATCGGGGAGGGTCTGAAGGTGACCCAGATCCGTCTCGGACCGGCGCGCCTCACGCACTGCATGCGCTGGCTCGGCCTTGCGAGACGCGCCATGGAAATAGCCTCCGCCTATGTCGCCGAGCGCGAAGGCTTCGGCATGCGCCTCGCCGACCGGGAGAGCGTGCGGATCCGCATGGGCGAGGTCGCGCACCGCATCGAGATCGGTCGGCTTCTCGTCATGAAGGCGGCGTGGCTGCTCGATCGTGGCGAGCGGGCGAAGTCCGAGATTTCCATGGCCAAGATCCACGTCGCCGACACATTGCACGAGGCGGCCGACACGGCCATTCAACTGACCGGCGCGCGGGGCTATTCCAAGGATACCGTCCTTGAATGGATTTACCGCTACGCTCGGCAGGCGCGGCTGGTCGACGGCGCGTCCGAGGTCCACAAAATGGTGGTCGCCGATGCGTTTCGCGCCGAGGGCGCGGATTTCTGGCGCTGGCGAAATTAGGGCCGGCTCAAGCTCCCCTGACCAACCGACTCACGACCGTTTGACGGGTCTGTTCCCAGTCGAACCCGCGACTCGAGTCGCCAAACTCGCGCTGAGTTGTCCCCAATTCTCACAAGCGGCACCTCTTATGAACAACCCGACGGGCCTTGATCGAGCTTACCGTGTTGACGGTCGGCGGCCCAAGGGCGCGAATAGAAACGCGACCCTCGTGCTCAGGTCTAATTGGCGGAACCCGTTGCCATGACGTCGCTTTTTCCGTTGGCGGACCGGGTGGGTTCTAGGTTCAATTGCAAAATGGACTAAACACATTCAGAAAAATGACTGTGCTTCCGTAGCAACAAACACCTTAAACGTAGCGGAAATCGCATGTTTCCGCTGCTGCCAACTTCATGAATTCAAATATCTATGTTTATGGTTGCGTCACTCGACGACACGGCGAGTCCCGGAGCTTCGGCTCAAAGTCATTCGGGCCGGGGCAGGGCGTTTTGTCGGGGTGAAGTCGACTTAACAAGGGGGTTTTTATGAAGTTCAAGCTGGCTACCATGGCTGTCGCCATGTTCGGTGCCGCCTCGGCAGCTCAGGCAGCCGATCTCGGTCGCCCGGCTCCGGCCGCCGTCGATTACGTTAAGGTCTGCGACGCCTACGGCGCGGGCTTCTTCTACATCCCGGGTGGCGACACCTGCCTGAAGATCGGCGGATTCGTCCGCGCCCGTGCATTCGTCGGCAGCGATAATCGCTCCTCGATCGCTCGTGGCGCAACGACCGGCGAATTCATTCCGTCGACCGGTTCGTATAGCGACTCAACCCGTTCGTCGAACACCTACGGCTCGGCGGTTGCCGCGTCGGTCACATTCGATGCTCGTACCAGCACGGAGTTTGGTCTGCTTCGTTCGTTCATCGATGTGCGCCCGGCCTCCGGCAGCATCGATAAGGCCTATATCCAACTCGGCGGCCTAACGGTTGGGTATGCGGGATCTGCATTCAACTTCCACACCGGCGGTTCGCTCGAAACGGTCTTCGAACCGTTCTGGGCTGACCACAGCACGAACCTACTGTCCTACACGTTCAACGCCGGCAACGGCGTTTCGGCGACCCTATCGCTCGAAGATCCGACCACCGGCGGCCAGCGCGCCACCGGTACGCCGGGCACGGCCGCGTTCCCCTCGGCCCTGGCCGGCGCCGGCGTTCCCGTCGGAACCGTTACAACCGTTACAACTCCAACCTATCAGCAAACATACGGCGGCAATCGGGTTCCCGATGTCGTCGCCAATATCAACCTGACCCAAGCCTGGGGCGCGGCGCAGATCTCCGTGGCCGCTCACCAGAACTACGATGCTTCCACCATCGGCGGCGATGACTGGGGCTATGCCATTCAGGGCGGCGTGAAGGTCAACCTGCCAATGTTGGGCACGGGCGACTATATCGCCCTTGAGGGCGGCTATACCGAGGGCGCGGTTCGCTATCTCGGCCTCGCCGGCCTCGCGGCGGACTACATGACAACAGCGAACTCGGCTGTTGCGACCGACTCCGCAACCGGTACCGTTACGACAACGGTCACCACCACCAGTGCTCTCGCCCAGACCCAGGCCTGGTCGATCAATGGCACCTTCAACCATGTCTTCACGCCGACCGTCAGCGCCGCGATCGACGCCGGCTATGCGGATGTCGACCAAGTGGGTGCAAACGACTTCACCGCATGGCGTATTTCGTCATCGGCAACGTGGACGCCGGTGAATAATCTCGGAATCAGCGCCGGCTTGGAATATCAGAGCATCGACTTCTCCGGCGCCACCAAATCCGCTTACAATACGGCATTTGGCGGCACCAGCGCGCTTGGCGATGCCAGCGCCTGGGTTGGCGTTCTGCAGGTCAAGCGTAACTTCTGACCCAAACCAACGCGTAATCCGCGAATTTGGCCCGGCGGTCTCCGCCGGGTCTTTTTTTGGGCGATTATATTTATTACAAACCGCGTCCGCTCTTAGCGTGACCCTAATACGAAAACCCTGCCGATTCAGCGGGTTCCGTTTAGTTTAAGATTTCGGTCTTTTGGGCGGCGGATTAGGTTTCGGTTTAGGCTGCACAATCTCCCCATCAGCCGCATCGAAGCGCCCTTCGCACTCGTCGCATGTGAGGGTGCGGGCAGCATTCTCAAAACTGATGTTCATTTGCTGGAAGGTTTTGGCTTTCGCAGATCGAGTTGTGGGCGCTTTGCCTTAGGTTTGCATATTATTAATCTATTGCCCGCGACGTCACCGGAAAGTGGGATGAGACCAAGCGACTGACGACTACCCAGGAGGTCAAATGTGTGGAACTCGGTTGCTCTCCAGATAATTGCAGTTGCTAAATGGATTGCGTCAGGGTGGCAACAGTCTTGCCACCCATTTTCGTATAATGATTCCGAATATCGTGAGCCAGCGTTACGATTTTCGTGTCGATTCCGACGCGACGCACCCGCCGCATAAGCTGCTGGAAAAGTGTGTCCATCCCAGCCGGTATCTTTGCAGAAAGAACTTCGACTGTTGTCAATACCGATGTCATGATGGTCGCATCCCGCTTCTTCGAAAGATCAATTATCTCTCGAACTCCGTCCATCTCCCCAGTAGGTCGCTCTTCATCCTTGATCCAAGCCAGAAAAAGACAAGCATCCCAGTAATAGACTGGGCTAGAGCCAGGCATCGCGCTGCTCCCGAATAAATGCTTCGCTGCTTAGTGTGCCGGTTGCATCAGGTGCGCGGCCACGCAGGTCTTCCCAATCGGCCAAATCAGCATCAGGTGGATATGCCTCTACACCAGTAACGGAAATTTCATGCGGTAAAGATGCTCCAGCGCGATATCTTAGAGTCCCTGTCACTTCAACCCGTCGTCCTACAGCCGCAACGGCATCATCAATGAGTGCTGAGGCGAAGTGACAAGATACCTTCTTCGGTCCGATCTCCGGAAAAATGTGGAACGTGTTAGCTCCGCCGTGGAGATTGATTTGCTCTAGCATACCCTCAATAAAGCCCTCACACTCGTCTTCAACGGCGAGAGCTTCGTCGATACGCGCAACAATGCGCGCGTTCATCTCTAAAATTGTATCCCCAATTCGTAGAGTTACATTCTTGACGACTTTTCCGACCGGCTTAGCCAGTGCCCGGATGGGTTCCAACACATCAGAATCGAATTGATCCAAAGTGCCTTTCGCCAAAAGGGCCGCAAATACGTCAACAAGCGACGCGACCACAATCTGACCAGTGAACACCGCATTCGGAATCGGCCTCGGTTCCACAGCTATCCGATATGGGCTCGCATAAGACATTTCAACGACTTCAAAAGCGCTTCCGCTTTTCCCATCGCCTGCTTCACGATCTAGCCTGCTCAGGACGGCGCTCAAGGATTGGATTTCGCACATAAGTGTGCTGAGCAGGACTTTCCCGTCTTTTTCAGGAAGCCCCTCAATTACAAGCTCGATGCGCCCATCATCCATGGCCAAACCCTATCATGCCTTTGCCCAAACACTAGCGCTGCTTTTGTTCAATGTACCTAAATACGAGCACCGGTACTGCAGCTGATTGCCTGTGATGCCTGTCAGCGCATTCACTGAGCGATCTATATTCTCAAAGCCAAGCGCCGAAAAGTTGTTGTATTGCAAATCAAAATTAGTGACGTAGCGACGCAGATTGTACTTCGCGCAATGCTGATAGGTGCCTTTCCTGTTAAGCTTGAAGATCGATAAACAAACCTGATTCGCGTTTGTATGGATCGTGAAATTCTACATATCGATTTATTGGATCTGACCGTGATGCCAGAGCCAACCCTCGGAGCAAGCTGACCGGAGCACATCGCCACACGAATACGACGGCGCCGAAACCATATAGGTTTGTAAGAGATGCCGAGAAGACGGCAAACCTAGTGCTTGCTGATACATTCTTTGATGTGCACATCAGATAGAAGGCCTGTAACATCTTGCTGGAAAGAACGAGCATGACCTAACATCTTGATTTGACAATGATTCAAGTCATTTTGTTCGTCAAGTATTTTATCGCCTTTTCTGGCGGCTGAACGAACCGCTGACTTACCCCATGTCAAAAGTCACGCCTTGCGCAAGCGGCAAGGTGCGCCCGTAATTCAGCGTATTGGTGGCGCGGCGCATATAGGCTTTCCAGCTGTCCGAACCGGCCTCGCGGCCGCCGCCGGTTTCCTTCTCGCCGCCGAAGGCCCCGCCGATTTCCGCGCCGGAGGGGCCGATATTGACATTTGCGATGCCGCAGTCGGATCCGACCGCCGACAAGAACAATTCCGCCTCGCGCATGTCATTGGTGAAGACGCAGGACGATAATCCGGCGCCGACGGCGTTTTGGGCGGCGATCGCCGTTTCGAAATCAGCATGGCGCATGACGTAGAGGATCGGGGCGAAGGTCTCTTTCAGTACTGGTCCGGCCTGCTCGGGCATTTCGACCAGCGCTGGCGCAACATAAAATCCGCCTTCGCGCCCTGGCACCGATGCGCGCCCGCCGCCGGTCACAGCCCCGCCGAGCGCGCGTGCTTCCTCAAGCGCGGCTTGCATGCCGAGAAAGGCGCGCTCGTCGATCAGCGGGCCGACCAGCGTGCCGGATTGCAGCGGATCGCCGATGCTGACCGAGCCGTAAGCCGCCTTCAGGCGGGGAACCAGCGCCCCGTAGACGCTGTCATGGACGAACAAACGCCGGAGCGTCGTGCAGCGCTGGCCAGCGGTGCCCATCGCCGCGAAGGCTACGCCACG
>JBEINZ010000198.1:0-5828 GCA_040377825.1 Hyphomicrobiales bacterium | reverse complement strand
CTGAACCGGCGCGCCTTCGCCGATACGCTGCCGCTTTTTGCCACACGGCCTGCGAGTTTGGACAAGGAGCGATACGAGCGCTTCGCAACGTTTTTGAAGACGCGGGGGCTTATCAAAGAACCGCCGCCGCTTGCGCGCTACGCGGCTGAGCCGCGGTGACCCCTGACGCTGCCTTATTCGGCGGCCGCACTCTTAACAGCCGGGTGCCGCAACCAATCCGGTATGCTGTCCCAGGCAAGCTGTTCGGCCACATCGACCCGCCGGCGCACTACTGCCCAGCGACCATTGTCGAGCATCACTTCGGGCACGAGCGGTCGGGCGTTGTAAGTCGACGACATGGTCGCGCCGTAAGCCCCGGCCGTGGCGAAGGCAACGAGGTCTCCAGCCGCAAGTTCGGGTAAACGCATGCGCTTGGCGAATGTGTCGGCGCTTTCGCAGATCGGCCCGACCACATCGTACTCAACTGGGTCCGCGTCCGCGACTGGCGCCTTGATTGGCACGATGTCGTGATGCGCGTCGTACATGGCAGGCCGCACGAGATCGTTCATGGCAGCATCGAGAACCAGAAAGCGCATGTGCCCGGCGTCCTTCACATATGTCACGCGGGCTACCAGAACGCCGGCATCGGCCACGAGCGAGCGGCCAGGCTCTATCGAGAGTTCAAAGCCCTTCCCAACGACCGTCGCTCGGAGCGCCGTTGCAAGATCAGCATAATCGAAGCCGAGTTCATTTTCATACGCGATGCCGAAGCCGCCGCCCAAATCCAGTCGCGTAATCGGAAAGCCGCGTCCGCGCAGTTCCTCGGCAAGTGAACCGACACGCCGATAAGCCGCGACGAAAGGGCCGGGTGCCATAATCTGCGAGCCGATATGCATCGCGAGGCCGATAATCTTCACATTGACGAGCATTCGGACCTCGTTATCGAGGCGCGCGAGCTGATCTGGATCAACGCCGAACTTATTGTCCTTTTTGCCTGTCGTGATCTTGGCATGTGTCTCTGCGTCGACATCCGGGTTGATACGCAGCGCGACCTCGGCCACGAGTCCCTTTGTCTTGGCGATCGTGTCGACGAGCCGAAGTTCCTCGAAGGATTCGACATTGATCTGTTGAACCCCGGCCTCGAGCGCGGCGGCGATTTCCTGGTCGGTCTTGCCGACGCCTGAAAAAACCACCTGAGAGGCTGGTATGCCCGCGGCGAGCGCTCGAGTAAGCTCTCCTCCCGAAACGATATCGGCGCCGGCTCCTTCCGCGGCAAAAAGCGCGAGGACTGCGAGGTTTGAGTTCGCCTTCATCGCATAGTGAACATGAACGCCCAAGGGGCCCACCGCGCGGTGAAGGTCTGCGTAGCGCGCGCGCAACCGGCTCGCCGAGTATGCGTAAAACGGCGTTCCGATCTCACCGGCAACGGCTGAGAGCGCGACCCCATCGGCATGAAGCTCACTCTTGGAATAGGTGAAATATGGCGCCGGCAGACGGCGGGTCCAGTCGATTGTCATCCGAGATTCCGGCGCGTTGGAAGGGACATAGTCGGAAAAGGTAGCATGCACGGTCCAAGCGGTGAAGCCAGGGCGAGCGAGATCGACTTTGGCGGCATCCAAAGCGGCCCTCGTGTCGATTTGCGCCGCGTCGAGCTCGGCCTTCGCGGTCTTTGCTGGGGCGTTAACCTCCGTCATACGCTTTTAAAGATTGCAATGACTTGAATGTATACGCCGAACTTGCCTAAGCTTGATCGCATTCGCGTCGGTCCGATCCACTGATGATTCGGTCCGATTGATCGATCAGGAGGAAGCGATGAATGAGACACGGAAATACATCGCCGAGGCGTTCGGCACCTTTTGGCTCGTTTTTGCGGGCATCGGGGCGGCGCTTGTCAGTGCCGGCTTTCCCGGCCTCGGCATCGGGTTTCTCGGCGTCGCGATTGCGTTTGGGTTAACGGTCATCACGATGGCCTATTCGATCGGCCACATTTCCGGGGCACATTTTAATCCTGCCGTCACGCTCGGTCTCGCCGTCGGCGGGCGGTTTCCGATGTCGCAGGTGCTGCCTTACTGGGTAGCACAGGTTGTCGGCGGCGTACTCGGCGCGGTCGTACTTTACGTGATCATCAGCGGGGCACCCGGCTTTGACCCCGCCGGCGGCTTCGCCTCCAACGGTTATGGCGCACATTCCGCCGGCAAATACGGTCTGATCGCCTGCTTTCTTACCGAAGTCGTTGTCACGGGCGGCTTCGTGTTCGTGATCATGGGCGCAACAAGCGCCAAGGCGCCGGCTGGCTTCGCCCCACTTGCGATCGGCTTGGCTCTGACACTCGCCCATCTCGTTGCCATCCCGATCACCAATGCCTCGATCAACCCTGCGCGCAGCACCGCGGCGGCCATCTTCGGCGGCGGCTGGGCGCTCGCGCAGCTCTGGCTGTTCTGGGTTGCACCCCTGGTTGGCGGTGTGATCGGCGGGTACTTCTATCGCTGGCTGAACAACGAGAAGCCGTAAGCCTTGACTAACAGCATTTCGAAAGGAATAGCGCGGTAACCTCTAGGGGTTCCCGCGCTTCCGTTTGCTTTCCGATGCCGCTCGATGACGGCTCTTCGCCGAACATCACATCGCCATCTCGGCCGCGCCAGCCTTCACCGCCTCTTGAACCTTCTCAAAGGCGCGGACCTCGATTTGGCGGACACGTTCGCGGCTGACACCGAATTCGGTTGAGAGATCCTCCAGCGTGACCGGCTCCTCGGCCAGTCGCCGTGCTTCGAAAATCCGCTTTTCGCGCTCATTGAGCACACCGAGCGCCGACTTTAGCAACGATTTTCGCGCATCGAGCTCCTGCGTTTCGGCGAGACGGTTCTCTTGGCTTTCGGACTCATCCACCAGCCAATCCTGCCACTCGGAGGCGTCCTCGTCGGCGCGCAAAGGGGCATTGAGCGAGGCGTCTCCGGAAAGCCGACGATTCATCGATATGACGTCTTCTTCGGTCACACCAAGCTTTGTAGCAATCTTCGTGACATGCTCGGGCTTCAGATCGCCTTCACCAAGCGCCTGAATCTGACCCTTTATTTTTCTTAGATTGAAGAAAAGTCGTTTCTGGTTTGCGGTCGTCCCCATCTTCACGAGGCTCCACGAACGCAGGATGTACTCTTGAATGGAGGCTTTTATCCACCACATTGCATATGTTGCGAGTCGGAAGCCTTTCTCCGGCTCGAAGCGCTTCACCGCTTGCATGAGGCCAACGTTGCCCTCAGAAATGACCTCGGAGATCGGTAATCCATAGCCACGATAGCCCATCGCGATTTTTGCAACGAGGCGCAAGTGCGAGGTTACGAGACGTTTGGCCGCGTCGGAATCTGCGTGTTCGCGATAACGCTTCGCTAGCATGTATTCTTCCTGCGGTTCCAGCATGGGGAACCGGCGGATCTCGTCGAGGTATCGTGTGAGACCGCCTTCAAGTGAGGCAAGGGGAGCAAGTGACTGAGTGCGGGCCATGATTGCGCCCTTTCCTGGTTTGCCGGGACCATATGCCCGGTCGGTACGGCACGTTAGAGCCGACCTTCAGAGTTCCCGACCATCGGCGAACCCCGTCGACGCCCTGACGTTTAAACTACGCATTGGCACGTCTTGGCGCCACTATAGAACCCTTCGTGGCCAAATCGCGACTCCAGATCGAACCGGCCGAGTCAAATTGTCTTGAAGTCTTGAACTATTCGCTTCAGCGAAAATTCAAATTCGAATTTCTATCTACGCGTAGGCGGGCAGAGCGGATGACGTTTTGAGCGCGTTCTTTTAGACATTGAGTCCGCGAGATCGTTTTTCGAGGTTTCCTACTCGAAAAACGCGTGCCTCGATCCGATGTTCCTCTCGACAGCCATTGAACCCCGCCTATCAGCGTGCTCACTCCAGGGCGGAGACGAGCGTTTTAAGATCATTCGGAAGCTGACTTTGAAATCGCATAACCTTTCCAGTAATCGGATGCTCGAAAGCAAGCACAGCCGCATGCAGCGCCTGCCGGTTAAGCGTGCGCAAAGCATCCGCCGCTTCCGCGTTTAATCTTTCTAGTCGAGCAATCTTCGTTTTGAAGCCAGTGCCATAGGTCGGATCGCCGAGTAGTGGATGACCAATATGTGTCATGTGCACGCGGATTTGATGAGTGCGGCCTGTCTCCAGCCGGCATTCGACTAAGCTTGCAATCGGCTCCGGCGCTGTTGTCCGCGCCGTGCCAGGGTTACCTCGCGCAATGCGATATGAGTCAAGGACCTCAAAGTGGGTGACGGCTTCGCGACCGCCGGCACGCACGACGGCCATTTCCTCGCGGTTTTTCGGATTGCGGCCGAGCGCGGCGTCGATCGTGCCATGTCGGGCGCGTGGCATGCCCCAGACGACTGCAAGATAGGCCCGCTCCAAGGCGCCTGTGCGACCATGATCAGCGAACTGGGCTGCGAGCGCTTGATGCGCGCGATCAGATTTAGCGACCACCATTAAGCCCGACGTATCCTTGTCAAGCCGGTGAACGATGCCCGGCCGCAAGACCCCGCCAATACCCGAGAGGCTCGCGCCGCAATGATGGAGTAGCGCATTGACGAGCGTGCCAGACCAATTGCCAGGGCCGGGATGGACGACGAGCCCCGCTGGCTTGTCAATGACGACGAGCTCGCCATCCTCGTGGAGGATCTCGAGCGTGATCGCTTCGGCAAGGGGCGTGGCAGCGACCGGGGCGGGTAGCGCGACAGCGAGGCGGGCGCCTGCGTTGACCCGTCTGGCGGGGTCGGTTACCGTCATACCGTCAATCGTGACGCAACCGTCTTCAATCAACGCCTTCAAGCGGCTGCGGGATATCCCGCCCGCGCGGCGAGCTAACGCGGCATCCAGCCGTTCGGAAGCCGCGTCGGGCTCGATTGTGACGGCCAGCCGGTCAACCGGCGCGGTGGTATCGGGCTGGGCGGCTGGGGCATTCCCCTGAATCCCTTCGTCGATGTCGTCGTCGTTCCACGTGTCGTTTGTGTCTTGTTCGCTCAGGTTCTTTACCCGCCCATGTCCAAGTCAGTTGTCGACGATAACAGCGAGCCGCCGCTTGACGCGGCACAGCTCCAACTCCAGGCGAAGCTGAAACGGCTCTTGTTGTTTTCCTCCGGCACGATGATCCTTGGGATGATCGCCGTATTCGCGACTATCCTTTATCGGGTCTACTACAGGACCGAAACGCCGCCGTCGACCGTAGTCGCGCCAATGGATACCCAAATTGCCGTGTCGGCCGGCGCCCGCATTGTCTCGACTTCCCTTGATGGCGACCGCATGCTGGTCACGCTGGAATCCTCGCGCGGAGCGGAAATCCTCGTTATCGACTTGACCACGATGAAACCTCTCAGCCGACTGCAATTGAATCGGCCAGATTGACGCGATGGTCCGCGTGAAGGGCGCCGATGGCGGCGGACCGGAATGTCCAATTCAGAGGTTTAAGCGAACTTGATCGCCGACTATCAGGCTCGTCAGCCGAGCCAGCATGTTCCGTGCGTTTGGCAACAAGCGCAACCTGAGCAATATCGTGCCTGTAGCGCTGACTGAACCCTTTCTTCTTGCAAGGACCCGACCGCGCGGCTATACGAACTGGATTGATCGGCCGCGCCGAAGCGACCGCCGCGACGCTCCCATCGTCTAGGGGCCTAGGACACCCGCCTCTCACGTGGGTAACAGGGGTTCGAATCCCCTTGGGAGCGCCATATATCTCATCATTTCGCTTTTGAATGCGATGGGCGGATTCGGCGAGCCAATCGGGGCTTGCTGTCCGAACTTTATGAAAAGTCGGAATTCGTTAGTCGCTCAATCCTCTCGCAAAGTTAGTT
>JBEINZ010000149.1:0-7948 GCA_040377825.1 Hyphomicrobiales bacterium | reverse complement strand
TCGATCTCCACCAGGCCTTCCTGGGCCGACCAGGGCACGCGAAGGTTTGCTCGCTCGGCGCGGTGCGTCGCTTCGATATCGGCGGTCGTGCGCTCCACGACGGCTGACTCCATTTGGCTGGCGACCGCGCGTTTCCAAATTAGCTCGTAGAGTTTGGCCTGCTCGGGATCGAGGTAACGCGCGACATCGCGCGGGCGGCGGGACAAATCCGTCGGGCGAATGGCTTCGTGGGCTTCCTGCGCGTTCTTAGCCTTGGTCTCGTAGTGGCGCGGTCGTTCCGGGAGGTACCGATCGCCGAAATCCTGACCGATCACCGCGCGGATCCCGGCGATGCCCTCGGCGGCGATCTGCACGCCGTCCGTTCGCATGTAGGTTATGAGACCGACCGTCTCGCCGCCGATATCCGTGCCCTCGTAGAGTCGCTGCGCGAGCTGCATCGTCCGCGACGCCGAGAGGCCGAGGGCGTAGTTCGCGGCTTGCTGGAGCGTGGAAGTGGTGAAGGGCGGCCAAGGATTGCGGCGAACCGGCTTCGACTCGATTTCCGCGACTTTGAACGTGGCCTTCTCCAGCATCTCACGGATGCGGGTCGCCTCGCCGCCGGTCTTAACATCAAGCCGGGTTAACTTGCTGCCTTCGAAACCGACGATGCGGGCATCAAACTCCTCATTCTTGCCCGTCGCGAGACGTGCGAGGATCGTCCAATACTCCCGCGGAATGAAGGTCTCGATCTCGAGTTCGCGGTCGCAGATGAGGCGAAGCGCGACCGACTGGACGCGCCCGGCGGAGCGGGCGCCCGGCAACTTGCGCCAGAGGACCGGCGAGAGCGTGAAGCCGACGAGATAGTCGAGCGCGCGCCGTGCCAGATAGGCGTCGACCAGATCGGCATCGATAGCACGCGGGTTGCGCATCGCTTCAAGCACGGCCTGCTTGGTCACCGCGTTGAACACGACCCGCTCGATCGGCTGAGCCTTCAGTGCGCGCTTTTCCTTTAAAACCTGCAGGACATGCCAGGAGATCGCCTCGCCCTCGCGATCAGGGTCGGTCGCGAGGATCAGCCTGTCCGCGTCCTTCACGGCTTTGGCGATATCGGCCAGTCGCTTGGCCGCCTTGCCGTCGACTTCCCAGTCCATGGCGAAGTCCTCGTCCGGGCGGACGGACCCGTCCTTGGCGGGGAGGTCGCGAACATGGCCATAGGAGGCGAGGACAACATAGTCCGAGCCGAGGTACTTATTGATGGTCTTCGCCTTGGCCGGCGATTCCACGATCACGAGGTTCATGGTCACCTGTCGTTCGCAAACGGTCTACGGACAGCCGAACGAGCATAACGTCGCATCGTCGGCGAGGAACCTCGGGCGGGCTTTTTTGAACCGCTCCCCTTCGGTCCCTTCAATTGGACGGTGTGCATCCGACGGTCAAGCCTTGTCGCGGCGATTGGGCTGCGACGTCAAATACGCCCATCTGAATAAAAATACAACCCCACATTGATAGACTGGGAGGGTGCTAGCGGTAGGCTCTCAATCCAAGGTTGGGTTGGTGGTCTTTTCGTCGAACTGGGAGCGCCTCACGCTCAAGCCAGACGGCGGCGGTTCGACCCTGATCGAAGCCCACATTTAACGTCTGCATCAAACGGGATTCCCGCAATGATTCGCTCCAGACCACAGAGGATCGCCCCTGCGGCGACCGCCGCCTATATCGAGCAAGCCGCAGCGGAACTGCGCGATCTCGCCATCGAGGCGAAGCATCCGTTTCTCGGTTATCTGATCGACATGGTGCGGCTGGAGGCCGCCTCGGAGGCCGTGAAGGGGCTAAGGGTTGTGCCACGCGATCCAATCGCTTAGGCAAATGTAGCCAGGGTGAATATCGTCACCAATCTGCAACGCTCCACGTCAATTGACAGTCTTGCGGCCTTTTGGCCCCAAACGAGCGCTGGATCGCCTTTGACGCGCCCCCATCGCGTCAAACTCAGACACCATGGTCGCTCGCATGCAAGACAGACCATTGATGTTCAGGGTATCGGCACAGCGCCTTGCGGCACTTGCGGTGGCCGTCGGTGCAACGGCTGTGGCGGGGCTGGTTGGAGGATTGTCGGCGGAGTTTCAACCGGTGGCGTTGCCAATAGCCTTTGGCGTTGCGCTCGCGGTCGCGATCGATCCTCGTCTTTGGCTCGTCCACCTGCTCGTCGTGGGGATTGGCTTGATCATGCTAGATACCGCCTTTTACGACGGCGGAACTTTCGATGGTTTTGATGTGATGGGCATCAAGACGTTAATGTCTTTAATGGCACCCGCATTGATTGGAGCGGCCGCTGTCCGGTTCCTCTATCGCTCGGCAATCTAAGTTAAGCGTCCGCCGCGCGGGCCTCCTGATGCCGAACCGCAGTGATTTCCCGCGCGTAGAAGCGCGGCAATACCAAGAATGTCGTCGTAACGCCGAAAAGTCCGGTAAGGATCGTCACCCAAATCGGCAGGCCCAATGAAGCGATGAGCGCGGCGACGAGCAACCCACTCGCGCCGCCGATATCCCAGCCGCCCTCCATCATGACGTTGAAGCGCAGACCGCAAGGCGAACGTTTCGCCTGGGTATAGACCACGGTCATGACCGTGGGCACGAAGATAAACGCCCCTAAAGCGCCCAAGGCGTTGCCGAGGATTGCGATGGGTGCGTTATCGACCCCGAAGGCGCGCAAAACCGTAATCGAGGCGACCGCGCCGCAGGCAATCCAAACGGCCGTCTTGCCATGGCCCGCATCAATATGTTTGCCAAGCACCATGGCGCCGATCGCGCCGACCAAGGCCGCGATCGCGAGGGCTCCACCATAGGCAAGGTAGCTTTGGTCGAGTGAGAGAAAAAGCGCGATTTGCCAAGCGAAGTAATAGCTCGCCCCAATCCAGCCGTCCGAGATCGTCAGGATGATGGACGGGAGCGCGGCCTTGAAGCTCCCCTTCACGTTGCGCGCGACAGGTATGTTGGGCGCGAAAAGAAGCGGGACGATCGATAAGGCCATGATCACCGCGCCCGCGCCAAAGGCCGCGTGCGGGCCAAATCCGACGAGAAGCAGGCCGGTCAGGAGCGGACTCAACACGCCTGTCAGTCCGGCGATGGCTTCGCGGACGCCGACTTGCTGGCCGCGGTGCTCGTTATCGCTCAAGGCCGCGAAATAGGCGTGGTAGCTCGTCCAATAAATCGTTTCGCCAATCGCCGACACCACGCAAAGCCCGACAAGAATGGCGCCGAGTCCGTCAACCTCGGCCAGGATCGGAAATTGTAGCGCGGTTACCAGCGCCCCGACGACGACGGTCGTGCGTAAGCCGATCCGAACCGCTAGGGCAACCACAAACGGCCGAATGATGAAGCGCCCCAAGAGAATTAACGCCAAGGCCACGAAGACCATCGGCAGCGACACACCCGATTTCAAAAGATAAGCGGACACAAAGGCCCCCGCGCCGCCATGCGCGATC
Source organism: Hyphomicrobiales bacterium (assembly GCA_040377825.1). Classification (GTDB taxonomy): domain Bacteria; phylum Pseudomonadota; class Alphaproteobacteria; order Rhizobiales; family Ancalomicrobiaceae; genus JBEINZ01. The sequence goes on along the minus strand of JBEINZ010000149.1, from coordinate 4,490 downwards.
GCGATGATCGCGTAGTGCATATTCAGCAGGTTGACCTTGGTGTTTTGAAAAAATGCCATAGGGTTTCCAAACGACAGCTCGCGCGTCGCGCCTCTATCTCACAGGCTTGGCCAATTGCCGAGTGAAAACTCGCCCCGGTCCGCTAGGTCATCGCGTCACGGCTCGGAAGTCAGGTTAACGCGTCTCCGGTGGCGCTTTCGCATTGAAGGCTTGTCGTGATTCCCTCGTTGCGATGATTCGCAGACGGGGGCTGGCATGTTCATGGATCTCAACGACGTTTCGGACTTCGCTCTGCCGCGTTCGCGGGTGGCGGTTCTTCTCGATCATTTTTCCGAACTCGGCGACGAGCGGGAGCCGGAACGGGTCATGTATCCGCTCTCGGAGGTTCTGTTTCTCGTCACCTGCGCCACGATCTGCTCGTGCGACGACTTCGACGACATCGTGGAGTGGGGCGAAGCGAACCTCGATTATCTGAGGCGCTTTTCCGAGTTCCACTTCGGGATTCCTTGCGAACGATGGTTGCGCATCCTCGTCAACCGGATCGACCCCGTGCTCTTCGCCAAATGCTTCGACGATTGGATCGCCGCGCTCTGGCCGGGACGGCACGATCTCATCGCCATCGACGGCAAGACGGCCCGCCGCACCGGCCACGCCCGCACCGGCGCCAAGCCCCTGCACACCCTCAGCGCCTATGCCTCCGCCGCCCGGTTGACGCTCGCCGAGATCCACCTGGCCGAGAAGGGCAGCGAGATCACCGCGATCCCGGACCTCCTCGACGTCCTCGCGCAGAAGAAGGCGATCAAGGGCGCCCTCGTCACCATCGACGCGATCGGCACCCAGGTCGACGTCGCCGACAAGATCGTCGCCCTCGGCGCCGACTTCTGCCTGCCGCTCAAGGGCAACCAGCCAACCCTCGCCGACGACGTCCGTCGCTACTTCGACAGCGCGCCCAAGCACGAACTCGAGAGCCGCCAAACCACCGAGAAGGGCCACGGGCGGCTGGAGACGCGCACCGTCACGGTCAGCGGAACCGTCGACTGGATCGCCTCCGACCGAAGCTATCCGGGACGGCCGAAGTTCAAGAACATCAAGAGCTTGATCCGGGTCGTCCGCACCGTCGAGCAGGCCGGCGGGACAACCCTCACCACCCAGGATTACATCGCCTCCGCCCCGCCCGATCCCGACCGCCTCGGCGCCGCCATCCGCGCCCACTGGGCCGTCGAAAGCATGCACTGGATGCTCGACGTCCTCTTCAAGGACGATCTATCCACCTATCGTTCCGGCCACGGTGCCAAGAACATGGCCGTCATCCGACGCTTCGCCCTCGGCCTCGTCCGCGCCGAACCCTCGAAGCGAAGCGTCAAGACCAAGCGCAAGAAGGCAGGATGGAACACCGACTACCTCAACCAGATCTTGCAGATCCAGAAGAGCTAACTTCGATTCCGAGCCGTGGATTGGGGGCACCCTGATCCCCGCCTGTCATCAAGCGGCTTTCGCCCGCCGCCGGATGCACGAACCTGATCCCGATGCCGATGCTTCCATCCTTCAACAATGTCGGCGATCCGATTAGGGTCTCATTCGTGAGCCGCAAGAAAGGCCGCCTGATCGACGACGAACAAACCCTGTTCGACGCCGCGCTGTGCTTGAGCCGGGCCTTTTCGTTCGGGGTCGCCGTGATCCGAACGGGACAGGCGAAAGGCCATAACCGGGGAGCCTGCCATCATGTCGACGGACGACCGAAAAGCCGAAGCCGCGCAAGCCGCGTCCGTGTCGAACGTCGCCTTATTGGGCGAGATCGTGTGGCTCTACAGCTTTTCAACGATCCACCAAAAGTGGCCGATTTCCGCGGTTCATCAATGGATCGTCCCCGCGCTGAAGCATCGGCAGCTCAGGGTTTATCGACGGGGCGATCGGCCGATTGCCTATGTCAGTTGGGCCAAGATGTCGAAGGAGGTCGAGGAGGCCTATGTCCTCAATCCCTCCGGCCTCAGGCCCGAGGATTGGGTATCCGGCCCCCGCATCTGGTTCGTCGATTGGATCGCCCCCTTCGGCGGCACGCGGGAGATCGCGCGGGACATCAAGCACAATGTCTTCCCCAACGACGTCGGCCGGTCTTTGCGCATGCGCGAGGGAAGCCCAACCTTGCAGATCAACTATTTTCACGGCGTCAACGCGATTGAGCGATCACGGGATCGGGAGGCCGATCCAGCGGTTACGATACCGTCCCCAATGCCGCCATCGCCTCGATCGACCTGACCGCCAAGGGCACCGGGATCACCTATTCGGGCGGCTCGGGGCTGACCGGCACCACAACCTTCACGCGCACCGACAACACGACCGGCCTCGTCGGCGACGCGGTGCTGCTGTCGGACGCGACCGGCTATCGCTTGGCCGACACGACCGTCACCCATGCCGACGGCTCCAAGACGCGCAGCGTGAAGGAAATCCGCGACGACGGCTCGATCGCCACGATCAGCCGATCGACGACCAGCGCCGACGGCAAGCATCAGGTCATCCAATATGACGGCGACGGCGACGGCATTTTCGACAATTCCAAGGACATCACCTGGGCAACCGCCACAAACGGCGCGGAAACCCGCACGACGCTGCGCAAGCGCAACGACGGCTCGATCGAATCCCGCGAGATCCTGACCACCAGCGCCGACGGCCGCGCGCAAACGCTCGGCTACGACAATAATGGCGACGGCACGATCGACAACACGCAGACGTTTGTGCGCAATGCGGATGGCTCGTCCGCGACGACGACGACCAAACTCTCGGTCAACTCGACCAATCTCGGCGCGACGACCGTTTCGGCCAGCACGACCGGCCTGACCAAGACGACCGATCAAAACATTTCGGGCGCGACGGGCAATCTCGACTATCGCACGACCGACACAACCGTGATCGCCGCCGACGGCTCGCGGACCCAGACGATCGAGAACCGCAGCCGCAACAATTCGCTGCTTTCGCGTTCGGTGACGACGACGAGCGCCAACGGGCTGACGACAACGGTCGCCAGCGACCTCAACGGCGACGGCACGACCGACGCCACGACCACCAAGACGATGGTCGCTGTGGCCGGCGGCGGCTTCGAGACGACCACGATCGTCAAGAACGGCAACGGCACGACGCGTTCCCAACAGATCGTGACCAAAAGCGCCAATGGCTTGGTCACGGAAACGAAGTCGGATCCGACCGGCTCGAACACCTATAGCCGAAACGTCGACGCGACCGTCATCAACGCCGACGGCAGCCGGACGCGAACCGTCAGCGACTACTCGATCTCCGGCGTGTTGCTCGCGCGGAGCATCAAGACGACCAGCGCGGATGGGAAGACGATCACCCAGACCCTGGATGCGGACGGCGATGGCGACATCGACAGCCGTGCGACAGTCGAGCCGAATGCGAATGGCACCTCGACCACGACGACCTTCGCCTACAACAACAATCAGTCGCTCGACTCCAAGTCCGTGACGGTGACCTCGGCCGACGGCCTGACCCAGAATACGCAGGTCGATACCGACGGCAATGGCGATTACGAGCTGACGAAATCCGACACGACCGTGGCCAATGCCAATGGCAGCCGCACGCAAACGATCCGCACCCTGAACGAGGACGGATCGCTCCACGACGAGACGGTGACCACCACCAGCGCGGACGGGCTGACCGTCTCCTCGACCTCCAAGCTCTATCTCGCCGGCGCGATCACGTCGCAATCCGGCAGCCAGACAGTGATCACGCTCGCCGCCGACGGCACCCGCACGGAAACGAACTCGGCTCAGCGCGGCGACGGGACGACGGCCTTGCGAACCATCTCGATCCTCAGCCCCGACCGGCTGACCGAGACCGTGAAATCCGACATCAATGCCGACGGCAATTTCGAGAAGATCGCGATGACGGTCACCAAGGCCAATGGCGACATCGAGACGACCGTTTCGACCTACGCCCCGAACGGCACGACGCTGATCTCCCGCGCGGTGTCGACGACGACCGGCAACGGGCTTTCGACGACCGCGACGATCGATCGCGACGGCAACGGCACGGTGGACGGCAGGAGCACGGATGTGACCGTCATCAACGCAAACGGCAGCCGCACGCGGACCGAGACATCTTTCGCGCCGAACGGGACCACGATCCTCAATCGCACGATCACGACAACGAGCGGCAACGGCCTGTGGATCTCATCGCAGGTCGACGCGAACGGCGACGGCAAATTCAGCAAGGTGACCGACTCGACATATCTAAGCGCGAATGGCTCCAAGTCACGGACCGCGACGACCTTCGCCCCGGATGGAACCACGATCGTCGGCCGCATCGTCACGACGACGAGCGACGACGGGCTGACCGTCACCACAACGAACGATCAGGACGGCAACGGGACCGTCGATATCAGGACGGTCGCGGAGGCCGTGCTGAATACGAACGGCTCGAAGCGGACGACGGCCTCGCGATACAACGCCAACAACGCGCTGCTGTCGCGCCAGATC
>JBEINZ010000223.1:0-4996 GCA_040377825.1 Hyphomicrobiales bacterium | reverse complement strand
CAGGTCGGCCGCCGTGTCGACGAATCAAGCCCAATCTGCGACGCGCGTCTTCCAGACGGCTCCCGCGTCAACGTGATCGCGCCGCCGCTCGCCATCGACGGTCCCGCGCTCACCATTCGTAAGTTCAAGAAAGACAAGCTGACGCTCGACCAACTTGTAAAGTTCGGTTCGATCTCGCCGGAGGGCGGCACCGTGCTCCAGGTTGTCGGCCGCTCCCGCTGCAACGTCATCGTTTCCGGCGGTACGGGTTCTGGCAAGACCACGCTGCTGAACTGCCTGACACGCTACATTGAAACCACGGAGCGCATCATTACGGCGGAAGACGCCGCCGAACTTCAGTTGCAGCAGCCGCACGTCGTTCGACTGGAAACCCGCCCCCCCAACCTCGAAGGTGAAGGGCAGGTCACCATGCGCGACCTCGTCAGAAACTGCCTTCGTATGCGGCCTGAGCGGATCATCGTCGGCGAGGTGCGCGGACCGGAAGCTTTCGACCTTCTGCAAGCAATGAACACAGGCCATGACGGCTCAATGGGTACGTTGCACGCCAATAGCCCGCGCGAGGCCCTCAGCCGTATTGAGTCCATGATCACAATGGGCGGCTTCTCGCTGCCGTCAAAAACGATCCGCGAAATGATCGTCTCGTCCGTCGACGTCATCGTTCAGGCGGCGCGTCTTCGCGATGGCTCGCGTCGCATCACGCACATTACCGAGGTGATGGGCATGGAGGGCGACGTCATCATTACCCAAGATCTTTTCGTCTACGAAATGATTGGTGAAGACGCCGACGGACGGATCATCGGAAGGCATCGGTCCACGGGTATTGGCCGGCCACGCTTCTGGGACCGTGCGCGCTATTATGGCGAGGAACAGCGGCTCGCCGAGGCGCTCGATAAAGCGGATCGTGGCGCGGCTGCTTGATCACGGACTTGCAAGTCACTCCGTGACACCGCGCTCGCGGCAGTTTGGCTCACACACTCGACCGGGACCCGTTTATTAAAACTTTTCCTTTTTATTTCAGTTGGTTTGAACCACTCGTTCACTCTCCTCATGTTCAATTGGATCCGCTTTCCTAACGTTGGCTATCGACGCACGCGTTCATTGAGGGGAACGGAATGTTCGGCGAAACCTTCACGATTCTAGCGATTGCCATTCTCGCCACGCTCTCGGCCGGCGCGATGGCCTATGCGTTCCTGTTTTCGCGCGTAACGGAGGAACAACGCACGAGCGGTCGCTTGGAGGCGATAACGGATCGCCAGCGGATCAATCAAGAGCGCCGGACGGCGAGCGATGCAAATGCCCGTCGGCGTAGCATTCAAGATACGCTCAAGGATTTCGAAGCACGACAACAATCAAAGCTGAAGCAAACGAGCTCACCACCGCTCTCTGTTAGGCTTCAACAGGCTGGATTAAATTGGAACAGGAAAGGTTTTCTCATTTTCTCAGCTGGAGCCGGGGCTGTTTTTGCATTCTGCGCTTTGATCGGTGGCATGGATATCTTGGTTGTAATTGGCGCGGGGATCATTGGTGCTCTAGGCTTTCCGCGTTGGTACGTCGGATTTTTGAAGAAGCGGCGGCTCAACCAATTTCTTGAAGAGCTGCCGAACGCGGTCGATGTGATCGTTCGCGGTGTGAAGTCCGGTCTGCCGCTTGGAGATTGTCTGCGCATTATTTCGGTTGAGGCGCGTGAACCCTTGCGATCCGAGTTTCGCTTGATCATTGAAACACAGCAGCTCGGTGTTCCGATCGGCGATGCATGCCAAAAGCTATACGAACGGGTTCCCGTTCAAGAAGCGAACTTCTTCGGTATCGTTATCTCGATCCAACAAAAGGCCGGCGGCAATCTATCTGAAACGCTCGGGAACCTGTCCCGCGTTCTGCGCGACCGCAAGAAAATGCGCGCAAAGATCAGCGCAATGTCGATGGAGGCCAAAGCATCGGCGGGTATTATCGGTTCGCTACCCATTATCGTAAGTGGTCTTGTATATCTGACCAGTCCAAGTTACATGATGATATTGTTCACAACAAAAGCAGGAAATATGATTATTGTTGCTGGTTTGATGGTAATGCTGTCGGGAGTACTTGTTATGCGTAAAATGATCAACTTTGATTTTTGATCGGAGCTGGGTATGTTGGGGCAACTGGTCGATCTCGCACTTAACCCAAGCTTCATGTTTGGCATCTTGGTCGCGTTGGGCGTCGCGGGAACGGTTATCACCGTGTCGCTTCCGCTGCTAGAGCGCGATCAGCTCAAAGGCCGGATGCAGGCGGTCGCCATCGAGCGGGAAAAAATTCGCGCGCGCGAAAGAGCGCGGCTTGCCGCGACCGACAAAGTATCGCTGCGGCGCGAACCGAAGGCTTATATGCGCGAATTGGTCGATCGGTTCGACCTTAAAAACGCTCTGGCCGACGAGAATACCGCCAACAAGCTGAAGATGGCGGGCATGCGCGGACAAGCCCCAATGACGGTATTTCTTTTTGCGCGCTTCACGTTGCCGATTATCGGCCTCATCCTGGGGCTTATATACTTTTTCATTATTGGGAACACCTCGCACGCACCTGGGATCAAAATTGCGTTTTCTGTCGCAATGGCAGGCGTCGGCCTTTTTCTGCCGAACATCATGATCGCGAATCAGATTAGCAAGCGGCAACAGTCGATCCGCCGAGCTTGGCCGGATTCGCTCGACCTTATGCTCATTTGCGTGGAGTCTGGCATGTCCATCGAGGCAGCATTCCGCAAGGTGTCGGAAGAGATCGGGACGCAGTCGTTAGCCCTTGCGGAAGAGTTATCGTTGACCACGGCCGAACTGTCGTATCTGCCGGAACGACGCAAGGCCTATGAGAATCTTGCAATTCGTACTGGATTGGACAGCGTCAAGGGCGTCGTGACCGCGCTCATCCAGGCGGAGCGGTATGGTACGCCGCTTGGTACGGCCTTGCGCGTCCTTTCGCAAGAAAGTCGCGACGCGCGCATGGCCGAAGCCGAGAAAAAAGCTGCCGGCCTGCCGCCGAAACTGACGGTGCCGATGATTATATTCTTTCTGCCAGTGCTGTTTTTGGTTATCGCCGGCCCGGCCGCAATCCAGATCATGCAGTGGAAGTAGTTAGCGTATACACGTCCGCACGTGATACGACGGATTTCCTGGCCGGCCTATGGACAGCTTCGAAACCCGACGCCCCGCTGACTTCAGGTCCGAGGCTGGCCGGGCTTTTCACTGTCGGCTTGCTGAATGGCCCGCCAGCTATTCTGTTGCGCCAGCATGTCGCGCAAATAGGCGAGGTTGGAGTCGGCTTGTTCAGGCGAGAGTTCGGTGCGCGCGACCTTCTCGGCTTCTTGGAACTTGCCTTGGAGGCCGAGCGACAACATCAGGTTTTGGCGGATGCGACTGTCCGCGTTAGGACTCGCGGCGGCGCGGCGAAGTGTTTTCTCAGCGAGCGCGGTTTCATTCGTTAGAAGATAGGAAAGTCCGAGGTTATTAAGGAGAATCGGCTCGTCCGGTGCGATCTTTAGCGCGGTCGCGTAAATCCGACGTGACTCGGAAGGGTTTCCGGTCTGGTCTAGGATCGCCGCTTCGGCGGATAGTAGCCGCCAGTCCGGCGAAGTCACCGAGTTCGCGCCGCGGATGACCTTCAGCGCGGTATCGAAGTCGCCGTTGGCGGCCAGGGCCTTGCCGTAGGCGGATGCAATTTCAAAGTCTTGCTGAAAGCTCAACATGCCCTTCTGTAAGACGGCGACGGCTTCCGCGGTTTGGTCGTTCGCGCGAAGCGCTTGGGCGTAACCGATGATTGTCGATTTGTCTTTCGGGGAGGCTTCGAAGCGCCGGCTCCATTCCTCCACTTCGCTTCGAAGCATACCGCCAGGGGACGCTGTTAACGTTCCGGTCCTGCCCGGGTCGGCCGTGGAGGTTTGGCGTGCCGCGCAGCCACCGAGAGCCACGGAACACAGGACAATCGCGATCAAGAGTCTTGAGCGGGACGAGGTCTCGACCACAGCCATGACGGTTTCCACCGGATTTGGGCTTAAACAACGAACCTTGTCAGCAATATTGTGTTAACCCTAACGGGAGGTTAAAGCGCTTGTCATTGTTCGGTTTTTGTCCGCTGCGGCACTTTATGAAAAACCAAGAGGTAGGCCCGTGAGCGATCGTCTACTGCCCTTCGACCATGCTGGCGCCGTGGTTCCGATCATCGCCGTTTCGCAAAGTAGCTTGTCGCTGGCGACGGAAAGTCTGGGCGCCGCCGCCGTGACCTTCGCGCGTGCATCGGGGTTCAAGGCGGCGAGTGGCGCGCATTTGGTTGTGCCCGACGGCGAGGGGCGGATCGCCGCGGTCTTGTTCGGGCTTGGCGCCGGCGGGGATTCGGCGCCGTTCTTGCTCGGAAAGCTCGCGACATTGCTGCCGGCGGGCGATTACCGGTTTGAGGGGATTGCGGCCGATAGGGTGCACCATGCGGCGCTTTCCTGGGCGCTCAGCGCCTATCGCTTTCTAAAGTATCGCAAGGCCCGTCCGGACGCTGGAGCGGCGGAGGACGCGTTCGCGCGGTTGGTTGTGCCGGCGGGGGTCGATGAGGCGCGGCTGCGGGCGGAGGTAGAGGCGACCTTTCTCGCGCGCGACCTCGTCAATACGCCGGCTAATGATCTTGGTCCGATCGAGCTCGCCGCCGCTGTCCGCGCGCTTGGTGAGCGGCACGGCGCGGTCGTCTGCGAAATTGTCGGCGAAGCCCTGAAGTCCGGAAACTTCCCGCTGATTCATGCCGTGGGGCATGGCTCTGACCGTGAACCACGACTGATCGATTTCGTCTGGGGCCGCGACGGCGATCCGAAGGTGACGCTCGTCGGCAAGGGCGTCGTGTTCGATACCGGCGGGCTCGACATCAAGCCCGACAGCGCCATGCTCTTGATGTAGATGGACATGGGCGGGGGGGCGAATGTCCTGGGGCTCGCTCCTCTCATCATGGCCGCACACCTCCCCGTTCGACTGCGGGTGTTGATCCCAGCCGT
>JBEINZ010000250.1:0-4396 GCA_040377825.1 Hyphomicrobiales bacterium | reverse complement strand
TGTTCATTCAGACCGAAGCGACTCCGAATCCCGCGACCTTGAAGTTTCTCCCCGGCCGCACCGTACTTTCCGACGGCACGCGCGACTATCGCTCGCCGGACGAAGCCGGACAATCGCCACTCGCCGAAAAGCTTTTTTTGATTCCCGGCGTGTCCGGGGTGTTCTTCGGCAACGACTTCGTGACCGTTACGAAGGCGGGCGTTGAGTGGCCGCATCTGAAGCCATCCGTGCTCGGCGTCATCATGGAGCACTTCATGTCCGGCACTCCGGTCCTCAAGAGCGAAGAGGTCGAGGTTGCCGGCGAGGAATTCTTCGACGCGGCGGATGCCGATACCGTCGCGACGATCAAGGAACTGCTGGATACGCGGGTGCGCCCGGCCGTAGCCAACGACGGCGGGGACATCACGTTCAAGGGTTTCAAGGATGGCGTGGTCTATTTGAACATGAAGGGTTCGTGCGCGGGCTGCCCGTCCTCCACGGCCACGCTGCGTCACGGGATCCAGAATCTGCTCCGGCATTTTCTCCCAGACGTGCAAGAGGTTCGCCCGGCCTGAGACCCGGCGGGCGCCTTACTCCGGCAGGGGTATGAATTCGCTTTTGTTCGGCACAAGCGCGAAGCGGCCGGCCTTCCAATCGGCGTTCGCGCTTTCGATCCGGTCCTTGCGGCTCGAAACGAAGTTCCACCAAATGTGTCGCGGCCCGTCCAAACGTGCCCCTCCGAGCAGGAGGAACCGCGCGTCGCTTTGTGCGCGGATCATCAGCGCGTCGCCAGCGCGAAACACCAGCAGCTGCCCTGGCCCGAACCGGTCGCCGGCGATTTCGATCTCCCCGGAAAGCGTATAGACCGCACGATCCTCGTAATCCGGATCGATCGGAATTGTCGTGCCCTCGGCAAGCGCGATATCGGCATAGAGCGTGTCCGATAAGGTCGGGGTCGGCGCCGTGACCCCATAAGCCGCGCCCGCGATAACGCGCACCCGCGCGCCGAGCGCCTCCACGACCGGCGAGTCCGCCTTGGCGACATGCGCGAAGAATGGCGCGATCTCCTCGCGATCAGCCGGTAGCGCAACCCAACTCCGAATGCCAGCAAGCCGGGATATCCCTGACCGAATGCTTTCGCTGGCGCGCTCGGCGTGCACGATGCCGCGCCCGGCGGTCATCCAATTGACGTCACCGGCGCGGATCGGCACCTCGTTGGTCAAGCTGTCGCGGTGAAACACCTCGCCCTCGAACAGATAGGTCACCGTGGCCAAGCCGATATGCGGATGTGGCCGCACGTCCATGTCTTGGCCGGTGAGGAATTCCACGGGACCGAATTCATCGAAAAAGATAAACGGACCGACCATCTGCCTGCGTGCCGACGGCAGCGCGCGGTATGATGATGGTTTCGATGGAGGGCGACAGTGTGTTCATGGGCAACTCCTAAAACCGCGTTCTCGCCATGAGGCGGGGTGCCGGTCGCGCATTGGCGAGGTGTCCGGACTTTGAAGTGCTTGTTCGGCAAGTTCGAACAATCCCGCGCTCGACGTGCGCCCACTGCTCGGATATGCGAGGCTTGGGCATAAATCAGGACCCGAACGCGACATGGCTGAACCGCGCAACAAGACCCGCATCGGGGAGGCGAATGCCGAACGGATCCTCGACGCCGCGCTGACCGTGTTTTCCCGTTACGGCCTGCACGGCGCGCGCACGGATCAGATCGCGGAAGCCGCCGGCATGTCCAAGCCCAACCTGCTCTACTATTTCCGCAGCAAGGAAGACCTTTACATCGCCGTCCTGGAGCGAACGCTCGAATCCTGGCTCGATCCGCTGGCCGGCATCGATCCCAATGCCGACCCGCGCGCGGCGCTGACCGATTACATCACACGCAAACTGCAATCCGCTCGCGCGCAGCCGGAGGCGAGCCGGCTCTTCGCGACCGAGATCATCCAAGGCGCGCCGATGCTGCGCGCGGCGTTGAGCCGCGATCTCGCGCCCTTGGTCGAGGCGACCGTGGCGACCCTTGCGCGATGGATCGAGGAGGGAAAACTGGCCGCCATCGACCCTATCACGCTGATCTTCATGATCTGGGCGACGACGCAGCACCATGCCGACTTTGCCGCGCAGATCCAGATCCTGACCGGCAAAACACTCGATGACGAGGCGATGTACGAAAAGAGCCGCGCGACGATCCTCGCGGTGGTACTCGCCGGCGTTCTGCCCCGCTGAGGTTGTCTATTGCGCCGCAACCCGGATGGTCTGGTAGCCTACGTCCGCGTCGCGTCGGGCACATTATTGGAAGTTACTATTCACACTGGTCTTATCCCGTCCCCCAGGATAGGATATCCCCATGAAGCACCCGTCCCACCCCGAGATCGTCAAGCGGCTTCGCCGTGCAGAAGGTCATTTGAAGTCGACGCTTGCCATGTTCGACGAGGGACGCGGCTGTCTTGATCTTGCCCAGCAGCTTCACGCCGTAGAGGCCGCGATCGCAAGCGCCAAACGTGAATTGATCCATGACCATATCGCGCACTGCTTGCAGGACGGCGTGAACGAAGGCGCGCTCGACGCGCGAACGATCGTCGATGAGCTTAAAGCCCTAACAAAATATTTGTGAGCGCCATGCCCGACATTGCCCAGATCATCGCGACGAATGCGGCTAATCCCTGGCTCTACTTGCCAGCCGCGGTTATCCTTGGCGCTTTGCATGCGCTGGAGCCGGGACACTCAAAGTCGATCATGGCCGCCTTTATTGTGGCGATCCGCGGCACCCCGTTGCAGGCCCTGCTTCTTGGCGTCTCCTCCGCGATCGGCCACACGATCGTCGTCTGGCTTCTTGTCCTGCTCGCGCTTTGGCTCGGCAATGATTTGATCGAGCGGCAAGCCTATCCTTGGCTCGTTCTTCTTTCAGGACTGATGATCGTGGCCATCGCGCTGAGGCTCGCATGGCGTGTCCGGCTCCCAGGCCATTCGCACGCCGCTGATCATGACCACGACCATGGGCACGACCACCATCACCACTCTCACGGGCATGATCACCACCAAGACGATCACGGTCATCGCCACCTCGGCGAAGAGGAGATCGCCGTGCGCTACGCCGGCCGGCCGGTCCGCCCGTGGGAAATCGCTTGGTTCGGCTTCACTGGCGGGCTCATGCCCTGTCCGTCGGCCATCGCGGTCCTGCTCGTAGCCTTGAAGCTCAACGCCGTCGCGCTTGGCGCGGTCATGGTCGGCGCCTTCAGCCTGGGGCTCGCGGCGACGCTGGTCACGGTCGGCGTCGTTGCGTCCTGGGGCGTCCGCAAGGCGTCTGGTCGGTCCGGCTTTGAACGCTGGTCGAAGGTTTTGCCGAAGGTGTCGATCGCGATCGTGCTGCTCCTCGGCATCGGCGTCACGATCCACGGCGTCAATCTTGTCCTTGCTCCAACATAGGTTTTGGCAGCCCGCGAGAAACCGCCCACAGCTCCTGTCACACGAACGTCATCTCGGCATCGCAAACGGGTCGACCTCTAAGGTTCCCTTACGGGTCAGCCCGGTGATGCCCTTGCTCACTCCTGAAGTTCCTGCCCAGTCCTGGATGCTTGCCGGTGGCACGCTGCTCACGCCCGAAGGCCTCGCCCGTGGTGATCTTGCGCTGCGCGACGGCCTCATCGCCGAGACCGCGAGCCCAGCCGCGAAGATCATGGATGCATCCGGCCTCATGGTTCTGCCAGGCCTCATCGACATTCACGGCGATGCGTTCGAGCGGCAGATGATGCCGCGACCCGGCGTGGCCTTTCCCATCGAAACCGCGCTCCTCGACACCGATCGGCAACTGGCGGCCAATGGCATCACCACGGCCTATCACGGCGTCACCTGGTCGTGGGAACCGGGTCTGCGCGGGGCGGAAAACGCCCATGCGCTGCTTGATGGCTTGGAAGCGCTGTCCGGCCGGCTCGCGATCGACACGCGCTATCACCTGCGCCAAGAGACGTTCAATCTCGAGGCGGAAGACACAATTCTCAGTTGGATCGCCGCCGGCCGGATCGGATGTCTCGCCTTTAACGATCACATGGAAGGGACGCTGAAGTCACGCTCGCGACCGGACAAAATCGGCAAGATGATCGAGCGATCGGGTCTTGGTAGCGCCGATTTCCTCACCCTGGTCGATGCCGTTCATGCCCGTCGCGACGAGGTGCCGGGCTCGATCGAGCGGTTGGCGCGCGCGGCCGTCGAAGCCGGCATTCCCATGCTGTCGCATGATGACATGTCGCCGGACATGCGCCGCTGGTTCCGCGCGCTCGGCGTCGCGATCGCTGAATTCCCGATCAACGAGGAGACCGCCGAGGAGGCCGGCGCCGCGCGCGAGCCGATCGTTTTCGGCGCGCCGAATGTCGTTCGCGGCGGAAGCCACACCGGCTGTCCGTCGGCTTCGGCGATG
>JBEINZ010000268.1:0-4011 GCA_040377825.1 Hyphomicrobiales bacterium | reverse complement strand
CTCGGAGCTTATTCAGCGCGCCCATCGCGCCCGTGTCGTGATCGTTTCACCGTCACTGCTCGTCTTGTCCATCCAAGTCGTGCAATCGGTGCTGCGCGACCAGCGCATTCGCGATGAGGCGCATCGCATTCAGTCCGAAGTGGTGCATCTCCTCGATGACGTCGAGGCGATTGGCGAGCGCGTCGGAAAGCTGCGGTCGCATTTCGGGCAGACGACGAAAGATCTGGACGAAATCCTGGTTTCCGCCGACAAGCTGAAACGGCGCGCGAACCGTATCGAAAGCCTCGATCTGACCGGCGAGGCGGCCGGTACGACACGCGAGCCAAGCGGGCATGGCGATCCGCAGCTTCCTCTCGATCGCCGCGATCGGCTCGCCGGCGAATAACCCGGTTTCTCAGGACGACATCATGGCGTTGATGACCGCAATCACCGGCTGGACGCCGGACGGCTGGATCGAGCGCTTCCAAAGCGCGGTCGGCGATATCCCGTTTATCGACCCGCGCAAGCCCTACGATCGGGAAAAGGTGCTCTGGGTGGCTGCCTGGAAGCCCGAACCGGGGCTCCTGGCGACCTTGCCGAACCTTCAGGCGATCTTCAATCTCGGCGCGGGCGTCGATGCCCTCCTGGTGGATCCCAAGCTGCCCAACGTTCCAATCGTGCGGATCGTCGATGAAAACCTGACGCGGCGAATGACGGAATATGTCGTTGGGCATGTGCTCGCCCAGCATCGGATGTTCGATGTCTACGCCGCCGCGCAACGCGAACGGATCTGGCTCACCCGCTATCAGCCCGCCGCGTCCGATGTGCGCGTGGGGATCATGGGCATGGGCGTGCTCGGCCGCGATGCCGCCGAGGTCCTGGTCCGCCTCGGGTTTCAAGTCGCGGGATGGAGCCGGCGCGGGGAGCCGATGGCCGGGGTGGAAACCTTCGCGGGGTCGGCCGGCTTCAAGCCGTTCCTTGCACGGACCGATATTCTCATTTGCCTTCTGCCGCTGACGCCGGATACGCGCTGCATCTTGAACATCGACCTGTTTCGGGCGCTGCCGAAAAGCGGTCCACTCGGCGGTCCCGTCGTCATCAATGCCGGTCGCGGCGGGCATCAGGTGGCGGAAGATGTCGTCCGTGCGCTCGAAGAGGGAAGCCTGCGATCGGCCGTGCTCGATGTCTTCGAGGTCGAGCCGCTGCCGTACGATAGCCCGCTATGGTCGCATCCGGGGATCACCGTCACCCCGCACAACGCGGCCGATTCCGATCCCGCGCATCTCTGCCGCTACGTACTCGCTCAGATCGATCGGTTGCGCGCCGGCAAGCCGCTCATCAATGTGGTGGATCGAAAACTCGGGTATTAATCGAAGTGGTCTCAAATCAAGCCACGACCTAAAGCCGACGCGCCGAACTCGGCGGGCCGTCGCTCGCGGCGATGCGGGCCAGCGCGGCGGCGGTATCCTCGATCGCGACGGCCATGTGATGGGCGTTGGCGTGGAGCAGGGTCGACCTATCGCGCACGAAGGCGACATGGCCCGGCCAAAAGACCAGATCGCCGCGCCGCCACTCTGCTGGATCGAGGCTGATCGGCGAGCCGACGACCTTTTCCTGCATATCGGTATCGCGCGGCGCAAGTACGCCGACCGCCCTCAATGCCGTTTGCACGAGGCCGGAACAATCCAATCCGAGGCTCGATTTCCCGCCCCAGAGATAGGGCGTCCCGACAAACCGCTCGGCGACCCCGACCGGGTCGGTTTCAAGCGCGTCGATCGGGGCGAGATGGCCGAGCACAACGCAGCCGCCGCTCGTCGTGACGCCGAACCGGCGACCGCGTGCCTCGATCTCGCGTGTGATCTGGAGCTCCGATCCGAGGCTCAGCCAGTCGAGCGGCGGTTCCTTGATCGAGGGCCCGGAGAACTCGAAACTGCGCAGCGCCGCGACCTTGTAATTCGCCTCTGGGCGCGCGCCCTTCAGGATCGCTTGCGATGGGATATAGCCGACATAGCCGTCGCGAGCGAGCTGGACCCAGGACCAACCCTCGGAATCCTCATCATAAACCGTAATCGCCTCGCCGCGTAGCGCTTCGGTATCCAGACCGGCATCGTGTCGAGGCGATTGGCGGATCGGCGCAACTGCGCTGATCACGTGGGCCGGCTGACCTTCCGAAAATCGACGAGCCGACACGCGCCCCTCGAGATGGCGAGCGGCCAAATCCGGACGAATAGCGTTCAGACGCGGATCGAGTTCGCTCATGGTGACTTGGTTCGAACGGTTGCCTTGACTAAAGATTGACCATGCGGTCGCCAAGAACCGCAAAAAACAGAGTGACGAGTAGATCCAGAACGACAAGCCCGATTGCCACGCTGATCGGCGCCGCCGCGGCGATACGGGCCACGCGAAATCCGTAGAATAGATTGAAGCCGAGTGACAGCAACGACAGCATCCCGAAAGTGCGCACGGTGATCAATTCGAACAAGAACAGCACAGAGGCCACGAAGTAGGGAGCGATGCCGATGATACTGGTCCAATTGCGCGCGACGATGAATGGAACGAAGTGCCGATCGAGGCCGATCCATCTGGCGATGGCGGCGAGGATGAGGGGAAAGCCGAACCATGTCGCGATGTAAGCGCCGATCTGCGAGATGAAAAACAGCACCTCTGGAAAGTCGCTCGGATCTATACCTTTCTGCATCATGAGCAATTTTCGCTCTAGGAGCACACCGATCAAAACAGGTACTCCGATCAGCCCAAGGACCCAAAACGACTTACAGAATCCGTTGAGGGTCTGGTCAAAACTCCGCATTCCGTCGGGCTCGCCCTTCAGAAGTTTCCAAGAGCCGGTTAATCCGTTGGCGATGTCGGTCCTGGCGAGCATGTGTTTTCCGTTGCGACCTTGTCTGTTACGCCGAAGCGGGCTCACTCCATCGGACCATAAGGGTCCGTAAGCCTGTGTGATGCTACTAGCTCGACGGTTCAAGACTTTTGCGGCGATTTCGAACCGTCCAATCCCGTGCCCGAACCACTATAGCCTATCCTGTTGCGCTCGTTTCGATCCGATCGTGAATTGCGCTATCCCCCGAAGTATCCATCAAGGAACCGTCCGTAGATGCGGGCGAGCTGTCTCAGATCATCAATCGCCACATGTTCGTCGATCTGATGGATCGTCTGGCTCACCAGCCCAAACTCCACAACGGGGCAATAGTTTTTGATGAAGCGCGCGTCCGAGGTGCCGCCCCCGGTCGAAAGCGTCGGCCGGCGACCCGTCTCGGCCTCGACCGCGTCGGCCAGCGCGCCGATCAGCGTGGCGTTTTCGGTCACGAAGGAGTCGGCGGACTTGGCTTCCAAGATCAGGCTCGCGCGAATTCGCCCTTGCAACGCCGCCTCGATCTGGGTCTTAAGCCAAGCCTCGAGCCGATCACGATCCCAGAGATCGTTGAAGCGAATGTTGAAGCGGGCCGTTGCCTTCGCCGGAATGACATTCCAGGCGGGATTGCCGACATCAATTGAAACGACTTCGAAATTTGATGGCTCAAAGCGCGCGCTGCCGGAATCGATCGGCGCGGCATGAATCCGATTGAGTATGCTTACGAGCCCACGAATCGGATTGTCGGCATGGTGTGGATAGGCGACATGACCTTGCTGGCCGTGCACGGTCATGGTGCCGGACAGGCTACCGCGTCGGCCGACCTTGATCGCATCGCCCATCGCTTCGGGATTGGTCGGCTCGCCCACCAGGGCCGCGTCGAAACGTTCGCCACGCGCGGCCGCCCACTCCAACAGCTTGACCGTACCGTTGATCGCCGGGCCTTCCTCATCGCCGGTGATGAGGAAGGAGAGCGTCCCTTTCCATGTTCCCCGACGTTCGCGATAGGCGAGCGCGGCGGCGACAAAGGCCGCGATTCCACCTTTCATGTCGGCCGTACCGCGCCCGTAAAGCTTGCCGCCCTCAATTGCCGCTGAAAACGGAGCGTGCGACCAATCGCTTTCATTGCCAACGGGAACAACATCGAGATGGCCGGCAAACGT
>JBEINZ010000078.1:0-11835 GCA_040377825.1 Hyphomicrobiales bacterium | reverse complement strand
GGTCGATCCTGTCTGTCCCCAACCGCCGAAGGCTCTGCTCAACCTCATGCCGGATGGCGGCGGGGCTGAGGTCGCGGTGCACCGGAAGGCCGCCTTGCTCAAAGAAATAGGGGCCGCGCTGCGCATGCCAGACCAGCCCGCATTTCGTGGCAAGCACCACTTCGTCCCGTCGCCCTTTGATCGCGCGACCGACCACCTCTTCGGCATGGCCAAGGCCATAGGCTGGTGCCGTGTCGATCAGCGTGATCCCCGCATCCAGACCGGCGCGGATGGCGTCCTCGGAAGCTGCGTCATCGGTACCGCCCCACATCCAGCCGCCGATTGCCCAGGTGCCAAGACCCACCGCCGATGCGGTGATACCGGACGCACCGATCTCTCTTGTCAACAGCGGGGTCATGCGGGCTCTTCTCCATCTTGCAGGATTGTCGTTGCCGTTTCCTCGTCGGTGACCAGAACCGAGACGTAGCCGCCGCGCAGCACAGATCGGATCGGCCCTACCTTCACGGCCCCCGCCGCCACCGCGACAACCCGGGTGCACCGCCGGATCTCGTCGGGGCGGAGCGCGATCAGTCGCTGGTTCAGCGCGAAGTTGGCCACCTGTCCGCGATCATGGACCAAATGACCCAGAAACTCGGCCATGACACCCAGGCCCGGAAGCATCGCGCGATCCGGCGCCGACAGCGGATGCAGATCGAAATAGGATGAGCCGGGCGTCGTGATCGACCCGATGCCGACCAGACAGGCCGTGGCCCGGCGCGCGAGATCAAGCACCTCCTTCACCGCGCCGAGGTTCATCGGCATCTCGCGCTGATCGGGCCGCTCAGCGAATAGCGGCGCGTGCAGATGCAGCGACCGCCCGCCCAGGCGCTCAGCCAAGCGCGAGGCCAGATGGTTGACGTCAGTATGATGCTTGCCCTGCACGCCGCCGGTTAGCGGCACCACCTGCACGTCGATGGGCCGTTCGACCGATAGCGCATCCACCACGGCTGCCACCGCTTTGCCGCCGGAAATTCCTAGAATGTCGCCGTCGCGCAAGGTCTCGGCCAGATGTGCGGCCGCGGCTTGCCCGATCTGTGTCAACCGCGTGCCGTCATTGTCCGACACAGTGGGCGAGACGATGGCGGAGCCGACGAGGCCCGTGGCCGACAGTCGGTGTTCAAGCTCCATCAGACGCTGGAACGGCGTCTCGATGCTGATTTTGACCATGCCCGACCGTCGCGCCTGCGCGATGATCCTGTTTACCTTCGAGGTCGATAGGTTCATCTCGTCGGCGATCTCGGCCTGTTTGCGCCCTTCGACGAAATGACGCACCAGAACCGCATGCATCTGTCGGAGCGAGGTGAAATCCCTGTTGATTTCGTTCATGCTCGACCTCCTGCCGCTTGTCGCTTGACCAGAAAGTGATCAAAGGTCACCGCTGCAAGCAGGATCGAGCCTCGGATGATGTCTTGCCAATAGACGGACACGTTCAGAAGGGCGAGCGACGAGGACACGAGTGATAGCAGCACCGCGCCCAGGATCGCCCCGAGGATCGTGCCCTTGCCGCCAGAGAGGCTGGCCCCGCCGATCACCGCCGCCGCGATGACGTTCAGCTCCATCCCCACGCCGAAGGTCGGCTGGGCCGAGCCAAACCGCGCCATGTAGATGATGCCCGCAACCCCGCAAAGGGTGGAACACAGGACCGTCGTCAGAAAAATCACGCGCTTTGTGCGGATGCCGGAATACGCGGCGGCCTTCTCGTTGCTGCCGGTATAATAGACCAGCCGAAATGCTGTGGTGCGCCGCAACAGGAAGTCGAAGACCACGACAACAAAGGCAAAAATCACGATGGCCACCGGGATCGCGCCAATGGACCCGATGCCGATCCATTTGAAACTTTCCGGCAATGTGAATAGGCCCAGCGGTCGCCCGCCCGTGCCCAACAGGCATAGGCCCCGCGCGATCACCATCGCCGCCAGCGTCACGATGAAATGGTGCAAACCGACCACGGTCACAAAGAACCCGATGATTGCCCCGATACCCGCGCTGGCGACAATCGCGATCAGCGAGGCGACCCATGGGTTCACCCCACCCAGAAACAACAGTCCGGCTATAACCATCGCCAGTGCTGTCACCGACCCGACCGATAGGTCGATCCCGCCCGATATCAGGAGGATCGTCATGCCGACGACCACGATGGCCTCCACGGAAAAGGCCATGGTCATCGCACGCATGTTGGGCCAAGTGAGAAAGTGCGGCGAGGCGAAGGACATCAGCAGGAACAGGACAAGGATGATGAGCACCAGCCCGGTTTCCCGCGCTCCGAACAGCCTTGTCAAAAGGTTGGAGAGTTGCATCGTTTTGGTCATTTACCTGTTCCCGTGGCGGCCAGTGCACCCGGAGCGGCCAGCGTCATTATATTGGTCTCGGTCAAGTCCGCGCCTGCCAGTTCGCCCGTGATGTTGCCTTCGCTGAGCACCAGGACTCGGTCGCAAAGCCCAATGAGTTCGGGTAGTTCCGATGAGATCACGGTAATCCCGACCCCGTCTTCGGCCAATCCGCGCAAGATGGCGTGAATCTCGGCCTTGGCACCCACGTCCACGCCGCGCGTGGGTTCGTCGAGAAAGATCACCTTGGGCTGAACCGCCAGCAGCTTGGCCAGCGCCACCTTTTGTTGGTTGCCGCCCGAAAGTGACGATACCTTGTGCGCAACACTGGCAGACTTGAGTTGCAGGGTCAGGCCGATCCGTTGCGCCTGCGCGGTTTCAATAGCGTTGTCGATCACGCCAAAGCGGCCCGCCACCTGCGAGAGGTTAAGGGCCGCCACGTTGGCGGCAATCGACATATCGAGGAAAACGCCGTCGCCCTTGCGATCTTCGGACAGATAGACGATGCCGCGCGCGATGCAGTCGGCATAGTCGCGCAGGTGCAACTCGGTGCCATTCAGCCAGACTCGGCCACGCGCCGCACCTTCCAGCCGCGTCAAACCCCGGGCAATCTCACTGCGCCCGGCTCCGATCAGCCCGCCAAGGCCTAGAATCTCGCCTGCGTGCAGGCAGAAGGACACATCGCGGAAGCGGCGGTCAGTCAGCCCCTCCACCCGCAGGATTTCCGGTCCGCGCGCCTCCTGTAGCTTGGGAGGATAGAGCGTGTCGATTTTGCGCCCGACCATGGCATTGACCACGTCGGCAGGCGTGATGTCGACAGTGCGGTCGGTGCGGATGTGCTGACCATCTCGCATGACGGTAACCCGATCGCAGTTTTCGAAGATTTCAGCCATGCGATGTGAAATGTAGATGATCCCGATACCGCGGCTCGCGAGGCCTCGCATGATCCCGAAAAGCTTTTGCGCCTCATGTTCGGTCAACGTCGCCGTCGGCTCGTCAAGGATCAGAATGCGGCAATCCAGTGTCAGGGCCTTGGCAATCTCGACCAGCTGCTGCTGGGAAATCGACAGTCGCCCCGCGGGTAGGCGCGGATCGATGTCCGAGAGTGGGGCCAAAATCGCGCGCGCGCGGGCCACGAGGTCGGCCGTATCGACCAGCCGCTTGCGGGTTTGCGCGGTGCGCGACATGAAGATGTTCTCGGCCACCGAGATGTCAGCGCAAAGGGCGATTTCTTGGTGGACGAAGCCAATCCCAAGTTGCTGGGCGGTAGCCGGGCTGTCGATTTTCACCGCCCGGCCATCGATGCGTATCTCGCCACTGTCGGGCTGAAGGATGCCGTCAATTATGTTCATCAGGGTGGATTTCCCCGCCCCGTTCTCGCCGGCAAGGGCATGAATCTCGCCGGCGCACAGTTCGAACCGAGCGCTCCGCAACGCCTTGATGGCGCCGAAGGCTTTGCTCACATCCTGAATTTGAAGAAGGAGTGGCGAGGCCATGGGACCTTATCCAGTCGTTGGGTGTGCCCCACCGGCAGTTGCGGTGGGGCTGGCTATGACCTCAGTTGCGGCCTGCCATGTATTCTTTGAGAACGAAGCTATTCGCGTTAACCTTGGTGATCACGGCAAAGCCATTGTCCGTAAAGGGAATCTGCATCGGATTGTAGCGCGACACCTTATAGTCGTTGAACGGGTCGATCAGGTTAGGATGCGCGGCGAGGAACGTGTTCATGAAGCCGACAAAGCCCTGGATGCCCTGATTAGGGTTCAGCGCCATGTGGATGTTACCCGCCTTGATCTCTTCCAGCGTGGTGGGCGAGATGTCGGCATGGATGATTAGCAGCTTATCCTTCGCGGCCTTGACGGCGGCGACGGCGCCTTCGGCCGAGCCGGATTCGGGAATCCAAAGGGCCGCTAGGTCGGGGTTGGCCTGCAGCATCGCCGATACGGCAGTAAAGGCAGCGTTCGGATCCTGGTTCGTGGCCTGACGCCCGACAAGTTTCATTTTGGGATAGTTCTTTTCCATATAGGCGATCAGCGCTGTCACCCTTAGGTCATGGTTCGACTGGCCGGGATTTTCCAGCACCGCGTATTGAGCACTGTTGCCCACGACCTTGACGATTTCCTCGGCGGCGAACTTGGCTTCTGCGACGTTATCCGAAGTCACATAGGCAGTGCGCTTGGATTTAGGCGAATCGGCCGCAAAGGTGGTCACCGAAACGCCGGCGTCAATCGCTCGGTTGATCGGGTCGATAAAGGGGTCGGACTGCATCGGATGCAGCAGGATGCCCGCCGGTCGTTTGACAAGATCCTGCTCGAACGAGGCGATCTGCTTGGTGATGTCGTAATCCGGCGTCCCCGAGAACACCGCCTTGCAGCCGAGCGCCTTCGCCGCCTGCTTGAAACCTTCGAAGACCGGCACCCAGTATGGATGCCCGCTGACCATGACGTTCATCACATAGGTCTCGCCAGGTTTGCAAGCCAGCCCCCCTTCGGCCTTCGCCGTCGGCGACAACCCAAGAATAGCAATCGCTGCTGCCCCGCTAAGGATCAGTCCCTTTACGTAGCTCATGTGTTCCTCCCAGAAACCGTGGCGTCCCGCGCCAGCCTTGCAAGTTTTTTCGATCATCGGAATTCATTGCAGGGGTATCGGTAGAAGGAATGGCCTTTTGCGGTCAAGCGGA
Source organism: Hyphomicrobiales bacterium (assembly GCA_040377825.1). Taxonomy (GTDB): domain Bacteria; phylum Pseudomonadota; class Alphaproteobacteria; order Rhizobiales; family Ancalomicrobiaceae; genus JBEINZ01. Next base: position 6,789 of record JBEINZ010000078.1, on the reverse strand, counting down.
GAGAAGATTTCTGGCAATTCATGATATTTCTTGCAGTGGCAAATGGCGACGGCGGAATTGCGTTATTGACACCGGACGGCTCGGCGGCTCGCGCTGGCAGACGAGGCGTCGTGTGGCGGGCGCCGCGCCATGGAGCTTTTGCGGCGGAGGTGATATCGACGTCGATCTCGCTTGCGGTACAAAGATCCCATGTATTCCTTCGAATTGTTCATCCTCTTCATCTCGACCACGGCTTTGTTCGCGGCGATCCCTGGGCCGGCCATGGCTTATGCCGTTGCGAGAACGCTGGCACGCGGTCGAAAGGCGGGATACCGGGCCGCTTTCGGCATCCATCTCGGCGGCTATGTGCATATCGCAGCGGCGGCCGCGGGGTTGACCGCGCTCTTTCATGCGGTCCCGACGCTCTACCTGATCATCAAGGCGTTCGGGGCGGCCTATTTGATCTGGCTCGGGCTATCGATCGCCCTGTCGACCTTTCGCCGCGACAGCGAGGCGCCAAACATGATCGAGGGATCCGGCGAAAAGCCGTTTCTCGAAAGCGTCGCCGTGGAGGTTTTCAACCCGAAAACCGCGCTGTTCTTTTTAGCATTTTTGCCGCAATTCGTAGACTACGGCATCGATGCGCCGATTTGGCTGCAGATCTTGATCCTCGGCGCGATCGTCAACCTCATGTTCTCATTGGCCGACGTCATCCTCGTCGCGCTCGCGGGCGCCCTCGTTGAGCGCGTCCGTTCATCGAGCGGGCTCCGCAAGACATTGCAAAGACTTGGTGGCGGAATCCTCGTCGGCCTCGGATTGCATTTGTTTTTCCAGAGGGGATAGCGGTCGATCGACGCTGCCGAAGGTATGGCCCCTACCGGCATTCCCGAGCACGGGCGGTCGCTCGGCTCATGGATCGCCATACCTCCAATTGCGCACTGTGGGACCGGGCCAAAACATCGGGAGGATCTGCCTCACTCCTCCTCGACATTCTTCTCGGTCACATAAGGCAATAGCAGGAGTTCGATCCCGATCAAGGCGACCGCCGAGATCGCGAAGACGATGGTGCCGATGGCATTGAGCGACGGGTCGATCATGGCGACCAGGACCGAGTAGATCGCAACGGGCAGCGTCGGGTCGAAGCCCGAGACGAACCACGCGATCATGAATTCGTCGAAGGAAAACGTGAAGGCGAGGAGCCAGCCGCCGAGGATGCCGGGCAGGGCGAAGGGCAGGACCACTTTACGCAGTGTCTGCCATTCGGTCGCGCCGAGGTCCCACGCGGCTTCCTCGAGCGAGCGGGGCATTTGCGCAAGCCGGAGCTGGATGACGACCATCGCCGGCGCGGTGATCAGCACGACATGGGTCAGAAACACCGAAAACAGCGTGCCGGAGAGATGGACCCGCGCCAGCAAACCGAGGAAGGCGACGCCGAGGATCAGCGGCGGGATCAGGATCGGCAGCGCCAGAAAGGCGGCGAGCAGCGATTTACCCTTGAATTCAAAGCGGGTCGTCGCATAGGCCGCCAGAAAGCCGAGGATCGTCGCGATCGTGGCGGCGGCCGGCGAGACGATCATGCTGTGGCCAAGCGCATCGATCAGCGTGCCGTCGCGCCAAAGCTTTTCATACCAGCGCAGGCTGAAGCCTTGCAGCGGCAGGGCTGGAAACTTGTTGGCCTGGAATGAAAAGAGCACCAGTACGACAAGCGGGATGAACAGGAAGACATAGCCGATGGCTAGCCAGACGATGCCGGCGATTTTCCAACGATTGATCGGTTCGCGCGGAGCGGGCAGGGCGGTCGCGGCTGTCATTCGGCGGTCGCCTTTCTGACGCGTTCGCCAATCGCGAAACTCGCCCACATGACGAGCAGCATGGCAAGAACGAGGATGGTTGCCAGCGCGGCGGTGCGCGGCAGGTTCGTGGCGCTGGCATAGTCGGAAATCAGCATGCTCGCGAAGAGCGGCACCTTGCCGATGATCGATTGCCCAGCGCCCCCGCCGAGCAGCGCCCCGCACAGCGCGTCGCCCATGCCGATGATCACCGCGAAACTGCCGGCAACCGTCAGGCCGAATCCGGACAAGGGTAGGATGATCTTCTTGAAGACCTGCCACCGCGTCGAACCGAGATCGCGCGCGGCCTCGATGACCGCGCGGTCGATATTGGTCAGCGTGACGTAGAGGATCACGATCAGGATCGGCGCGAGATAGTGCACGAGGCCGATGCGCGTGGCGGTTTGGGTGAAGATGACGTCGAGGCGTGCCCAATCGAGCCCGGTCATTTTGAGGAACGAGTTCACCACGCCGTTCTTCGACAGCACCGTCTGCCACGCATAGACGCGCAAGATATAGCTCGACCAGAAGGGCGCGATGGCGAAGAGCAGCGCCAAGCGCTGCCAACGTTGGGGCACGGCATAGACGATCGCGAGCGCCACCGCATAAGCAAAGGCGACCGCGAAAATCCCGCCGGTGATCGCGACCCAGAACGTCTGCACCAGCGCGAGCCCGTAACGCGACTTCGCGAAGAAATTCGCCGCGACCTGCTCGTAGTTCTCCAGGGAAAAGGTGATGATCGTCTGATAGTTCTCGACCCGCCAGAAGCCTGCCCATAGCAACGCGATAAGCGGCACGGCGAACAGCGCGCCAAACCAGACGAGCGTTGGCGCAAGGCAGATGATTTTGAGCGGGCTATCGTTCGGCGTGCGCATCCGCGCGGCCGGTTCGATGTCGATGATCGTATTGGCGGCGGCCATGGTCATGGGATCACTCCGCTGCCTCGGAAATATCCGCAACGGCTTCCGGTGGGCGACGGTGATAGCCGATGATCGTCGCCGCCTCGGCGGGGAAATGCACCGCCACCTCGGCGTTCAGTGCCGTGCGCGAGGCGACTGCCATGCTCTCCTGGGCGACCAGCTTCACCTCCGCGCCGGTCGGCAGATCAAGCAAGTATATGTTCTGCGATCCGGCATATTCACGGCCGCGCAGCGTGGCCTTCAGCGTGTTTTCGCCGAGTATGCCCTTCGGTTGGCGTGTTAGCTTATCGGCCTGAACGACGACGGTCACCGCTTCGCCGATCGCCGGCCGCGTGTCGCCGGCGAGTACCGAAAGTCGACCCTCGCGGGTTTCCACGGTCGTGAACGCGCCGTCATGAGAGAGGACGCTTCCCTCAAACAAATTGTTTGCGCCGACAAAGCTCGCGACGAAGCGCGTCTTGGGGAAGTTGTAGATTATTTCGGGTGGGTCGATCTGCTCGATCTTGCCCTTGTTCATGACCACGACGCGATCGGCCATCGAAAAGGCCTCGATTTGATTGTGCGTGACATAGACGAAGGAGATGCCGAGTTGCTGTTGAATACGGCGGAGCTCGCCCTGCATGCGAAGACGCAAATGGGCGTCGAGCGCGGAGAGCGGCTCGTCGAGCAGCAGGATTTCCGGTTCGGTCACGAGCGCCCGCGCGATGCCGACACGCTGCTTCTGGCCGCCGGAGAGCTGGCCGACGCGGCGGTCGAGAAACTCGGTCAGGCCGACCAGGGCCGCCATCCGCTTTACTTTTCCGGAAACGACGGGCCGGTCGTAAGGCTGCAAGGTCAACCCAAAGGCGATGTTGCCGAAGACATCGAGATGGGGAAAGAGCGCGTAGTTCTGCCAGACGAGCCGCGTGGAGCGCAGGTTGACCGGGACGGCCGACACGTCGCGGCCGCGAATGTAGATCCGCCCGGCCGACATGCCCTCAAGCCCCGCCATCATCCGCAAAAGCGTGGTCTTGCCGCATCCGCTCGGACCCATCACGGCCACGAACTCACCGCGCCCGACCTTGAAGCTGACGTCATCGACCGCCGTCGCCGCGCCGAAGCGTTTTGACACGTTGCGGATTTCGAGATCGTAGGGCGACTGCGGTTCCACGGCCATGAGCACCGTCCGGCAAGAGGGGTGATCGGGGGAAGTGCGGGGCGGCCTATCCGGGCCGCCCCGTATGACGTGGATCAGGAGGTCTTGAAGCCGTTGAAAACGTCGATCCAGGCCTGATCGGGCTGCTGAATCGGCAGGCTGCGCGCCATCGAGCGCGAGATCAGCGACTCCACGAGCATCTTGCTCGGGTTGGCCGGATCCGGAACGTAGCTGAGCAGCTTCTTCTGGTCGGCATCCCAGTAATCCGTGACCTTCATGTTCGGGGCACGGGCCTTGAACGCCTTGGTGTAGACGAGGCGGGACTGAATCTTCGGCAATGTCATGTACTTCGCCCATTCGCGGGCGAGGTCCTTGTTGCCGGACTGCGCGCAGACGCAGGCCACTTCCTGCCAGCGAACGCCACCTTGCTTCGGGATATTCGAGGCATAGTTGTCATAGCCGGCCATCGTCATGTCGATGTCGAGATCGCCGACCGGGGCGACTTGCACATCGCCGGTGATCATGGCTTGGACGACCGCTTGGCTCGACGAGCCAAACATGGCGACCTGCGGCCGGAGCTTCTTCAGCCAAGCGCCGACTTCCGCAAGCTTCGCGTTCGGAATGTCGTAGGGGTTCGGGATCTTCGGGCTGACCGCGAGGCTGGCATTGCCCATGTTCGGCAGATACCAGTCGAAGATGCCGACCTTTCCCTTGAACTTCGGCAGGAAGAGCGAATTCCAGTCGTCCGCCTCTTCCGGGCTCATGATGCTTTTGTTGTACGAAATGCCGTAGAACGAGAATCGCGTCGCGACGCCGAACACCTTGCCGCCATCGCCGCGCACCGGGGCGAAATCCGCGAAGTCCGGGTGGTAGTTCTTCATTTCCGGGAAGTCGGCGATGGAGAACTGCTCCAGCGCGTTGGCAGCCTTCAGCTTCGTGACATATTCGGCGTCGGCGACGATCGCGTCGAAGGTGCCGCGCGGCGTCTGCGCGAAGAACTGCAGCATCTGCTCGCCGCCGATATAGATCTTGAATTCGACCTTCACCTTATTGGTGTCTTCGAACTCCTCCACGACGTCCTTCTCTTCATAGCCCGGCCAGCAGAGCACGCGCAGCTTGCCGGCCGCCTGGGCCGTTCGTGTGAAGAAGGAAAAGGTCGAAATGCCCAAGCCGCCGGCCGCGGTTGCCGCCGCGCCGGTCTTCAATACACCACGCCGCGTTACGCCTGATGCGCTCGCCTTGCCGAGTTTTTCTGTCTTATCCGTCATGTGGTTCTCCGCCGGTGCCGGACGGGTCCATCCGCCGTCCGTGTCAATCCGGGGAGCGCTAAGCAATGCCCGGGCCAAGCTGACCCAAAGTCGCCGTCGGGCATCAGCGAATGCCATGAACCAATGGGTCGTTTAGAGTTTTTTTGCGTCGGCGAGACGTCTCGAACCGCGGGATCTTGACGAGCGGTCAGGCCCTGCACAAGAAACGAGTTGAGTGAAGTCTCATCATGATGAAATTATAGGCAATATTCTGCTCGGCTTGGAATTTAACGAATAAACAAGCACCATTTCATGCGGTTACGACGCGTATCAGGAGACGCGCCGGCCGAGCCGATAGACCTCTCTCACGATTGGATGCCCATCGGCCAACGCGACCCGGACGAGATCGCCACGCTTTGTGAGCGCGATTTCACCGCGATCATGCATGCCGGTCGCTCGGGCCGGGCCGAGCGTCACGGTGCGGATCGCCCCGGGCAGTCCGCCCATCGCGGGCACGTCGGCGAGCCCAAAGGCACCCTCGATAAGGCTGACCGGGACGTAGTCCGACGACAGGATATCGAGCACCCCGGCCTCGGCGAGTTCACGAGCCGACACATTGCCGGAGTGCGACCCGCCGCGAACCACGTTCGGCCCGCCCATCAGCACGGCGAGGCCTGCCTCATGCGACGCGATCGCGGCCTCGAACGTGGTTGGGAATTCGGCGATCGCGACGCGATCGTCGATCGATTCCCGGACATGCTCCAGCGTGGTGTCGTCGTGGCTTGCGAGCGCGACATCGTTTTCGCGCGCGAGTTCGACGAGGGCGCGCCGATGGCCGGCGGCCAAGCGCTCGTGAATGTCGCGGCGCGAGGCGAAGAACTCGTCCAGCTCGGCCTCGGTCCGGTTGCTTTTGCCGCGATAGTATTCGCGGAGTTTTTCCTCGTTGCGGAACTGCCGTTGACCGGGCGTATGATCCATCAAGGACATCATGCCGACGTCGAAGCGAGCGACGAAATCGCGCGATGCCTCGACGACGTCGTTCGAGCAGATCTCGCAGCGCAGATGCGTGTGATGGTCGGCCCGGAGCATGCCGGATGCCTTGGCTTTCTCGACCGCCTCGCCGAGAACCAGCAACCGCCCCGCCAAGGTGTCGGTATCGCCGACCGATCCGGCGCGCAGCGAGTCGAATACGGTCGTGATGCCCGCCGCCGCGATCTGCGCGTCATAGGCGAAGACCGCCGAAAACGCGTTCCAGTAGACTTTCGGACGGGGGGAGTAATGCGGCTCGATATGGTCCGTGTGCAGTTCCACAAGCCCTGGAATGAGGAGATCGTCGCCGAAATCCACCGCATGCGGATCGAAGCGATCCTCGTCGATGTCGATGATCACGCCGTTTTCGATCACTACGGTTCCGGCGGTTTCCCGATCGGCCAAAACGATCCGCCGCGCGGCAATGGCTATGTTCGCGGTCGCTTCCGCGGGCGTGGATTTCTGCAGCATGTCGGGATCCGTACCTTTAGAGCCTGTCCCGTTCGGATCGAAGCGATCCGAACGAGAAGGACCGGCTCAAGTTAATGAATCGAGAGCAATTCCTTATCGATCGGATGAGTCCATCCGATCGGGACATGCTCTAGGCCGAGACCGGGGCGGCAAACACCGTAACGTCGATAATCCGTGTC
>JBEINZ010000297.1:0-3243 GCA_040377825.1 Hyphomicrobiales bacterium | reverse complement strand
TTGCCTCGCCCGTCATCACTGCTACACTCGCGGTTGAACAGGGAACACGAACGGCGCCGCTCTACCCTCGCCTACCGATCCGCGGCCTCGAAGCCTCAGATCGATCGTTCGAGATGGACGTCCGGCCAGACCAACGGTTAACCCTAACCGAAGTTCTGTCCCCGGGTGCCGGCGCGGAGACAAAGCTTTGGGGCTGCATGGCGACGACCCGCCGGTCGCGGGCCGAGCTTCCCCCGTCGGATCGACCGATGGGCCGGCGAAACTTCGCCGGCGCAACCGACGGGGCAAACGCTCCCGATGGCCCTACGCGGCCAATCGGGACGGAAAGAGTGGTTCCGCCGGTCCAAAGACCGCCGCGGCCCACCTTGCCGACAATTCCGTCGAGCGCGCTTCAGGTCCCATTGCGCATGATCTATTCGCAAAGGCGGCGGATACAAGGGGAAGTCTTGCCCGGAAGGAGATCGTCAGTTCGACCGAAGAGCTTGTCGGCGATACGGCATATCCTTCGAACGTCGTTGCGCCAGGGACCGTGACATCGCGCGCTCGGCCGTCTGAATCGGACGCAATCGACCTCGGAAAGGTCGCGATGGAACTCGTCGCCCCTGGCGCCGTCGACGAGGGGGATTTTTCGCCCGAGGTAGTTCCGGGCCAACTCATTCCAGTCAGCGTTTTAGTCGACGCCAGTCGCCTGCCGGCAACCGAGCAATATACAGGCTCGGGGCCCGCCTCGGCTGAGACCCATGCTGGCAAGTCATTGGCAGTAAAATCGATTTTGTCGCGTCGCCGAGCTGCCATGCTGTACGCCGCGCTGGATCTAGGCACAAACAACTGCCGTCTGCTTATTGCCGAACCCCTACGGACGAGCTTCCGCGTCGTGGATGCGTTCTCGCGCATCGTGCGGCTTGGCGAAGGCATGACGGCGACCGGGCAACTCTCCGAAGCGGCGCAATTGCGGGCAATCGAGGCGTTGCGTATCTGTCAGGCGAAGCTTGTTCTTCATAGCGTGGACCGCATCCACCTCGTGGCGACCGAGGCCTGCCGCGCGGCGCGAAACGGACAGGAATTTCTCGATCGCGTGCGCATGGAAACGGGGCTGGACCTCGAAATTGTCACGCGCGAGAGCGAGGCACGCCTTGCAGTCGCGGGCTGTGCCAGCCTAATCGACTGGCGGTCCGATGGGGTCGTGCTGTTTGATATCGGCGGTGGCTCGTCAGAACTTGTCTGGCTGGACCTACAGGCCAAGCGGCGAGATTCCAAAAGCGGAATCGCGGAAGTCGGTGGCTTGGACCTCGATCGCCATATCCGCTCTTGGACATCGCTCCCGATCGGTGTCGTTACGCTCGCCGAGAGACATGGCGGCGAACATGTCGATCGAACCCTCTTCGAGGCGATGGTGCGAGATGTCGATGGCCTACTGGATGGACTAGAGGAGGGCGTGCAGTTATCGCGGGCCATCGCCGCCGGTGATTTTCATTTGCTGGGAACCTCCGGCACGGTCACGACGCTCGCTGGCGTCCATCTCGGGCTCAAACGGTATGATCGTCGCCGGGTCGACGGGGTTTGGCTCGCGGCCGCGCAGGTCACCGGCATCATCGATCGGCTGCTCGACATGACCTATGCCGAGCGCGTGGCCAATCCATGCATCGGCGCGGAGCGAGCCGATCTGGTCCTCGCCGGCTGCGCGATCCTCGAAGCGATCCGTCGGCGCTGGCCGTGCGACCGGTTGCGCGTGGCCGATCGCGGATTACGCGAAGGCATTTTGACCGAGATGATGGCGGCGGACGGGGTCTGGACACGGTAGCCGCGACCGATTGGATCCGAGACGACGAAAACAAACAATGGGAAGGCGAGCGAGCCGGCTGCGTTTCTGCTAGAAGCGGGGGCGAACATATGCTCGCCGACGAGGAGACGGATTTTGAGCGATAAACCCAGCGGATCGGGCGGAACCGCGGGCCCAGGCGGTTCGACGCGCGCGCTGAAGGTCAAGGTGAAGACCGCGAAGAAGCGCACCCAGTCATCGAACCGATGGCTGCAGCGGCAGTTGAACGATCCCTATGTCGTTTTGTCGAAGCGCGAGGGTTATCGCAGCCGCGCGGCCTATAAGCTGATCGAAATCGACGACAAGCAGAAGCTCTTAAAGCCGGGCCAGCGCGTGGTCGATCTCGGCTCAGCGCCGGGCGGCTGGTCGCAGGTCGCCGCCGCGCGCACAAGGTCGAGCGACGATCAGCCGCGCGTCGTCGGCATCGACTATCTCGATGTCGATCCGATCCCCGGCGTGATCATTCTGAAGAAGGACTTTCTCGAGGAGGACGCGCCGGCGGCGCTCGTCGCCGCGCTCGGGGGCGAAAAGGCCGATATCGTGCTCTCCGACATGGCCGCGCCCGCCACCGGCCACAAGAAAACCGATCATCTTCGCATCATGCATCTGTGTGACGTCGCCGCCGATTTCGCCCGCGAAATCCTCAAACCCGGCGGCCATTTCCTCGCCAAGGTGCTGCGCGGCGGCGCGGAGGGCGAACTCCTCGCCAACCTGAAACGCGACTTCGCCACCGTCTCCCACCTCAAGCCCCCGGCCAGCCGCGCGGATTCGGCGGAGCTCTATGTGCTGGCGAAGGGCTATCGCGGGAGGGAGGTTGGGGATGGACGGGGGGATGGCGAGGCGGGGGCATGAGGGGGAGGCGAGCCGCGAAGGGCAAAAAAATATATCGGTGCCGTCGGGGGCTTTCTGTAGCCGTGGCAACGAAACATTAGCCGAATGCGGCGTGCAGATCAGCAATTACAAATTGGCCAGCTTTTTCAATTCGCCAAGGCATCTCTGCAACTCGATATCGGCAAAGAGTAGCAAAATCTTTTGTATTCATAGTATCGCATTTTTCCCATTTCGAAATAAACTTGACATTAAATTACTTCGTGTGCTTTGTTTGAAACAATATCTCTTCATAAGCATGTGATGATGAGCGATTAATGGTCGATTTATTTCGTGTATTTAAAATGCCGAACCGCCGCGCGGTTTACAAATGTATGTTCGGCTACTCAGAGAGCTTTTCTGACGATATGTATAGTGATAGGCACGGAGTGGATTTTATTTGCTTTACTGATTGCAAGGAGTTAAAACCCAAAAATTGGAAGTCGGTGTTTGTAGATAGTTCGGATTTTGGCCCTGCAAAAACATCGAAGATGGTCAAGATTCTTTGTTTCAAGTTCTTGAAGAATTATGATGAAAGTCTTTATATAGACAATACG
>JBEINZ010000075.1:0-11892 GCA_040377825.1 Hyphomicrobiales bacterium | reverse complement strand
TGGCAGAGCGAGGAGGCAATCGAATCCACAACCCTAAATGTATCGCGTTTACCGCCTTCTCCCCTTGAGGGAGAAGGTTAAAGAGTCGAGGATTCTGATCGGGATGGACTCACCCAACCGATAAGACGTGCTTGAGCTGATTAGAGCCGTACGCCGCTCGTCTGGAAAGCGTTGGAAACCGGCTTCTGATAGCCCTCCAGCACGAACGACGCTCCAAAAGCCAGCGCCACGGCGACAAAGGCGGCCGAAACGATCGCGCGCATGAATTCCTCCTCGGTTTTTCTTGTCCGATCATTGAGGTAGTGCAGCCCCGCGCGGCTGTAAAGGGAACCGTCGGCATGCGCGGCATCGAGCCCAGCTGGCGGCCTCAAAACCTTGGAGCCAAAGTCGATCACGCGTTGACGGACGACCACCGGCCGGTATCTAACCCAACGAAGCACCATTGATCCGCCCGGCGCGATCGTCGCATGTTTGGAGCCCATCCCAATGCCCGTCACCCGCGAAGCCGTCCTTGCTCGTCTTGCCACGGTCCCGGGCCCGGATGGCCGCGTCTCGCTGGCCGCCTCCGGGGCCTTGTCGGAGATCGTGATCCATGCCGGCAAGGTCTATTTCTCCATCGCGGTCGATCCGACGCGCGCCCGCGAACTCGAAGCCCTGCGCAAGGCGGCGGAAACGGCCGTCGCCGAGTTGCCCGACGTGGCCGGCGTCACGGTTTCGCTGACGGCCGAGGCACCGAAGGGCGCCGCGCAATCCGCCGGGCAGCCGGCTCCGCGTCCGGCGCCAGACGCGCCGCGAACCCCTCAAAGCCGAGGATTGCCCGGCGTCACCCACATTATCGCGGTCGCCTCGGGCAAGGGTGGCGTCGGCAAGTCCACCACGGCCTGCAATCTTGCCCTCGCGCTGAAATCGCAAGGCCTGAGGGTCGGCGTGCTCGATGCCGATATCTACGGCCCCTCGATGCCCAAGCTCTTTGCGCTGAAGGGCCGACCGACGCTTAAGGCAGGCCGCATCCTCGAGCCGCTCGAAGGATATGGCGTCAAGGTCATGTCGATCGGGTTCCTCGTCGATGAGGAGACGCCCATGGTCTGGCGCGGCCCGATGGTCATGTCCGCGATCACGCAGATGCTGCGCGAGGTCGATTGGGGCGAGCTCGACGTGCTCGTCGTCGACATGCCGCCGGGCACCGGCGACGCGCAGCTGACCATGGCGCAGCAGGTGCCGCTCGCCGGCGCGGTCATCGTGTCGACCCCGCAGGATCTCGCGCTGCTCGACGCGCGGCGCGGCGTCGCCATGTTCCAGAAAACCAACGTGCCCATTCTCGGCATCGTCGAGAACATGAGCTATTTCATCTGCCCGAACTGCGGCTCGCGGCACGATATCTTTGCCCATGGCGGCGCGCGGCACGAGGCCGAACGGCTCGGCGTGCCGTTCCTCGGCGAAATTCCCCTGACCATGGAGATCCGTGAACGCGCCGATTCCGGCTTGCCGGTGCTGGTCGTCGACCCCGACGGCGTGCATTCGCGGCTTTACCGCGACATCGCCGCGAAGGTCTGGCAACAATTGGCGAGCGGCAGCGTTGCCAAGCCACCGCCGCGTATCGTTTTCGAATGATGGATCGTGCGGGCGTGATCCTCGAGACTTGGCGGCGCGGTTTCGGCGGTTTGGCTCGCAGGCCGATGAAATCGCGCTATCTATAGGATGTCATAACCGAGGTGGTGCCCGTGAACCGGCCCGTCGCTTTGCCGCCAGAGTCACAGTTGCCAGAGTCCGTGTCGCCGGGCGCGCGCGCGGTGTCGGCCTTGCGCGTCGCCGCCGGTCGGCCTGATCGACGGGTCGAGACGATCGCGGAGGAAGATCCCGTCGCGCTCGTTTTCAACGAGCTGTCCTATGCTGTGATGATGGCGACGCCGGCGGATCTGGAAGATTTCGCGCTTGGCTTCTCCCTGACCGAGGGCATTCTCGGCTCGATCGACGAGTTGCACGACATCGAGGTCGAGCGCCTGCCGCGCGGCGCGGAAGTTCGCATGCGCATAGCCGCCAGCCGCTTCGCGGACCTTCGCGCGCGTCGGCGCAATCTCGCCGGGCGAACCGGCTGCGGGCTTTGCGGCGTCGATAGTATCGCGGAGGCGCTGAGGCCTGTTGCAAAGGTCGGTTCGGACCTGTCGATCGCGCCGGACGCGATCCATGCCGCCATGCAGGCTTTCCCGGAGCGGCAGACGCTCAATCGCGATGTGGGCGCGGTCCATGCGGCGGCCTTCGCGCGCGCGGATGGAACGCTGGTCGCGGTGCGCGAGGATGTCGGCCGCCACAATGCGCTCGACAAGCTGGTTGGCCATCTCGCGCGCTCGAGGATCGATGCCGGCACCGGGTTCGTCGTCGTCTCCTCGCGCTGCTCCTACGAAATGGTGCACAAAACGGCGGCCGCCGGTGCGCCGTTGATCGCGTCGGTCTCCGCGCCGACCGCGCTCGCCGTCGAATTCGCCGAAGAAGCGGGCGTCGGGCTCTGCGCCTTTGCCCGCGAGGGTCGGTTCACGGTCTATGCCGCGCCGAGCCGCGTCAAGCTCCCATCCGAATGACCGCGCAACCATGATCCCGATTTTCGGCGTGACCGGCTGGAAGAATTCCGGCAAGACCACGATGGTGGAGCGCCTCGTCGCCGAATTGACCCGTCGAGGCCGACGCGTTTCGACGGTCAAGCATGCGCACCACGCGGTGGACATCGATCATCCGGGCCGCGACAGTTTCCGCCATCGCGAGGCCGGCGCCATCGAGGTCGCCGTCGTCGCCGAGACCCGTTGGGCGCTGATGCACGAATTGCGCGGCAAGGCCGAACCGCCGCTCGGCGAGATCCTCGCGCGGCTTTCCCCGGTCGATCTCGTCGTCGTCGAAGGCTATAAGCGGGAGCCGCATCCCAAACTCGAAGTGCGGCGGCGAGCGGCCGCGAACGTCGCGCTGGCGCCGATCGACCCGACGATCGTCGCGATCGCGACGGATCACGAGGTTGAGGCGGCGGACAATCCGACGGGCCTGCCAGTGTTCGGGCTCAACGATATCGCGGCGATCGCCGATCTCGTGCAAGAGCGGTATCTCACGATCTCGGAGTCCAATCGATAATGCGGATCCTCCTTGTCCTCGCGCACCCCCTTGGCGAAAGCTTCGCCGCCTCCGTTGCCGCAACCGCGCGCGCCGCGCTTCAAGAGGCCGGCCATGAAGTGGACCTCATCGATCTCTACGCCGACAATTTCGATCCGCGCCTTTCGGCAGCCGAGCGGCGCGGCTACTTCGATCAGCCATACGACACCAGCAGCGTCACCGATTATGTCGCGCGCTTGCAATGTGCCGACGGTCTCGTACTGGTCTTTCCGCAATGGTGGTTCAATTTTCCCGCCATCCTGAAAGGCTTCTTCGACCGCGTGCTCGCCCCCGGCGTCGCCTTCGGCCACGATCTTGCCGGCGGTCGGATCGTGCCGCGCCTCACCAATATCCGCGTGATGGTGGCGCTGACGACAACCGGTTCGCCCTGGTATGCCGTAAAGCTCTATATGGGCGACCCGGTGCGGCGCCTGCTGAAGCGTGGCATTGCCCATTTCTGCTCGAAGTCCCTTCGCTTTCGCATGCTGACTCTGCACGACATGGACCGGGTCACGCCGAACCGGCTATCGGCGCATCTGAAGCGGGTGCGCGCGGAGATGGCTCGGTTATAGTCGCCTTCGCGGTCGGATGTTTTTGCCGGCGGAAGGTCTCGGCATGGACATTCGCCAAGAGCCCATGGATCATGCGTGATGAATGGCCAAGGAGCAGGGCATGACGGCGTTTCTCGCGGCGGTTTCGGCGGAACTCGATCAGCTACGCGCCGACAATCTCTACAAGGTGGAGCGGCCGATCACATCGCCGCAGTCGGGCGAGATCACGGTGGAAACCGCGTCCGGCCCGCGCAGCGTCGTCAATCTTTGCGCCAATAACTATCTGGGGCTCGCCGATGATCCTCGCCTCGTCGCGGCCGCAAAACGAGCCCTCGACGATCACGGGCTTGGCATGGCCTCCGTGCGATTCGTCTGCGGCACGCAGGACATCCACCGCGACCTTGAGGCGACAATCGCCGACTATGTCGGCCAAGAGGACTCGATCCTCTACGCTGCCTGCTTCGACGCCAATGGCGGCGTCTTCGAGCCGCTCTTCGGCGAAGAGGACGCGATCGTTTCGGATGCGCTGAACCATGCCTCGATCATCGACGGCATTCGCCTTTCCAAGGCGCGGCGTTATCGGTATCCGAACCGGGATTTGAACGCATTGGAAGACACACTGAAGGAAGCGCGCGCGGCCGGGGCGCGGCGGATCGTGGTGGCGACCGACGGCGTGTTTTCCATGGATGGCTTCATCGCCGATCTCGCGTCGATCCGCGCCATCGCCGACCGCCATGACGCGCTCCTGATGGTCGACGATTGCCACGCGACGGGCTTCATCGGACCGGAAGGGCGCGGTACGGGTGCCTTGCACGGGGTGAAGGTCGACATTCTGACCGGTACGATCGGCAAGGCATTGGGCGGCTCGGCGGGCGGGTTCGTGGCGGCGGCCAAGCCCGTGGTTGATCTGCTGCGCCAGCGCTCGCGTCCCTATCTTTTCTCCAATGCCCTACCGCCTCCGATCGTCGGCGCCGCCATCGCCGCGATCCGCATTGCCGAGGCCGAGGAAGAGCGTCGCGCAAGGCTCTTCGGACATGCCAAGCGATTTCGCGCCGAGATGACACGTCTCGGCTTCGATCTTTTGTCCGGCGAGCATCCGATCGTGCCGATCATGCTTGGCGAGGCGCGGATCGCGCAGGATTTCGCGCGCGAAGCCTTCGAGGAGGGGGTCTACGTAATCGGCTTTGCCTTCCCCGTCGTGCCCAAGGGCCGCGCCCGCATCCGCACGCAAATGTCGGCGGCGCTTTCCGACGCCGATATCGACCGCGCGCTCGCAGCCTTCGAGCGTGTCGGCCGTCGGCTCGCAATCATCTGACATCGCGAAGGAAATTTAGGATGCGCGCGCTGGTGAAATCCCGTCCCGAGCCCGGACTGTGGCCCGAGGATCGTCCCGTCCCGACCTGCGGCGAGGATGATGTTCTGATCCGAATCCACAAAACGTCGATCTGCGGCACGGACGTGCATATCTACAATTGGGATGAATGGGCGGCCTCGACGATCCCCGTTCCGATGATCGTCGGGCATGAATACTCCGGCGAAATCGTCGAGGTCGGTCGGCATGTCCGAACGCTGAAGGTCGGTCAGCGCGTCTCCGGCGAGGGCCATGTCGTCGGCTCGTCGAGCCGCAACGCGCGCGCCGGCCGCTGGCATCTTGATCCGGAAACGCGCGGGATCGGCGTCAATTTGCCCGGCGCCTTCGCAGAATATCTGCGCCTGCCGGCCTTCAATACCGTGCCGTTACCTGAGGCTGTCGACGACGAAATCGGCGCGATCCTCGATCCCTTCGGCAATGCGGTGCACGCGGCGCTTTCCTTTGATCTGGTGGGCGAGGACGTCTTGATTACGGGGGCCGGCCCGATCGGCATCATGGCCGCAGCGGTGGCGCGTCGTGCGGGGGCGCGCAATGTCGTGCTAACGGACGTCAATCCATGGCGGCTGGCGCTTGCCGGAAGGCTTGCCGACATCACACCGGTCGATGTCTCCAAGGAGGATCTGAAGTCCGTGATGCAGCGCATCCGCATGCGCGAGGGTTTCGACGTCGGCCTTGAAATGAGCGGCAGCCCCCGCGCCTTCGATCAAATGGTTGACGTCATGCTGATGGGCGGCAAAATCGCGCTCCTCGGCATTCCACCGGGAAAGACGCCGGTCGATTGGAGCCGCATCATCTTCAAGGCCTTGACTCTCAAGGCGATCTACGGCCGCGAAATGTTCGAGACGTGGTACAAGATGATGGCGCTCATCGAGAGCGGGCTGGACCTTCGCCCCTTGATTACCCATCGGTTCCCGGTTGCGGAGTTTGAGAAGGGTTTCGCCGCGATGCGCTCGGGCGAGAGCGGCAAGGTGATCTTGGATTGGGCGGGGTAGATGACCCCGCCGAAGGTTTGAGACCATGTACTGGCCTTGAGAGTAGTGCAATTTGCTCGGACTTTAGGCTGGCCCAACATTACTCCGTGAAAGTCCCAAACGATCACGAGTGAGATAGAGCAAGACCAACAAAACTGTCGTGTAAATCACGATATGCGGGAAATGCATGAAGTATAGCACCTGCGCGACCAGCGCCCCCATGACGATGCACAGCGACAGCAGGACGCCCCATGGCGTAGTCACTGGGTAAAGCAACAAGATTGCCGCGACGACTTCTACCACAGCAACGAAGTACATGAACCACAGACCAAAGCCGATCGTTGTGAACTCCTGCGTCCACTGCTCATCTCCAATGACTTTCGTCGCGGCTGGAATAAGAAAGCCGATGGCCATGAGGACACGTAACGCCCATGTCAGCGCCGTCTTTTTATTCATTGAATGAGCTCCAGACTTCGTGGCGATGACGCCCAGCGCATCATCTCAGCGATTGGTCTTCTATACTTGAGTTAAAGCTCGCAGAGATCAATTACACGTGAGAGGGTCGTGATCAATGCTACTCTCACGCGTGTTTGATTGATCGTGATTTTGGTGTCAGCTGGATGTTATTTGAGCCAATCCCGAACACGCCGGAACCAAATTTTCGAATAGGCGCGGCTGCAACATCGCGGGTAGATCGGAATACGCGTCTCGGTTCCAGGCTTGGTAACGCCGTCACCAGCCGCAGCCTGTTGTGCCGCCTGCTGTGTCTCGACTATGAACCTGCCTTCTCTCGTCAACCCAAGATGCCGTTCTCCCAACCGCGCCGCAAAGCGCCTGAGAAAAGGCTCGTCATTTCAGAAAGTTAGCTATGTTGGTTGAGTCATTTCCGCGCGCCTGCGGACTGGATTTTGGACCCTCGAACTCCACGCTTGCGGTCCATGCCTCGAACCATCCGACGCTGCTGCCGCTCGAGGGCGAGCACGTAACCATCCCCAGCGCGGTTTTCTTCGGGACCGAGCTGCACGAATCTTTTCTGGTCGGACGCGCGGCCATGGGTGCTTACGTCGAGGGATCGCAGGGGCGGTTGATGCGGTCGCTGAAGTCGATCCTCGGTTCGTCGCTCATCGATGAACGCACGCAAGTTTATCGCCGCCGCATCGCCTTCGCCGACGTGATCGGTCTTTATGTTTCGGAACTGAAGCGGCGCGCGGAAAGGGCGATCGGTCACGACATCGACAGTGTCGTTCATGGCCGCCCCGTGCACTTCGTCGACAATGACGACGAAGCCGATCGTCATGCCGAGACCGCGTTGCGGGCGATCGCGACCAAGGTCGGCTTCAAGGAGATCTCCTTCCAATATGAACCCGTCGCGGCCGCCTTCGACTTCGAAAGGCAGATCGACCGGGAGCGGGTCGCGCTGATTGCCGATATCGGCGGCGGAACGTCGGACTTCACCGTTGTGCGGCTCTCGCCGGCGCGCCATCGCGTGGAGGATCGCGAGGCGGACATTCTGGCGAATGACGGGCTCAGGCTCGGCGGCACCGACTACGATCGATATCTCAGCATGGCGGCCTTCATGCCGGCGCTGGGGCACCGTACGATGCAAAAGCGCGGTGATGTCGAGGTTCCCTCCGGCCCCTATTGGGACCTATCGACGTGGTCGAGCGTGCATCACCTCTATGATCCAAAGCGGCTTGGCGAGCTGAAGAGCATCCGCTATGCCGCAGAGCAACCCGAATTGTTGACGAGGCTCATTCGCGTCGTCGAGCAAAAGGCCGCGCACAGCGTGCTGATCGAAGTCGAGGCGGCGAAGATCGACTTGTCGGATTCGCCTGAACACGAATCCAACCTCGATTGGATCGAGCCTAATCTGAAGGTTTTTTCCACGCGTGGGATGTTCGAGCAGGTTACCCAGAAATTGTATGATCGGCTGAAGTCGATTTCGCTCGCTTGCGTCAAGAACGCCGGCCTCGCGCCGAGCGATCTTTCGGCCGTCTTCTTTACCGGCGGCACGAGCCTGGTCCCGAGCGTCCGGCGCGCGATCGCGGAGAACTTTCCTGACGCGGAAATGGTGGACGGGGATCGCTTCGGCTCGGTTGGTCTCGGCTTGGCTATCGAGGCCAAGCGTCGCTACGGCTGAACCCACGAACTCTGCCCGATCGCCGGCATGGCTGGCGAGACATGCGAGGGCGCGCTAAGGTGCGCTCACGGAGAAAAAAGGTGGACCCAAACGATGAATTCGGCACCGGCGCGGGCGGAAAAGGCGGACACCAAGCCGACGGCATTCCGTTGGGAAGATCCGTTCCTGCTGGAGGAGCAACTCGGCGAGGACGAACGCATGATCCGCGATACCGCGCGCGATTATGCTCAAGAAAGGCTCCTGCCGCGCGTCGTCGAGGCCTATGCGCAGGAAAAGACCGATCGTGCCATCTTCGACGAGATGGGCGAACTCGGCCTCCTCGGCGTGACGTTGCCGGAGGAATACGGCGGCGTCGGCGCGAGCTACGTATCTTACGGCCTCGTCGCGCGCGAGATCGAGCGGGTTGATTCCGGCTACCGCTCGATGATGAGCGTGCAGTCCTCGCTCGTGATGTATCCGATCCATGCCTATGGCGACGACGCCCAGCGCAAGCGCTATCTGCCGAAGCTGGCGAGCGGCGAATGGGTCGGCTGTTTCGGCCTGACCGAGCCGGACGCGGGTTCCGACCCCGCCGGGATGAAGACCCGTGTGGAGAAAGTCGCCGACGGCTACCGGCTGACGGGCTCCAAAATGTGGATTTCCAATTCGCCCATCGCCGATGTCTTCGTTGTGTGGGCAAAGTCGGCCGCGCATGACGACGAAATCCGCGGGTTCATCCTTGAAAAGGGCATGGTCGGGCTCTCCGCGCCCAAGATCGGCGGCAAGCTTTCGCTTCGCGCCTCGATCACCGGCGAGATCGTCATGGACGGCGTGGTGGTGCCGGAGGAAAATCTGCTGCCGAACGTCTCCGGCTTGAAAGGCCCCTTCGGCTGCCTCAATCGGGCGCGCTACGGGATTTCCTGGGGCGTGTTGGGCGCGGCCGAGGATTGCTGGCATCGCGCGCGGCAATACACGCTTGAGCGCAAGCAATTCGGCCGCCCGCTCGCCGCAACCCAGCTCGTGCAGAAAAAGCTCGCGGACATCCAGACCGAGATCGCCCTGGGCCTGCAGGCCTCGCTGCGTGTCGGGCGGCTGTTCGACGAGGGGAAAATGGCCCCGGAGATGATCAGCATCGTCAAGCGCAACAATTGCGGCAAGGCGCTCGATATCGCGCGTCTTGCCCGCGACATGCACGGGGGTAACGGCATCCAGCAGGACTATCACGTCATGCGCCACGCGCAGAACCTGGAGACCGTGAACACCTACGAAGGCACCCACGACGTCCACGCGTTGATCCTGGGCCGCGCGCAGACCGGATTGCAGGCGTTCTTTTGATGGTTCGTAGTTCGTTTCGGTTCACGCGCGAGGCTTTCCGCCCGTGACGGCGCCGCTCGCGGGCCTCAAGGTGCTCGAACTCGCGCGCATCCTTGCCGGGCCGTGGGCCGGGCAGGTGTTGGCCGATCTTGGGGCCGAGGTCATCAAGGTCGAACGGCCGGGCAGCGGCGACGATACGCGTGGCTGGGGGCCGCCATTCGTGACCGGGCAGGGCGGCGAGCGGCTCGATGCCGCTTATTTCCATGCCACAAACCGTGGCAAGCGCTCGATCGCGATCGATTTCGAACATCCCGAGGGGCAGGCGTTGCTGCGCCGCTTGGCGGTGGACGCCGATGTGCTGATCGAAAACTTCAAGGTCGGCGGGCTGGCCAAGTACGGGCTCGACTATCCCAGCCTGTTCAAGATCAATCCGCGCCTCGTCTATGCCTCCGTGACCGGCTTCGGTCAGGACGGACCCTATGCCCACCGCGCGGGCTACGATTTCATGATCCAGGGCATGGGAGGCATCATGGATCTGACCGGGAGCCCGGACGGCGAGCCGCAGAAAGTGGGTGTCGCCTATGCCGATATCTTCACCGGCCTCTACGCCGTCATCGGGATCCAGGCCGCCCTCGCTGAGCGCGATAAAACTGGGCGCGGCGCGCATCTCGATTTGAGTCTGCTCGATACCCAGGTCGGCGTACTAGCCAATCAGGCGCTGAACCACCTGGTCTCCGGCCGTCCGCCGCGCCGCATGGGCAACGCGCATCCCAATATCGTGCCCTATCAGGTCTTTCCGGCCGCCGACGGTCACCTGATCGTCGCGACCGGCAACGACCGGCAGTATCGCGATTTCTGCAAGGTTCTCGACTTGATCGATCTTGCGGAAGATCAGCGCTTTGCCACCAATGCGGACCGTGTCGCCAATCGCGCGGATTTGATCCCGCTGTTGGAAGCGGCCACGGCACGGATCACGCGGGACGATCTTCTCGCGCGATTGGAGCGGATGCATGTGCCTGCCGGACCGATCAACACGGTCGGCGACGTCTTCGCCGACCCGCAAGTGATCGCGCGGGGCCTGCGGCTCGATCTGCCGGCGGAAGGCGCGGCGGCGGGAACCGTGCCGTCGGTGCGCACGCCGATCCGGCTTTCCGGTGAGGACCTCGACTACCACCGCGCAGCACCTCGGCTTGCTCAAGATACTCGGTCGGTGCTCGGCGCACTCGGGTTGGACGACACGGAAATCGAGCGTCTGGCGCGAGAAGGGGTAGTGGGGCTGCCCGATTGGCCGAAAGGTTGAGGCCGACGACCACGCAAAGGGACCCTGGATAAAGCTTTAACTTGAAATTGTTATGGGTTGCCGATGCGCGGCAACCGGACCGTACACCTTTTCTTAAATTGGTGTGCAGCAGGGTTTGAGCGCATTGCCCCTACTTTTGCCGCGATGGCGGTGTAGTAATTGCTACAGCCAGAATGAGCCGCTATTGTGCCATGCTGAGGCTAGGCTGGGTGAACGGCGAATGGCAGATGGAGAGGCTTTATGCCACGAGGGCTCAAGGGGCAGATGCGCCCTGTGTACGTGATCGGCAACGCGGCGCAAATTGTCGCGAGCCTGAGACAGAACAGCGCCCGAGTGGCGAGCGGAGACCGCGCGGGCGGAAGCCAACGCGAGGTGGGAGTTATGAAACATTTTCGGAAGATCAAAATGTCAAGCGATCCACATTCCGATGTAGCCGTCCCCAAGGCCGGGGGATTCCTTGACTATATTCTTGAAATGTATTCGCCGCCGGACGATGTTAAGTTGAGGATGGTGCCAAGCGGCAGGGCCGGGATCATGCAAGATCGTATGCGCATACGATCATACTACAAAGCGGCTGCGGAGAAGGCTTTTGGCTCGAAGGAGTAGACGATCTACTGTTCCTGCTCAGAAACCGGTTGCTGTGGCTACGTCGGGTCCTCCGCTAGAGCCGGAGATAGAGCAAATTCTTTCGAGACTTCCGCCGGGAACACCTCCGGACGTTTTGGAATACATTTCACAAACAATGTCTTACTCCGGCCCTCTGCCGCCGCCGGGCATGATGGCGCAATACAACGAAGCGCTCCCTGGCCTAGCTGACCGCATAATGAAGCTAACAGAGAGCGAGCAGGGGATTAGGCGTCGAGACAATGGTTGGATCCTGTTCAATGATTCTCTGAGAGTTTTTGGTAGCATCCTTGTATCGCTAGGCCTCATTGCTGCCGGAGTGTACTGCGGCGTTATTGGCGAGCCTTGGCTTGGCGGCGTCTTGGGCACATCCGGGGCCGTCGCTGGGTTGGCGAGCAAGCTCCTTTCAAGATAAACCTTTTGCTTAATAAATGGAAAAAACGTAGCGACTGCTAAAGCTGCGGCGGAAGGCGCGGGCCTATAGAAAGAAAGAGTTTTCAAATAGAGAC
>JBEINZ010000325.1:0-2598 GCA_040377825.1 Hyphomicrobiales bacterium | reverse complement strand
GTGACCATGTCCGTTGTCGCGACAGTGGCGAGTGCAGCGGTGAAATGTGGCGTTGTGAGTGCTACCCGCCGGCTCACAGCGTGGGATGCAAGAATCGCGTCAAGGCTCGACCGTCCATCGTTCAAGATCGCAACGCCGACATGTTCGAACAAGCTGTAATCGCGGATGGTCCACGGCCGCTCGGCGGCAGGGTGGCCGCGCCGCATGACGAGCGCCAAACGGTCGCGCGCGATCAAATAGCTATGGGCGCCTGCGGGCAGGGGTGTGTCGGAAAGCGCGAAGGCTAGGTCAAGCGTCCCGTTTTCCAATCGCGATTGAACATCCGAACCGTAGGGTTCAATATTCAACACGACGTTCGGCGCTTCGCGGGCGAGCCGCCGCATAATACCCGGCGCAAGCAGGATCGATTGCGAATCCGTTCCAGCGATACGGACAGTACGTCGAATGGCCGCGGGTGAAAATTCCGGTTCTCGAAATAGGTCCTTGACCTCGTCGAGAGTGCCCGAGAGGCGACGCGATATGCTCTCGGCACGCAAGGTGAGGGCAAATCCACCGTTAGAGCGGACCAAAAGTGGATCGCCCAAGAGATCGCGCAGCCTCGCTAGCGCTCGGCTCATGGCCGGCTGACTGAGTCCGACCTCGGAGGCGGCCTTGGTCACATTGCGGTGCCGCAGCAGCGCATCCAAAGCCGGCAGAAGATTGAGATCAAGACCGTTTAAATTCACATGACGCATACTACAGATATAAACTATGCATTTTTGTCATGTTCAAGTCTTGTGTAGGGTCCCATCGACCATGGGAGGCTCAAATGAATGGACGGATTGTGATTTTCGGATTTGGCGCGGTTGGCCGGGCTACCGCTTCGTTACTGCGGAGCAAAGGGTATGAGATTCTCGTCGCGCAACGCAATCGGCCGGCCGACCTGCCGATCGGCGCGAACTTTGTTGGTTGTGACGTCCTTGATGCCAACGCTGTCCAGGCGGCGGTCGACGGCGCCACCCAGATCGTTCTGGCGGTCGGATTCCCCTACGAAGGAAAGGTGTGGCGCGAGGCTTGGCCGCGAGCGATGACGAATGTCCTAGCGGCTTGCGAAATGAGCAAGGCGCGAATGGTCTTCCTGGACAATCTCTATTTGTATGGCCCGCAGCGAGCGCCGCTCACCGAGACCATGTCGCTTACTGATTATGGTGTGAAGCCCAAGGTCCGCGCCGAAGTAACCCGTTTATGGCTGGATGCGAGTCGGGCCGGCCGCGTTCGGGTCGCCGCAATACGGGCTTCGGACTTCTATGGTCCCCATGTGCTGCTCTCGCATCTGGGGGAGGCGGCATTCGGCGCGATTGCCAAGGGCAAGGCGTCGTCGTTGATTGCGCCGCCTGATACCCTACACGACTTCGCCTACGTTCCCGACATAGCGCGCGCGATCGTCACCTTGCTTGATGCACCCGACGACGTCTACGGGCAGGCTTGGCATGTGCCGACCGCGCCAACCCGGACCCCACGACAGATTCTCGCACTTGGCGCGACCGCGCTCGGCAAGCCCTTAAAGATCAGCGCCCTGCCACTGTTTCTTTTGCCGATCCTTGGCCTTGCGTCGCCGTTCATGCGCGAGTTTTCCGAGATGCGATTCCAATGGGATAGGCCCTATCATGTGGACTCGGCCAAGTTCGCCAGTCGCTTCTGGTCGGACGCGACGCCGTTCGAAGTCGGCGCGGCGGAAACCGCGCGCTCGTTCGCGGGCACATAACGCTTCCACGAAAAAATCAGCCAATCGCATTCGCGACCTCGATCTTGTCGAAGGGGCAGCGAATGCCTAGGTTGCGGTCTCGGTCGGGCCGACCGCTACTTCGTTCAAGGACATTCATGTCGGTACTTCCTGCCCAAGAAGCTCTCGTCCAACTGATGATAACAAGCTGCGTCGCCGACCGTTCAATGACGCATGTTGAAATGCGTACGATCGAGACGCTGGTCGATCAACTGCCTGTCTTTGCTGGCTTTGATGAGTCACGTCTGCCCGATATCGCCGAAGAGGTCGGGCATTTTCTCGAACGGACAGAAGGCCTCGACGAACTGTTGGCGGTGTTAAAGTCGTCACTGCCGACGAAGCTTTATGAAACCGCCTACGCGCTTGCGGTCGAAGTGGTCGCGGCTGACGTTGTTGCCGTACAAGAGGAATTGCGTTTCCTCGAGATGCTGCGAGACGCCCTTGATCTCGATCCGCTTGTTACCGCTGCAATAGAGCGCAGCGCCCGCGTCCGATACCGCCGTCTTTGAAGAGCCCCCCGCGGCTACTTCAGTTTATCACGCGCCGCTCTTCCGGAATGTCGAGCGAGAAAGCTGGAATGATGACTTCGAGGTTGTCCCCGTCCTGCGTCTGCATAAGATAGGTGCCGACCATAAACCCAGACGACGTCCCGAGCGGGCAGCCCGATGTATACTCGTAGCATTCGCCGGGACCAATAATCGGCTTCTCACCGACCACGCCTGGCCCTCGGACTTCTTGTAGACGGCCTTTTCCATCAGTAATTTTCCAGTGGCGGGCGCACAGTTGAACAGTCACATACCCAATGTTGGTGACTTCAACTGTATAGGCCCAAAAAT
>JBEINZ010000333.1:0-2398 GCA_040377825.1 Hyphomicrobiales bacterium | reverse complement strand
GGCGGCGGTCACCGTCGCCCCGGAAACCCTGACAATCACCTGGATGGTCGCAGGCGGGATCATCGCTCAGCTGCTGATCCTGATCGTCTTCCTCGTCCGGGTGGCGTGGTGGCTGTCGCAGCGCTTCACGTTGATTGACGCCACGCTCGCCGCCAACGCGAAGGAGATCACGGCCATCAAGATGGATGTCTCGAATGACATCGCCGGCCGAAAGGTCGTCGCCGATGCTCGCACAGACATCGCGCAGATAAAGGCGACTCTGGGCGAGTTCCGGGAACGCATCGACCGGATCGAAGCCAATGAGGATGGGCGCAAGCACGCCTGATCCGCCGCGATCAACCCCAACCGCAACCCGACGAAAAGCCCGCCCTCCGGCGGGCTTCGTCGTTTCAGCCGCCCACGATCAGCAGAAGTGGAACCCGGTTCCGCGTCCGCAAGCGGGCGAACCGAAAGGATGTCCGCAATGCTGCCTGCCCAATACCGCTGGCTTGAAGCCGAGCCCGGCCCGCGCATGATCGTCGAGGCGCTGAAGCAATACGGCACACTCGAAGCGCCGGGCGATGCCGACAATCCGAGGATCATCGGCTGGCAAGCTGAACTCGAAGCCGCCGGTCTCGGCCGCGTCTACGCCGGCGTCTATCGCCACGACGCGATCCCGTGGTGCGGACTTTTCATGGCCATCGTCGCCCACCGCGCCAACGTCGAGCGCCGCCCCGAGCGCAATCCGCCGCGCCTCTATCTCTCGGCGCTCGAATGGGCGGCTTTCGGCACGTCGGTTCCGAAGGGCGCTGCAGCGCTGGGCGACGTGCTCGTCTTCAAGCGCAAGGGCGGCGGGCATGTCGGCCTCTATGTCGGCCACGACGCCTCCGCCTTCCATGTTCTCGGCGGCAATCAACAGAACCGCGTCTCGATCACCCGGCTGTCGCGCAACCGGCTCGTGGCGGTGCGCCGCCCGCCTTATCGCGCCCAGCCCGCCAACGTTCGACCCATCGCCCTCGCCGCGAGCGGAAGCCTCTCCTTCAACGAGGCCTGATCCAACCCAACCAAGGAGTTACCCATGAACGCCGTTCTTCAGTTCGGTGCGGGCTACCGCACCTACATCATCGCCGCCGTGCTTGTTCTCGTCGTAGTCGTCGAAAAGGGCCTCGGGATTGACATTCCCGGCGTCGATGTCGGGTCCGACTGGCTCACCCAGATCCTCGCCGCGCTCGGCCTCAGCACCCTGCGGGCCGGGATCACCGGGGCGAAGAAGTGACCGGCTGGATTGCGCTCGTCCTCATCGTCGCGGTGGTCGTCGCCACCGCGGCAACATCCGACGGGAGATGAGCAGCATAAGCTGCGATCACTGACTCGCATACTCGCCAACATAGAATGTGCCTTTGGCTTGCCGTCGACTATCTAGCCGGGATTGAAGGCGCCAGCACTGGGGGTAGAATTTCCGCGTTGATGGGCATGCAACGGTCAGTAGGAGCAAGCGTTCCTGGTAGGTCCGAAGGACTTATGCCGCACACCCGGCCAAGCAGCGATCGTTGATCTGGTGACAATCGTTCTCGATCAATGGCAGTAAGGGCATCGCGAGATCGCTGAACCGCCTCCGCGGCACCGGCGGTGCCACGGTGTGCCAAGCTGATTTCAGCCCATCGAACCGCCTCATTGATGCGGGCGTCGCTTGCCGCAATGTCGCGACGGACTTGATCCGCCCGAGCAACGGCAACTCTCTGCTCCGTGTTCATGCGACTTTGGTCAAGCGCCGTCAGGCGTCCTGCCCGGTCCAGAAATTGCCTGGCTGCAGTCGCGATGTTGCGCCCTGTGGCCTCAGCCGCTTCCAGCAGCTTGTGGCTCTGCACCAAATCGCGCAAGCGCATGTCGCTCTGCAAGAAGTCAATTTCGATGGATTGGGCAGTCAGGCGAGCCAGACGTTGTGTTGTGGTCATCAATTCGTCGTCACCGGGCTTCAGCGATCTAACTGCGCGAACAACAGCGGCGGCCATCTCCGGCGAACGCGTCGTTCCAAACGCGGACGCCGCTTTATCCAAGTCGGCGAGGCGCCCGAGGGCTGGTAGTCTCTGGGCATCTTCAATCGATCTAAGTTGCTCAGCATTCGCACGCGATCGGTCAAATTGGTTGATCTGGGCAAGTGTCCGCTCGGCGTTATCCCGGTTAGCGGCACTGTTGTCGCGCCGCAGATCGCTTACCGCGCTCATCACATCCCCGAGACGCGCTTCGCTCGATGTCCAATCGGCGACGAGCCCACGGGCCGTTGCGGAAACTTGAGCACGGTCGCCTATAGCGCGCTGCAAATCTTGAGCGTTGAGAGCGCGCCAGCCTGTTACGACAGCGTCCAAAGCGGTTGCACTTTGGTCCGCACGCCAACGCGCAACAGCTGCGCTCAACGCCG
>JBEINZ010000156.1:0-7703 GCA_040377825.1 Hyphomicrobiales bacterium | reverse complement strand
CTCCGATGGAGCGGATCGAGATGTTGAACTCGAACGTCTATATAACCGACACCAGCCGAAACGCAAGTGCGGTTGCGCCACTTGGATCAGGCGCGTCGGCGGGCGATCAAATAGGCCGGTTTTCGGCCTTCGCGCAAAGCCTTTGATTCGTAACGCGTTCCCGGCCAATCCGGCCAAGGTTTACGCCAATCGTCGGCGCATTCGGCCGTCCAGTCGAAGGCTGAATGGTCGAGCAGATGCAGAAGCGTCCAGTCGACATAGGGCGCCCAATCGCTTGCGAAGCGAAATTCCCCGCCCGACCGAATGACACGGGCGAGACGGTCGAGATTGGCCGTGCTGACGAAACGCCGTTTCCAATGGCGAACCTTTGGCCAGGGGTCGGGGTAAAGCAGATACACACGCCCGAGCGAACCGCTCGGAAGCCAATCGAGAAGCGGTAGGGCGTCCGCATGGTGCAGTCGCATGCGCTCGCCGACGGTGCTGGTTTCGAGTGCCGCCAATCCTTTGGCCATGCCGTTGACGAAAGGCTCGGCCCCGATCAGCCCAACTGTCGGGTTTGCTTCCGCGGTCGCGATAAGATGCTCCCCGCCTCCGAAGCCGATCTCGAGCCATACATCATGGACTTCAGAGGCGAATAGCGTTGCAAGTTCAGCGGGCCGGGGCGCATCGATCGGAACCGCAAGCCGCGGAAGCCTTGTTTCGAACAAGGATCGCTGACCGGCGCGCAGCGCCTTGCCCATGCGACGGCCGAAAAACCCACCGTCGTGCCCGGCCCGAGCCTGGACGATCTCGGCCGCTTCGCGGTCGACGTCGTTCATCGAACCGATCTCACGCGCCGATCGCGTCGCGCAGAGCGTGGACCAGATCGATACGTTCCCAAGTGAAGCCGCCATCGGACTCCGGAGCGCGGCCGAAATGACCATAAGCGGATGTCCGGGCATAGATCGGGCGATTCAGACCGAGATGCGTGCGTAGTCCGCGCGGCGTAAGGTTCATGACCTCGCGCAGCACCGCTTCCAGCCTCGCCTCATCGACCTTGCCCGTGCCGTGCAAATCGACATAGACGGCAAGCGGATCCGAAACACCGATTGCGTAAGCGAGCTGGATCGTGCAGCGATCGGCGAGATCGGCCGCGACAACATTCTTCGCCAGATATCGCGCCGCATAGGCCGCGGATCGGTCCACCTTGGTCGGGTCCTTGCCCGAAAACGCACCACCGCCATGCGGCGCCGCGCCACCATAGGTGTCGACAATGATCTTGCGTCCGGTCAGCCCGCAATCGCCATCCGGACCGCCGATTTCAAACTTGCCAGTCGGGTTGATATGCCAAACCGTGCGCTCGTCGACCCAGCCCTCGGGCAGCGCAGCGGTGGCGTAAGGCTTCACGATCGCCGCGACATCCGCGCTCGTGAGACCAGGCGTGTGCTGGGTGGAGATCACGATCTGCGTGGCGCGGACCGGACGGCCGTTCTCGTAGGCAACGGTCACTTGGCTCTTGGCATCCGGCTCCAGCGCAGGCTCGCGCTTGGATTTCCTCACCTCCGACAACAGCTTCAAGATCTTGTGGGAATAGTAAATCGGTGCGGGCATCAGTTCAGGGGTTTCCCGACACGCATAGCCGAACATGATGCCTTGATCGCCGGCACCCTCGTCCTTGTTGCCGACCATATCGACGCCAACGGCGATGTCGGCGGATTGTGCGTGGAGGTGCACGTCGATCTCAGCCGTTTCCCAATGGAAACCCGTTTGTTCATACCCGATGTCGCGGATCGCCAGCCGCGCCACATGCGAAATCAGGTCCCTGGTAATGGTCGCCGGACCGCGCGTTTCGCCCGCGATAATCACACGATTGGTGGTCGCAAGCGTCTCGCAGGCGACTCTTAGATGCGACGGGTCCCAGCCAGCCTCGGGCCCGACCCGAAAAAACGTGTCAACCACTTCGTCCGAAATACGATCACACACTTTGTCAGGGTGGCCTTCAGAAACGGATTCGCTGGTAAACAGATACGAGGATCGAGACACGGACGAAAACCTTTCGGATTGGCTGACACGACTAAGAGCTAGGATCGCGTCTTCGCTTCCGGTTCGCATAACAGCCTCCCGTCTCATGGGTCAAGTCGTGCCTCATCACGCTTTAAGGACCAGATCGAGCACGATCTTTCTACGATTTCTGGCGGTGGCGCTGGACTTGTCGCGATAAACTCGCCGACTTTAAAAACAATGACCCTGAAATCGTCGATCTAACGTCGAAGTCGGGTCATAAGGGGGTGCGCCAGAAAATTTGGCGCCGAGGAACTATTGAAGTCCGAGAGAGTTTTTTGCCGAGGGGGCGGACTTCCGGAGCCGATCGTTCGGCTCCGGATATCGCCTTATTCTTCTTCTTCGCCAGCTACGGCGCGCACAAGTTCGACGATCTTGCGCCGGGTCTTCGCATCCTTGATGCGAACGAATGACTTGTTCAGCGAGAGGCCTTCCGAGCTCGATAGGAAGTCGACCACATAGGAAGCGGCCTGGGATTCCTCGAAACCCTGGTTTCCGGCAACGGGCGTCATGCCCGGGGCATCCTCGAAGAAGAAAGCAACAGGTACATTGAGCACCCGGGCGATAGCCTGAAGGCGGCTCGCGCCGATTCGGTTCGTTCCCTTCTCATACTTCTGGATCTGCTGGAACGTGATTCCGAGATGTTCTCCGAGTTTTTCTTGACTCATTCCGAGCATCATTCGGCGAAGCCTTACGCGACTCCCCACATGCACATCTATCGGATTAGGCGACTTTTTGCTGGCCATATCGGCACCTTCTTGCTTCGGTTATTGACTAAACAAGTATTGCCGCCGTGGTGGTTCGGCGATTTCCGGTCGTATCGATATGTCGCCACGGGTTCGAGCGGCTTATGTCAAGGCCCCACAACTTAGCCGAGACAAACTGGTTGTGAGGTTTTTGTCGCCGCCCGTGATCTAGCTCGACAGACCCATGATTGTATTCTGACGTCGCCTTGTAGCGTTAGTCAACGGGAACCTATCTAAAAAATTGAAGACGTCGGGCAAATAGCAATAAAAATGCACAGAAAATGGCTGTGATCAGTCCAATTTGGCGCATTCTGGTAAGAAGTGGTGGATCGATTGCAATTGGAAGAGGGCTGTCAAAGATGCCGAATTCACCAAGCGGAAGCGAGGCAACGACGCGTCCCAACGGGTCAAACACCGCAGAAATACCAGTATTCGCCGCTCGTACCAGCGGTAAACCCTCTTCGACAGCGCGTAGCTGGGCTTGATGCAAGTGCTGATAGGGTCCCGCGGTCAAGCCGAACCAACCATCGTTGGTGACGTTCAACAACCAGGCCGGGCGCTCCGACCCGATCGCGAAATTCGGAAATATAGCTTCGT
Organism: Hyphomicrobiales bacterium; assembly: GCA_040377825.1. Lineage (GTDB taxonomy): Bacteria > Pseudomonadota > Alphaproteobacteria > Rhizobiales > Ancalomicrobiaceae > JBEINZ01. Next base: position 4,320 of record JBEINZ010000156.1, on the reverse strand, counting down.
AGCAAATCAAGGGACCAACCGGCGGCGCGCCGGGAACCGTCAGGGTCCGCAATCCTGTTCCCGAGGCAAATCCGCCGCGTAGTTGGGTCAGCTGCTGAATCCCGAGCGCTTCCAGGATGTCCTGAAACGGCAGATACTCACCAAACGGTACAAGATGCGTCTTGTCATATGCGTCGAGAAGCTCGGCGCCCGGCGCAATGACATAGACGGAGTTGTAATAGCGGGGTCTGGATTCGCCGGCCGATGGCGGCTCCGCGCGGATCGCGCCGGAAAGCAGCGTCGTATGCGAACCGAGCATTTGAGAGAGCGTGGAAAGCGCCCAAGGTTCATTGGCCAGAAGAAACGGGAACGCTGATTCCGGCCAGATCAGGTGAGTTACCTTTTCTAGACCCTTGCCGTCCGGGCCGGAGGAAAGCTCTACATAACGGCTTAGAATTTCTCCCTTGAACTCCGGACGCCACTTGCGCCACTGGTCGATCGCGGGTTGCATGACGCGAAGCTTGACGCCCTCGACGGTTGCGACCTGCACCGTGGCCAGACGCCAAGCACCAAAGCCAACGAGCGAGCCGAACAAAAGGCATATGGCGACGAAAGCCAGCCGGCTGAAGCGCCGTCCGTTGAGCAGAAGGACCGGCGCGGCAAAGATGATGACCGCTAGAAAGGTCATGCCATCCAGCCCAACGAGCGAGGCGGCCTGCATCATTGGCCCATTGGCGGCAAGGCCGTAGCCGAGCGCATTCCAGGGAAAGCCGGTGAGAATGTTGCCGCGCAGATATTCCGACACCGTGAGACCGACCGCGAGCGCCAAAACACGCGCTGGTCCATCCGACCAAAACATGCGCGCGAGGGCAGTGCCAAGACCCATGAAGAGCGCGAGACCGCCGGCCAGAAACATCAAGGCGAAGGGGATCATCCAGCCAAATTGCCGAACATCGACCAAAAACGCGGCCGCAATCCACCAAAGTCCCGCAAGGAAGTAACCGACGCCGAAAAACCAGCCGATCGCAAAGGCGGGCCTCAGTCGCTTCACTCGGCCGCTCGCCTTTGCCGTCACCGCGCCGTCGAGGAGCAGGACAAGCACGGGCAGCGACAGCCAGAGTATCGGGAAGGCATGAAATGGCGCTTGGGCGAGCGCGGCAAGCGCGCCGACAAACGCAGCCACTGCCGCGCGTCGCCATCCCCAGAGAAGGACGATGCCATCAGCGATTCGACTAATCATCGCCACCTACCGGAAAGATTCGGGCAAATGTCCCCGTGGATCTCTCCATTTCAGGTGGCTGGGCGCCGGTCAAGCAGCGCCCGCTTCTCGAATCGGCTGCGGCAACCGATCGTTGGCGTTGTCCGGTTCGCGCTGGATGCGCAGTTTTTTCACGCGACGCGGATCAGCATCGAGGACGTCAAACACGATGCCCGGTACCGCTTCGGTGCGTATCGTCTCGCCAGGCAAAGGAACACGTCCGACCAGCGCGACCACGAGGCCGCCGAGTGTATCGACATCCTCGCTGACATCCCAGATCTCGAAGTTGATGCCGCTTGCTTCAGCCATGTCGGCGAGTTCGACGCGTCCATCGGCGATCCAGGCATCGCCGTCGGCAACCACCACGGCCTCGTCCTCGTCCGTATCGTGCTCGTCCTCGATGTCGCCGACGACGGTTTCGACAATGTCTTCGAGGCTCGCGAGGCCATCGACGCCGCCGAATTCGTCGATGACAAGCGCCATCTGAATGCGGTTTTGTTGCATCCGGGCAAGAAGATCGGTCGCCGGCATCGAGCCGGGAACGAAGAGAACCGGGCGTTCCAATCCAGTCTCGGCAAGGGTGCGAGAGAGGTCGACCTGCGCAAGATCAATGTCGCGCGCCTCTTCCGCGCCGGTCTCCAGACGGCTCGTGCGAACCAGCGCGGCCTCGGCGATATAGCCCATGAGATCGCGGATGTGGATCATGCCGCCCGCGTCGTCGAGCGTGTCCTTATACACCGGCATCCGGCTATGACCGGAATCCTTGAACAAGATCATGAGCTCCGTCAGAGTGACATCGTTCGCCACCGCATCGATTTCCGAGCGTGGGACCATGACGTCGCGGACGCGGGTTTCTCTCAGCCGCAGAATATTGCGGATCATCGCCCGCTCCTGCGTGGAGAAAGCGGCGTCGCCGTCCTGTTCCAAAACAGATTGCAGATTATCGCGCAAGGTGGCGGACGATTGCTTCCAACCGACCGCCATCATCAATCGATCTATCCAACTTTCGCTAGATCGACCTTCGCCTTCGCCGCGGCCGTCAAATCCCTCTCGGGCATCGGTGGCCGAACTCGTTGTTGGGGTAATCGTGTCGCTCATTTCACCGTCTCGTCATGCGAGGCGGCCGTTGCGCAACCGTAGGGGTCGGCAATGTCCAGCGTCGCTAGGATGTCAATTTCAAGTTGCTCCATTACCTCGGCCTCGCCATCGTCTTCATGGTCGAAACCGAGAAGATGCAGGAGCCCATGAACCAGGAGGTGGCTCACATGGTCCTCGAAGGGTTTTGCTTCTTCAGCGGCTTCTCGCGTCGTTGTCTCGCGCGCAATCACGATGTCGCCGAGCATCGGGCCGATCGGCTCGCCCGGATCGTAAACAGGAAACGACAGGACATTGGTCGGTTTGTCTATCCCGCGATGGGTCTGGTTCAGGACGCGGATGCGGGCATCATCGGTCAAGACGAGCGAAAGTTCCGCCTCGTCCGGAATGTCCAACGCGCCGCTCGCGGCAACCGCTGACACGACCCGTTCGATCAACGGCCGAAGCACTTCCTCGGCACCCCAGGCGACGTCTTCGATCAGGATGTCGACGGCGATGGCGCGGCTCGAACTTCGGGACTCCTCTGTCATGAGGAAGGCCCTCCGACAGATCCGAGCGGCCGGCGCTCCGCAGCGGCAAGCCGCTCGCGGCTAACATTGTCATAGGCTCTCACGATGCGCGCCACGAGTTCATGACGGACAACATCCTTGTCGGTGAAATTCACCCGAATGATTCCGGGTACATCGCGCAGGATCTCGAGCGCGTCGACCAGCCCGGATTTCTGCCCGGGCCCGAGATCGACCTGCGTCGGATCGCCCGTGACGATCATTTTCGCGTTCTCGCCAAGCCGGGTCAGAAACATCTTCATTTGCATCGTTGTCGTATTCTGCGCCTCGTCCAGGAGGACGACAGCGTTCGCGAGCGTGCGGCCGCGCATGAAGGCGAGCGGGGCCACTTCGATCATGCCGGATTGAAGTCCACGTTCGACCTTCTCCGCCGGCATCATATCGTAGAGTGCATCGTAAAGCGGGCGCAAATAGGGATCGACCTTCTCCTTCAAATCTCCCGGCAGAAAGCCGAGCCTTTCGCCCGCCTCCACCGCCGGCCGCGATAAGATCAGCCGCGTTGCATCGCCGCGCTCTATGAGGGCCGCGGCATAGGCGACCGCGAGATAGGTCTTTCCCGTACCAGCTGGACCAATGCCGAAAACGAGATCCGCTCTGTCCATCGCGCGGATATAGGCATCTTGGGCAGCCGTGCGAGCAACCACCGTTTTGCGGCGGGTGGAAATCTGCGCGGCGGACAGCCGACCCTTGGGCTCCAACGTCGGCAGCGGCAATTGTTGTCCACTGGCTTCGGCGAAGCGGATAGCGCCGTCAACGTCGCCGGGAAGCACCTCCGCGCCGGTCTGTAGCCTTTGGTAAAGGCTTTCCAGAACGTTGCGAGCTTGCTCGCAAGCTTGGTGCGGCCCCTTAATCGTCACCTGATTGCCGCGCGCGATCGCGCTGACGTGAAGCCGACGCTCGATCTCGGCGAGATTGCGGTCGAATTCGCCATAGAGATCGCCGACCAGACGGTTGTCGTCGAAAGCCAAGACGATATGCGTCAGGTCTGAGGCATGCGCCATCAGCGGGAAGGTCGGCGCGGATCCTCGGTTTGCTCCGGTCAAGCGCGTGCCCCCATGGCCGCAAGGTCGCGCGGGCGCTCGTCGGGCCGGTCGAGGAGCGTCGCGAAAAGACTGAAGGAATGGGTGCCGTCAATGCGAACGCGAACGATCTGGCCGATCAGCGCCGCGGGCGCGTCGACATGGACGGGCTGAAGCCATGGTGACCGCCCGACCAGCTGAGCGGGACGTCGGCCCGCTTTCTCGATCAGGATATCCGTTTCCATGCCGATGCGGCTGTCGTTGAAAGCGCGTGTGCGCGCGTTTACGAGGTCCTGGAGGCGGATGAGGCGGTCGGTTTTGACGGCCTCGTCGACCTGTTCGGGCTCTCCGGCCGCGGGCGTTCCAGGACGCGGGGAGTATTTGAAGGTGAAGGCCGAGGCAT
>JBEINZ010000120.1:0-9384 GCA_040377825.1 Hyphomicrobiales bacterium | reverse complement strand
TTTCGTTCGGATCGCTTCGATCCGAACGCGACAGGCTCTAGCCGGCTGCCGAATTGAGCAACAAGCGACAGCGCGGGATCATGCGGCACGCCTTCGCGAAGACGGCTTGCCGTGCGCGCGTGCCGGCCGGGGCCGAAGGCGATATCGTGCAGGTCTTCGATGATGGCGTCGTCGGCGGGAAGTTCCGGCCGGATGAAATAGGCTGGGGCGTGCATATCCTTGGATCCGCTTGGCTTCGGTCTCGCTGGGACACGCGGCGCGCGGAGGCTCGGAATGCACTCACCGGGGGCAATGGCCGGCCGGGTCAGGCATGCGCGAACGGCGTCGCCGCGTGGGTTGACCCACGTTGGCCGCCTCGTCGTCGCAAGGAATTCGCCTGTTTCATTGTCCCTCTCCGGGCCAAGAGCCTGCTAACACGGGGTGGGTCCGCTGACAAGCCGGCGTCACCAGAGCGGGTCAGGAACGGCTCCGCCCAAAACCTCGTCGATCCGCCGCCGCGTCGCCTCGGTCGTATCCTTCGGCAACGTGTCGACCGCGAAGAAGCCGATTTCAACGATCTCGCGATTGGGCACGCGGGGCGGGGTCGGCTGCGAGAAGGCATCGACCATGTACAAGGCAATGTGATCGCGGCGCGCGGCACGGGCGTTCCAATAAAGCCCAAAGAGGCGCGGCGAGCCCGTCGGGATGATCCCGCCTTCCTCGATGAGTTCCCGCCGGAGCGCCGCCTCGATCGTCTCCCCAGGGTCGACGCCCCCGCCCGGAAGATACCAGCCGGGCATGTAGCTGTGGCGAACCAAAAAGATCCGTCGGTTCGGATCAATCACCACGCCGCGCACGCCGAGGGTCATCGGCCTGAGAAACAGCGCCGCGGTGGTAATCGCCCGGCTGACCACAGGCTTCAGGATATCCACCAGCGCCATCGCGCGTCTCCATGGCCTCGCCGAGGGTTCCCACTGAAACCTCGTGAATGAGCTGCGCCGTTTAACGCCCGACCGCGATGTCAGGCAATGATTGGAGAACCATCGCTTGCTTCGCTTTCTCCCTTGCTCAAAGAGAGCAGAGGCAGGAGCCGATGGCTCCAGGCTAAGAAAAATCGCCGAAAACCGGGTGCAAGACCGTGCAACACCAAGCTCCGAGTCCCGATAATCCAGCTATGCGGTTATGATGATGATATGACCGCCTTGTGTCTAAAGTGCATGGCTGATCTGTGTGCAATTCGTGGCCAAACTGAAAGGAATTGCCTATTTAAGGACTATGTGCGGTGCAGCAATGACCCGTGAAGGGCGTGCGATAGAAAGACGCCCTGAACCGCCATTATGACCGATGGCGACGTCAGATGCAGCAACGCGCAGCGATTATAGCCTGCTTCTGGATAAATCGGAGGCGCAATCGCTTGAAAATTATGGAGATTCACGATGATCACTTTGATCCGCCAGTTCTTTAGCCGCAAGCCGTATTCCTGGGCGCCGGCCGTCGACATGACAAACCCGAGAATTACTGCCTTCCTATTGGCTTTTGATCGCTCATAAACAATGCGCGAATTATAGGCAGTCTCTTGCGCTAGAGAGTGCCTGTTCTCGCGAGGTTGCCTTGGATCGGATTGCGGTCTCATCAAGCGCATCAATGCCCTGATTGGTTCAGACGAGCATCATTGAGGCGAATTAGTTAGGTGACTGCAACTTTTGAGCGGTTCTCCCTCATTCGTATTGGTGTAGACGGGCGAGGCAAACGCCGGAATAGCTGGACGCGGGGCTCCGGCTTGGCTAATTGCCTTTCCGTCATGTATCGCTTCGCGCACCTCTCCGATCCACACCTCGGTCCGCTTCCCAAGGCTCGTATCGGCGAGCTGATGTCCAAGCGGATGCTTGGCTATTTGAACTGGCGGCTCAATCGCGGGCGCGGCAGCATGCGGCCGGCCGTGCTTGACGGTCTCGTCGCGGATATTCGCGCTGAAGCCCCCGACCACGTTTGCGTCACCGGCGATATCGTTAACATTGCGCTTGAGGCCGAGATGGAGCCGGCTCGCGCTTGGCTTGCATCGCTCGGAAGCCCCTCGGACGTTTCGCTCGTTCCGGGCAATCATGACGCTTATGTCGGCTCGTCGCTGAAGCAGGCAAGCGCCGCCTGGGGTCCGTTTCTCTGGGGCGACGGCAGCAGCCACGTCGCATTCCCCTTTGTGCGCCGGCGCGGCCCCGTGGGATTTGTCGGCGTTTCTTCCGCCAAGGCGACCGCGCCGTTCATGGCGACGGGCGTCTTCGACCCGAGCCAAGCGCTACTCCTTACGGAAACACTCGAGCGACTTGGCCATGAGGGGCTGTTCCGTGTCGTCATGATCCATCACCCACCGACACGCGGATCGACCCATTGGGCTGCGCGGCTCGTGGGCGCCGATCGGTTTCGCGCCGTGATCAAGAAGACGGGGGCGGAACTGATCCTGCATGGTCACACGCATCGACCAAGCGTCATGGAGATCGTAGGCCCGAACGGTCCTGTTCCGGTCGTCGGCGTTCCCTCGGCCTCGGCCAATCCGAGCGCCATGCGACGCGGCGCCGGGTGGAACTTGTTCACGGTCAACGGTCGGCCCGGCGCATGGTCGCTGACGCAGGTCGAAAGAGGCTTTGCGGACCCATCTTCCGGGCCGATTGAAATTGCCAAACGGAAATTTGGCTCGTTGTCAGTCACGTCCTGAACCAAGCCCAAGCCACCAGTGTGGCGACGCCGACTGCCGCGCCGAGCAGGAACGTCAGCAATATTCGGCCCGCACCGAGCTTGGGAGCGTCCGACTTGCGCGGCTTTGCCTTCGCTGCATCCTTTGGAGGCTCGGCGCCGATCGGGGTCGAAACAGTTCTCGCCCGATTTGTCATCCAGTCAGCCTCGAGCGCACGTTCACGCTCTATAATCCGCTCGGCCACATAGTTGGTGATGCAGTCGGCCATATCATCGAGAACCGCGCTTTCCAAGATTACGGTACGCCCAAGGCGCGTATCCTTCAGGAAGCGGTAGGTGCGTCGATCGCGTGCCATTGCGACATGGCTGGTCATGTCGATCCAAAGGCGGGGAGTCTCGCCGCCTGACACGGTGAAGGCAAAGAAATCCGTGTCGATAGGAACGCTTTTGAAAACGTCCGTGAGTTCTTCGGACAGAAGTTGAAGCCGGGCTTTTTCCGCCGCGGCCAGATCGGTCAATACGTCGGCCCGCTCGGTCGCAACAATCCGCATTTTGCGAATCGCATCTTGAAGACTGCGTACGTTTTGCCGCTCGGCCTGAATCGATGGCTCCGTCATCGCCGTCACCCGTCCGATTGTTAGGCGGCCCGGGTAGGACCGTTAACGGAGTCTTAGCAAATAACTTTAACTTCCGCACCCTCGCTTTTGAGCCGTCAACGCGACCATTGGTGGAAAATTGCGATCAGCCCTTCAGTCCGTCGATCACGCGGCGAAGGGCCAACATGCCGGGATCGTCGAGTCCCTGGCTCTTCTCGGCGAACATGCGGGCGCGACCGAGCTTGTTTGGCTTGTCCTTGAACGCGGCAAGGGCTTCATCGCAGGCCCTGTCGGCGGCCGCGAGCAACGCGGCGGGCTCATCGAGGCCGGCGGTCGCCTTGGCGATGGCATCGAGCGCATCGAGGACGGTCTTGTCGCCAAGGGATCCCTTGCCGCGTACCATCATGGCGTCGCGGGCAGCTGCCACCAATCCGGAGGTTTCCGCAAAGGGCACCGCTTCGTGGCCCTTGCAGGCCTTAGCCGCTGCCATGAAGGCGGTAGCAGTCAAAGTGCCGTAGGACGACGACGAAACCTTCTGGAAGGCTTTGGCGCCCTCCATGAAGGCCATGCCGACGTCATCGGGCATTTTGCCGACATTGTCGGCGATCTCTTTCCAGCCCGCCGATACGGTGATCCCAAGATCGCCATCGCCGAGCTGGCCGTCCGCCGCATTCAGTTCGCTTGCCGCTGCGTCGGTCGCCACGGCGATCTTCTGTGCGACGGCGCGAAGCGCGGCGGTGGTGAAGGTCGTCATGGCACTGATCCGTTTCGGGGTAAGGTGATCGGAACCGTCAAACCCGCCAGAACGCGCAGTCGGCTGGGGCCTTCAGCAAGTGCTCCAACTCGCCGTCGAGATGGCAGATCGTCATGGTCGCGCCGGTCATTTCCATGGAGGTCGCATAGCGCCCGACCAGCGGCATGACGATGGTGGCGCCCTTGGCCGCGATGATCGCGGCGGCGCGGCGATACATGATGTAAAGCTCTTCCGGCGGGGTCGCGCCGAGCGAGTTGACCATGAGCGACACCCGCGCGCCCTTGTCGATTTTGAGGTCCGCGTCGAGCTTCTCGATCATTTCGTCGACGATTGCGTCGGCCGTTTTGATCGGCGACGTGTAGATCCCCGGCTCGCCGTGAATACCCATGCCCATTTCCATCTCGCCGTCTGGGATGGAAAAAGTCGGCTTGCCGGCCTGTGGGACAGTGCAAGGCGTCAGTGCCATGCCGATCGAGAAGCAATGGTCGGCCGCTTTTTGCGCGATGCGTGTGACCTCGGCGAGATCGGCCATTTCCTCGGCGCGGGCACCGGCGATCTTAAAGGCATAGACCATGCCCGCCACGCCCCGGCGCTTGGCGCGCTCGGCCAGCGGCGCGGAGACGACGTCATCGGCCAGCAATACCGTGGTCGAGGCGATATCTTCCATCTCCAGCATTTCGCCGGCCATGTCGAAATTCATGACATCTCCGCCGTAATTGCCATAAAGCCGGAGTACCCCAGCACCGCCATTGGCGTGCCGCATGGCATCGGCCATCTGCTCGGACGATGGCGAGGCGAAGACGTTGCCGATTGCGCAGGCATCGAGCAGGCCCTTGCCGACATAGCCGGTGAAAACCGGCAAGTGGCCCGAGCCGCCACCGGTCACGATGCCGACCTTGCCCTTCACGGCGCCGCTGGCGCGCGTGATCACGCGCGAAACGGGCTGTGCGTAATACTCTGGATGTGCCGCGACGAGGCCGTCGAGCATCTCGTCGACATAGGTGGCCGGGCTATTCAGGATTTTCTTCATCGCGGTCATGGCGGGGTCTCCAGGGATCAGCGGCGTTGCTTGTTGCGATAGCGTAGGGCAAAGGCGGTCGCGCCGATCAGGATCGCGCCCCAAATCGACAGGGTCAGGAACTGCGACAAACCCATAAGATTGAACGCGGACGAAATGACCTGGAGGATCACGAGCGCCAGGATCAGACCGATTACCTTGCCGGCGCCGCCGAACGGATCGACCCCGCCGAGCACGGCCGCGAGGATGGTAACGAGAAGGTAGCTCTCGCCGTAGCTGGCATTCGCCGAATTGAAGCGTGACATCATCACGACCGCCGCGACCGCCGCTAGAAGGCTGGACGCGACATAAACCTTCAGCATGACGCGCCGAGTGTCCACGCCGGAATAGCGGGTCGCCTTCTCGTTCGATCCGATCATATAGATCGCATTGCCGGTCGGCGTGCGCGATAACCAGATCGATACGGGGATGGCACAGGCGAGAAACACCAGAATGCCGAAGGGCACGCCGGCGATCGTGCCGTTGCCGATGAAAACGATCGGCTCGGGAAATCCGGAAATGACGTTGCCGCGCGTGAGGCCGATCGCGAGGCCCTTGACCAACGTCATGGTTCCGAGGGTCGCGAGGATCGGCGAGACGCCCAGATAGGCGATGACATAGCCGTTGATGAGCCCGATAATCAGCGCCACAACGAAACCGGCGGCGAGTGAAACGGCTATCAGGGCATAGGACGTCAGCCCCTCCGTGCCTGGCACGAGGCGGGTCAGGCAAAAAGCCATGGCGAGCGCGCAGAGATTCGCGGTGGCGATAATCGAGAGGTTCAAGCCGCCCTTCAGCAGCGTGATCATCATCGCAAGCGAGAGAATGCCGAGTTCCGGGAGCTGGAACGCCATTGACTGCAGTGTCGTCGGCGACAGGAACTTCTGCCCGATGATCAAGGTGAACACGATCAAGAGGCTGACGAGCAGCGCTGTCAGCGAGCCATTGGTGCCGAACAAGAACGCCTGCAAGCCGCCGCGCGCCGAGGAAACTTTCGTGCTCATGCGCGGGCCCTCTTCAAGCGATGCTGCCGGGCCGCCTCAAGGGCGGTGGCCGATACGGAGATCAGGATGACGGCGCCAGTCACGAACTGCGTATAATACGAGGAGACGCCGATCAGCACGAGGCCGTTCTGCAAAAGCGCGAGCAGCGTGAGGCCGAGGAAGGTGCCGAGCACCGTGCCGACGCCCCCGGAAAGGCTCGCGCCGCCGAGCACGACCGCCGCGAGGACGTCCAGTTCCTTGCCGACAAGAACCGTCGGCGCCACGGATTGCGCGAATTGCGCCTGCGCCAGAGACGCCACGCCAGCGATGAACCCCATATAGCAATAGACAAAGAGGTTCAGCCGGAAAGTGGAGAAGCCGAGCCGCTTGGCCGCGTCCGGATTGCCGCCCATGGCATAGATCTGTCGCCCGACATTGGTTCGGTTCAAGATGAACCATGTCAAAAGGAACGAACCAACCAGCAACAGGATCTGGAGATTCAGCGAGTAGGGGATCTGGTCATATTCGAACTCAAAGAAATTGACGCCCGTTGTGAAAAAATCGGGCAAGGTGTAGATATATTTTCCTCGCGTGAAATAGATCAGCAAGCCGTAGAAAATATTTAGTGTCGCTATCGAAACAATGATTGAGTGGATCTTGAAACGCTCGATGAAGATCGCGTTGATCGCGCCGAGCACGATACCGATGCCGCCGGCCATCAAGAACAGGGTTACCCAAGTCGCGCCGTAAGCGTTTGCGATGGTGAGCGCGACATATTGCGTGACGGTCGCGGTGGCTGTGAACGAGATATCGATACCGCCGGACACGAGCACAACGATCAGGCCCGCGCAGAGAATGCCGATGAAGGCATTCGAAGTCAGAAGATCGGAAAGATTACGCAACGTGAAGAAGCTGTCCGTGGCAACGGTCAGGATGATGCAGAGCAACAAGATCACCATGGCCAGCCAGAACTCGTGGCTGCGCCGAAAGCGCATGAAAATTTCAAGCATTAACGGCCACCATCAGATCGTGTTCGGAGGTCTTTGTTGGATTGTGCATCCCGGTAAAACGGCCGGAGCGCATGACGATGATCCGATGCGAATGGTATAAGACTTCCGGAATCTCGTCGGAAATCATGATCACCGCGACGCCTTCCTCGGCAAGCCGCTTCACGATCTCGTAAATGCCATCCTTGGCGGAGACGTCGACACCGACGGTCGGGCTATCCAGGATCAGCACGCGCGGCTTACGCGCCATCCATTTGGCAAGCACCACACGTTGCTGGTTGCCACCAGAAAGCGTCCGAACTTGATTTTCAGTGTCGGAGACCTTGATCGAGAGGTCTTTTACCCAACGGTCGACCATGATCTGACGATCTTTCGGATCAATCAAACCCAGTCGGCCGGCGAGCTTTTCAAGGATCGTTACCGTGGCGTTCGCCGCGATCGACTGGTCGAGCACGAGACCGAGCGTCAAACGATCCTCAGACACATAGGCTATCCCGGCCTCGATAGCGTCCTGATTGGACTTCAGCGTCACAGGCTTGCCGTCGATGCGGATCGTGCCGGAATCGGGGCGCGTCATCCCAAACAGCGACAGCGCCAGTTCCGTGCGCCCGGATCCGAGCAGCCCGGTAATCCCGAGGATCTCACCGGCGCGCAGGTTAAACGAAATGTCGTCGTATTCCCCTGTCCTCGTCAGCGCCTCGACCTCAAACACCACCGGCTTGTTCGACAGATCGACGGATTTGAGGTCGTAGGAAAATTCTTTGCCGGTCATGAGCACGGCCAGCTTCTTGTCATTGACGTCGCGCGCGTCGAAGGTTCCGACCTTGCGTCCGTCGCGCAGCACCGTGACGCGTTCGGCCACTTCCAAAACTTCGTCGAGGCGGTGCGAAACGAAAACGATACAGATACCTTTGGCCTTTAGTTCACGAACCAAGCCGAGCAATGAATTGACTTCGGTGCGGGTCAGCGATGCCGTCGGCTCGTCCATGATCAACAGCTTCGCGTCGGCGGCGATCGCGCGGCAAATGGCGACCAATTGTCGATTTGCGATGGTCAAATCTTCGACTTTCGCGTCGAGATCGAGGGCAATGCCGATACGGCGCATCGCTTGTGTGGCAGCGGCGCGGATCGCCGCCCATTTGACCAAATGCAAGCCGCCAAGATGCCGGCCGACCGCGATATTCTCCGCGACCGTCAAATTGGGGAAGAGCGACAGGTCTTGATAAATGACCTGGATGCCAGCCCGCGTACTCTCCGTCGGTGCGAGCGATGCGTATTCACGGCCCTCGATGACGATCTTTCCGCCCGGTTCCGGCGGCTGCACGCCGGACACGATCTTGATGAGGGTCGACTTTCCCGAGCCGTTCTCGCCGACGAGACAATGCACCTCACCCTGCTCGATCGTCATGTCGACGTCGCGCAGCGCTTGGACGCCGCCGAACTTCTTGGAGATGCCGGTCAATTGAAGGAAGGCGGCCATGCTGTTTCCGGACCAAGTGCACGAGCGCACATATCCAATGAAAGGCGGGCCATTGAGCCCGCCTTTCGTCGATGTCAATATTCCAAGTCAGACGCCGGTCAGAGGCCGACCGCGATCAGGCCGTCAACGGTATCCTTGTTGATCTGCATGATCTTGTCCGCCTTGACGAGCTTGCCCGCCACGTCGACCGAGACCTTGCCGACGCCCGGAATGTTCATGCCGTCAGTGATCGCCTTGCCGTCGAGGACGAGCTTGCCAAGCGCGACCATGGCGTAGCCGGCGTCGATCGGGTTCCAAAGGAACGCCTCGCGGATGATGCCGTCCGTGATCAGCTGCTTGGCCTGCCCCGGAAGAGCCGTACCGACGACCGCGATCTTCTTGCCGAGCTTCTGCTGCTTGATGGCATTGCCGGCGCCGATCGGGCCGTTCGAACCAAAGGCGATCACGCCGCCGAGGTTCGGATAGGCCTTGATCGCGTCAAGCGTGGTCTTCTGGGCGGTGTCGATTTCGTCGGCGCCCGGGAAGCGGTCGGCGACCAGCTTCATTTCCGGAAACTTCTTCTTCTGCAGCGCGATGGCCGCATCGCACCAGACGTTATGCAACGGCGTGGTCAGCGTGCCGACGAAGGCGATGTATTCGCCCTTTCCGCCCATTTCCTTGGCCAGCTTTTCCATCTGCACTTCGCCGAACTTCACGGAGTCGATCAGGTCGACGTTCCAGTCACGGCCAGACTGCTCCGGGCCTTCATGCGCGATGACCTTGATGCCGGCGGCCTGGGCGCGCTTCAACACGGGCTCGAGCACCTTCACGTCGAGCGGAACGATGCCAATCGCGGCGACC